>JAEUUV010000312.1 GCA_016787285.1 Saprospiraceae bacterium | reverse complement strand
AAAAACTACGTATTCCCCAATCCGAGCAATCCGTTCCAGGAAATTTTCCCGGAAACGAAGGAAATCGTGGATCCGCAGACGCACCAGATGTACGAGGACTTCGTGGGCGTAAAAACCGGCGATGTAAACGGCAACGCCGTGACCAACAGCCTGTCGAGCACGGAAGACCGTACTGCCGGTACCCTGACATTTGATGTGGAAGAACGCGTAGTGGAGGCCGGCGAAACCTTTCTCGTGGAATTCCGCCCCGCCGAAGCGAGCACCGGCTATCAGTTTACCCTGTACCACCCCGGCCTTCAAGTGGTGGATGTGCGTCCGGGTGGCGGCATGAGCGCCGACAACTTCGGTATCTTCCCGCAGGAACAATCCATGACCGCTTCGTACTTCTCCACCAAATCCGCCGGCGGGTTTGCCGTCACCTTCCGCGCCACGAACTCCGGGTCGCTCAGTCGGATGCTGAGTTTGTCCAGCCGCATTACCCGTGCCGAAGCCTATCGCGTAGAGACAGATGGCACGACACCCGAACTGCTTGATATTGCCCTGCGCTTCAACTCCGGCGAAACGCCTGTGGTGGCCGGTGTCGGACTCGAACTGTACCAGAATCAGCCCAACCCCTGGACAAACCGCACGCGGCTCGGGTTCCACCTGCCGGAACCTTCGGAAGCCGTGCTGACCATATTCGATGAGGCGGGCACCGTGCTGTTTTCCCGTACCGAAACCTATGCCCACGGCTACAATGCTATCACAATTGACAACACTGTGCTGAATACCGCAAGCGGCTTGATGTTCTACAAACTGGAAACGCCCAAGGGCAGTGCCGTGCGGCGCATGATAAAAATGTAAAAGTCGAGGGTTCCCGTAATCGGTTTATCAGGCCGTACCAGATGCTGTTGGAAAAAATTATTTCCAACCTTTTGGTGCGGCCTCTTTTTTTTGAAACCTTCGCACGTTCTTTTTCACAATCCCCGAACGCTATTCTCAAAACAGTTGATGCAATGAAATCATCCGACTTTCAACCCTATGTAGCGCCGGGCGACACGTCCGTGCGGGAATTCACCATCCGGGCCATTGTACTGGGCGCCTTGTTCGGCGTACTGTTCGGCGCCGCCACGGTTTATTTGGCCCTCAAGGCGGGCCTCACGGTGTCGGCTTCCATCCCGATTGCGGTGATCGCCATTTCGCTTGGCCGCAGGTTTTTGAAAACCACCATTCTGGAAAACAACATCATCCAGACGGCAGGCTCGGCAGGCGAATCGGTGGCTGCAGGGGTAGTATTCACGCTTCCGGCGTTCCTGTTCCTCAGCGACGGCATCGGTAAAGGTTATTTCAACTACTGGACGATCCTCATGCTCGCCATTTTCGGCGGCATTCTCGGCGTGCTGATGATGATCCCCCTGCGGCGTTCGCTCATTGTGAAAGAGCACGAAAACCTGCCATATCCCGAAGGAACCGCCTGCGCACAAGTGCTGGTAGCCGGGGAGAAAGGCGGCGATTTTGCCAAAACGGCCTACCTCGGATTGGGTTTTGCGTTCGTGTACGCCACGTTTCAGAAGATTTTCCACTTCATCGCCGAAGTGCCGGCATACACGGTGGCTGCCGCCAACAAATACCTGCCTGCTGCCCGCATCAGCGGCGAAATCACGCCCGAATACCTCGGCGTAGGCTACATCATCGGGCCGCGTATTGCCGGGGTGCTGGTGGCCGGCGGCGTACTGGCCTGGATGGGACTGATTCCGTTGCTTGCCACGCTGGTGCCGCCGGAAACCATCGCCGCGCAGTTGACCAAACTCGACCTGCTCAACGGCATCCGGCAAGCCGACGGCACCGTGCGTTATCCTTTCGGCTGGGACCCCTACGCGCACACGTTTGCCGACATGACCAGCGCCGTGTACCGCGCGTATGTGCGGCAAATCGGCGCCGGCGCGGTGGCCGGCGCGGGTTTCATCACCCTGATCAAAACGATGCCGACCATTGTCGCCTCGTTCCGCGAAAGTTTCGGCGCCATGCGCGAGCGCAACGCCGACACAGCCGTCGCCCGCACCGACAACGATCTGTCTATCAAAGTCGTCGCCTTTGGCAGCCTGGCGCTGATCGTACTCATGGCGGTGTTACCGAACATTCCCGGCGAAGGTATCCTGAGCAAAGTTCTGCTCGGTATTCTGGTAATTGTGTTCGGCTTTTTCTTCGTTACGGTTTCCAGCCGCATCGTGGGGATCATCGGCTCCAGCAACAACCCCATCTCCGGCATGACCATCGCTACCATCATGGGTACGGCGCTCGTGTTCATCGGTGTGGGCTGGTCGGGTAAAGTGTACGAACCAATGGCCCTCGTGGTGGGCAGCATGATCTGCATCGCCGCCGCCAATGCGGGCGCCACTTCGCAGGATTTGAAAACCGGCTACCTCGTAGGCGCCACACCGCGTTACCAACAATTGGCCCTGTTCATCGGGGTGGTAGCGTCTTCGCTCATCATCGGTTTTACCGTGCAATACCTCGACACCCCCACCGCCGAACTGCGCGCCATGGGCATCGAACACGCCATCGGAAATAAATTCGATGCCCCGCAGGCCACACTCATGGCCACGCTCATCAAGGGCATGCTGTCGTTCAACCTCGACTGGCAGTTTGTACTTGTCGGAGTATTCGTAGCCATCACGCTGGAATTGTGCAGTGTAAAATCGCTGTCTTTCGCCGTCGGCCTGTACCTGCCGCTCAGCACGACGCTCCCGATCTGGATCGGTGGCGTAATGAAAGGCCTCAGCGACTGGATCACGAAACGCCGCGGCGGCGAAACCGAAGATGCCGAATTAGGCAAAGGCAGCCTGTTCGCCACCGGTCTGGTGGCCGGCGGCGCGCTCATGGGGCTGGTCATTGCCCTTTGGCAAGCCAAGGAGGCCTCGTATCCTGCCGGGCAGGGCTGGCTGGCGGCGCTGAATCTGGAAGGCAATGTCGAGCACATGCTCGGCGCCGGCGGGTACCAATTGCTGGGCGTAGTGTGCTTTGCTACGCTGGCGTGGTTGCTGGTGCGGGTAGCGACGAAGAAGTAAAAAATTTCACCGCAGAGACGCAGAGACGCGGAGTGTGCGCCGAGTTTGATGAAAAAAATTTCACGGCGTAAACTCCGCGTCTCTGCGGTGAAAACAATCACATCGTTGCCACAAAACTCCGGCTTTCACCCAACTCCCCGGCAGCGGCAGCCAGTGCATCCAGCCCGATGCGCCCGACCACCCGGAAGCCGGATTCCAGCGGGGTCTCTTCCAGAATTTCCTGAAATGTCAGTAATCCGCGTCGCCCGGGATCGGGACAACGCCAGTAGATGACTACCTCGTGTTGCAGGTGGTTCTGTGTCGGGGCAGTAGCAGCGAGTAGCCTGACTGGAGCGAATTCCTGCCTGAGGGAAGCGTTCAGGTCGCTGAGCACGGCGAAACCCGTGGGCAGGCTGCCGGCGCCTTTTCCTGTCAGCATCTGGTTTTCGGTAAAAAAAGTCTGGATTTGAATGCCGTTGTACTCGTCGTGGAGGTTGAAAAACGGGTCGCGCGGCGGCACCATCGCGGGCAGGATGTGTGCCCGGATTTTTCCCTCAGGGGCCGGTTCGGCAGTGGCCAGCAGGCGGATTTTCCGGCTGTGTTGCGCAGCAAACCCTACGTCTTCCGCACTGATGTGGCGAATGCCGAGCCGAAGCACGCTTTCCGGCGCCAGAATTTTGCCGAAGGCCTGGTAGATCAGCAGTACGAGTTTGTACGCCGGATCGTGCGCGTCCACGTCGAGCGTGGGGTCGCTTTCGGCAAAACCCGATTGTTGTGCCAGCGCCAGCACTTCGGGAAAAGCCAGGCCCTCGTCGGTCATACGCGAAAGCATAAAATTGGTAGAGCCGTTCAGCACGCCCCGGATGCCGCGCACCTGATCGTGCCGGTAAAACTGCTCCAGATTTCGAAAAATCGGGATACTGCCGCCGGCGGAGGCTTCGTACAGCAGCCGGGAACCGGAAGCGCGTTGCAGGTGCAGCAACTCGGGCAGCCGCTCGGCCAGCATTTTTTTATTGGCAGAAACAACGGTTTTACCCATCAGCAAGCCCCGCCGCACGATCCCGAACGCGTCGTCGGGGCGATCGGTGGCTTCCACGATGTGGGAAATGTCCGGATCGCTGAAGATGTCTTCCGGGTTGAATGTGAATTTTCCCGGCGGTAAGGAGCGGGGCTTGGCGCGATCGCGCACGCAGATACGGGTTATGCGCCCGGGCGCCGTGCCGTTTTTTTGCGCCAGGATTTCGTAAAGGCCCTGGCCCACCACACCGAAGCCAAATAAACCTATTTGAGTTGTCATACTATTTTTTTGATCGTGTCAAACATTGGGTGTTACCGTCGGTGACGTACCCGGTGAAATACTCCCCACACATCACTCGTCGCTCATCACTAATTTTTCACCAGATTCGATGCTTCAGGCCCGGCAAAGCGGCGCCCGGTTGTCGGGTTTGGGCAAGTACTCCGGACCATGATTCTACCGGCGGCTTTGCGTAAAGAAACTCCTCCAGCACCTTGCCCAACGCCCTGGTTTCGGTCAGAAAACCGTCGTGGCCGTACAGCGAATCAATTTCGCGCCACCACGCATTGGGAATGTGCCTGGCCAAAAAACGCTGCTCCTCGGGCGGAAACAGGATGTCGCTGGTGATAGAAACTACAAGACTTCGGGCTTCTACCGCGCCCAGTGCAGCCTCCACCGATGCCCGGCCCCGGCCCACGTTGTGCGTATCCATCGCCTTGGAAAGCGCCCAGTAGGAAAAGGCATTGAACCGCTTGGCCAATTTTTCACCCTGATAACGCTGGTACGACGCTGCCGGAAAATGATCCAGCAGGTCGTTGGTAGCCGGCTGCTGCCCCTGCCGGTACGTGTGGTAGTGGCGGTAACTCAGCAGGGCAATGCTGCGGGCGGTTTTCATGCCCTGCAAGCCGGCATTTGCCGAGTGTTCCGGCCAGGTCGGGTCGGTGGCAATGGCCAGCCGCTGGCTTTCGTTGAACGCCACCCCCCAGGGCGAATGCACGGCATTGGTGGCGATGAGCACGAGGTTGCCCGCCAGATCGGGCTGCCGGATCGCCCATTCCAGCGCCTGCTGCCCGCCCTGCGAACCGCCGATCAGCACGTTGATTCGCCGTATACCGAGATGCCGGCGCAGTGTTTCGTGTACCTGCACCATATCGCGGATGGTGATGTCAGGAAACTCGTGGTAGTACGGAGCGCCCTGTGGAGGGTTCAGACTCAGCGGGCCTGTGGTACCGTAGCAGGAACCGAGGTTGTTGGCGCACACGATGAAATACCGCGCCGGATCGAACAGGCAGCCTGGACCGAACAGCCCGGCCCACCAGTCCAGTACGTCGCTGTTGGCCGTGAGTGCGTGGCATACCCACACCACGTTGGAGTCGTCGGGCGCGCGGACGCCCCAGGTCTGGTAGGCGATTTCGAGGTTGGGCAACACACTGCCGTTTTCGAGCGGAAGGGGCTGGTTATGGCGGTAAATTTTTATTTCGGACATTGTTGCAGCATGTGAGATTTGAGCAAGAATAATGTTCAACTGGTGGCTCTTTTTGTCATTCCGAAGGAATCCGTGTCGAGCATCGTGAGGTTGTATCCCATTCATGCTTGTCAAAGTTGTATCCCGGCTCTTTGATGTTTTTTCTGCCGCGATTGGTGTTATTACCTATACGATACGGGCCTCTTTTGCCGGGCTTTCAGGTAGAAAAGTGCCCATGCCGCAAATTTAAACACTAGGCACGGTGGAAAAAACGATTCATGAAACCGTAAAAAATGCCCAAGAGCCGGGGTACAACTTTGGATAAGTATTGCCAGGATACAACTTAATGATGCTCGACAAATCCGTCCACACTACGAGGGGGAAAACCGCTTCGCGGCCCTTGTAGTGTGGAGGGATTCCTTCGGAATGACAAAAGTGTTGCCCATCAACCCACCGCCACGGCGTGCCCGGCGTACACCTGTTCAAACGCCTGTTCGAGGTCGGCTTTGATGTCGTCGAGGTGTTCGTAGCCGGCGGAAATGCGCAGCAGGCCGGGCACCACGCCGGATGCGCGTTGCTCCTCGGGCGACAGTTGCTCGTGTGTGGTACTGGCCGGGTGTATGATGAGCGTTTTGGCGTCGCCCACATTGGCCAGGTGGCTGATGAGTTTGAGGTGGTTCACCAACTTGTCGGCTTGTTCTTTTCCGCCCTTGATTTTGAAGGAAAGCACGCCTCCGTAGCCGTTTTGCAGGTACTTGTTGGCCAGATCGTGGTAGGGAGAGGAGCGCAGGCCGGGGTAGTTCACGAACTCCACGCGCGGGTGTTTTTCCAGCCATTCGGCCAACGCAAGGGCATTGTCCACTTGCCGTTGCACGCGCAGGGAGAGCGTTTCGAGGCCCTGCAAAAAGAGGAAACTGTTGAACGGGCTAAGCGCCGGGCCGTAATCCCGTAGCCCTTCGACGCGGGCGCGAATGATGAACGCGATGTTGCCGAAAGGCCCTTTGTCGCCGAAAACCTCCCAGAACCGCAGGCCATGGTAGCCCTCGCTCGGCTCGGTAAACTGCGGGAAACGTCCGTTGCCCCAGTTGAAGTTGCCGCCGTCCACGATCACGCCGCCGATGCTGGTGCCGTGTCCGCCGATCCATTTGGTGGCGCTGGCCACCACGACATGTGCGCCGTGTTCGAGCGGGCGAAACAGGTAGCCGCCGGCGCCGAAGGTGTTGTCCACCACCACCGGGATGCCGTGGCGCTCGGCGACGCGGGCGATTTTTTCAAAATCCGGGATATTGAAACCGGGGTTTCCGATGGTTTCGAGGTATAGCGCTTTGGTGCGCGCGTCAATGAGCTGCTCGAACGAAGCGGGGTCGTCGCCGTCGGCGAATCTTACCTCGATTCCGAGGCGTTTGAACTGGACTTTGAACTGATTGTACGTGCCGCCGTAGAGGAACGAAGTGCTCACGAGGTTGTCGCCGGCTTCAAGGATGTTGCTCAGCGCGATGAACTGCGCCGCCTGCCCGCTACCCACCGCGAGTGCGGCCACACCGCCTTCGAGCGCGGCGATGCGTTTTTCAAACACGTCGGTGGTGGGGTTCATGATGCGGGTGTAGATGTTGCCGAATTCGCGCAGGCCGAACAGGTTGGCGGCGTGTTCGGAGTCGTTGAACACGTAACTGGTTGTTTGGTAGATCGGTACGGCCCGGCTGTTGGTGGCGGGATCGGCGGTCTGGCCGGCGTGGAGTTGCAAGGTGTCGAAGTGGCGTTGAGTGTTGTTTGCCATGGAATAGCGTATTTGTTTGGTGAAAAAATGTGCGGAAAAAGAAGAAGCCCTTTCACACGAGTCGCGTGAAAGGGCTTCCGAAAAACTGGTATATCAACGATAACCTATGTCCTGTGGAAGGGCAATCCTCTCTCGCCTCGTATGGCCGGGCCACACATGGGACAACACATACACCACATCATATTTTGCGAGAGGAAAGACATTTGCCTGCGTTATTTAGCGGTGCAAGGATAGACGGGTTAGGTTGAGAAATCCAAAACTGCGTGCAAATTTTATTATTTGCTTAACATTGCCCTGCGAAAACCCGCACCACATCATTTCATTCAAATTTATACATTTCACTGCCGTTTCAACATGAAGATCAACTACTTGCTTCGAATCTGGCTGGTGTCCGCCGCTGTTTTTACTACCGGCGCACTGCTTGCCCAGGCGCCCACACCGGCGCCCACCAAAACCGACACCCTGCCGCCTGTGGCGGAAAAACCCGCCGCCGCCGCCAAAGACTCCACGGCTAAAAAGGAGGAAAAAAAAGGACCGAAACCGTATCTGGAAGTCATCACCGATAAGGCTGTCAGCCAAAAAGGTTTGCTGACCGTGCACCGCATCGAAGACAAATACTTCTTTGAAATTCCGGACTCCATTTTCGGCAGCGAAATCATCTCGATCACGCGTATGAGCCGGACGCCCACGAATGCCGGCTATGGCGGCGAAGAAGCCAACCGGCAGGTGATCCGCTTCGAACGCGGCCCGTCCGACAAGGTCTACGTCCGGGCCGTGGCCTACAACAACGTGAGTGCCGACACGCTCGAGCCGATTTACAAAGCCGTCCGGAACTCGAATGTGGATCCGATAGCCGCCGCATTCGACATCAAATCCATTCGTAAGGACACCTCGGTGGTCATCGAGGTCACCGATTTTTTCAAGGATGACAATCCGGTTTTTGCCCTTTCGTCTTTTGCCAAGCAGCGCTTCAAAATGGGCGAACTACAAAAAGACCGCACGTATATCGAAAGCATCCGCACCTACCCGATCAATGTAGAGGTGCGCACGGTAAAAACCTACAAGGTGTCGCCGCCGTCGCTGCGCGAAGAAACACCCGGTACGATGAACCTGCCCGCGGGATTGGACGCGGGGGTAGTGACGTTTGAGATCAACAATTCTATGGTTCTGTTGCCGCGTACACCCTTCCGCAAGCGCTTTTTCGACCCGCGCGTGGGCTATTTTGCTACCGGAAATACTGTGTACGCCGACGACCAGCAGCGCGCCGAAGATGAGACTATTGCCGTGCGCTGGCGCCTGGAACCCAAAAACGAGGCCGACATGCGCCGCCAGCAGCGTGGCGAAAAGATCGAGCCGGCGAAACCGATCGTGTTTTACATTGACCCGGCTACGCCGGTGAAATGGCGCGCGCACTTGAAAAAAGGCGTGGAAGACTGGCAACCCGCGTTCGAGCAAGCCGGCTGGAAAAACGCCATTCTCGCCAAAGACTGGCCGGAAAACGACACCACGATGAGCCTCGAAGACGCGCGTTTCTCCGTCATCCGCTACTTCGCCTCCGACATCCAGAATGCCTACGGCCCCAATGTGAACGACCCCCGTACCGGCGAAATCATCGAAAGTCACATCGGTTGGTACCACAACGTGATGCGCCTGCTCAAAAACTGGTACACCACCCAAACCGCCGCCGTGGATCCCCGTGCCCGCAAAAACGAGTTCGACGACGAACTCATGGGCCAACTCATCCGCTTCGTGGCCGCCCACGAGGTGGGGCATACCATCGGCCTGCGCCACAACTTTGGCGCCAGCCATGCCACACCCGTGGAAAAACTGCGCGACAAGGCATTCGTGCAAGCCAACGGCCACACGTCTTCCATCATGGACTATGCCCGTTTCAACTATGTGGCGCAGCCCGAAGACGGCGTCACCGACCTCATGCCCCGTGTCGGCGACTACGACAAGTGGGCCATCGAGTGGGGCTACAAACCCATCTACGGCACCAAAGATGCCGAGGAAGACCGCAAAGTGCTCAACCGCTGGTACCTGGAAAAGGCCGCCAACAACCCGCGCCTGCACTTCCTGACGGAGTCCAATCCCTACGACCCGCGCGCGCAAAACGAAGACCTCGGCGATAATTCTATGCTGGCCTCCGAATACGGCATCCGGAATCTGCAGAAAATTCTGCCGAACGCCGCCGTCTGGACCAAGGAAGAAGCCAAAACCTACGAACTCGCTGCCGAAACGTACAACAACGTGGTGGGCCAGTACACCCGCTACATCGGCCACGTGACCAAATGGGTGGGTGGCGTGTTCGAAACGCCCAAAACCTACGACCAGACCGGGGCTGTGTATGAAGCGGCGCCTGCCGACAAGCAGCGCGATGCCGTCGCATTCCTGCACAAACACCTGTTCCAGACGCCGACCTGGCTCGTGGAGCCTAAAGTGCTCGGCCTGCTCCGGCCCGACAATGGCGTGGCCGCTATCCAACGGCTACAGGAAAATACGCTGAACAGCCTGTTGGGCACCAGCCGCCTGCAACGCATGCTCGAAAACGAAGCACTTGACCCCAAAACCTACACGGTGAACAACCTGCTTGACGACCTGCGCACCGGTATCTGGTCGGAAATTCCGGCCCGTTCCGCAGTGAGCCTGCACCGCCGCAACCTGCAAAAAGTGTATGTAGACAAACTGATCGGGCTGTATCAGCCGCCGCCTGTACCCGCAGGCATCACCATGTCGCCCAACCTGCGCAACACCGACGTACCCTCGCTGGCATTGGCTAATCTGCTTCAGTTGCGCGCCGATCTGACAGCGGCGTACAATGCCGCCAACGACGCCGTGAACCGCGCACATTTCCAGGATTGTCTGGAACGGATTGAGGTGGTACTGGATCGGAATCAGAGGCGGTAGGGCCTTTTTGTCATTTTGGAAAAATCCGTCCGCTCTACGACAGTGCAGCCCGAGGGTGCAGCCCGGCGTAGAGTGGACGGATTTCTCCAAAATGACAAAAAATGTGATGGCTTAGTCGTCAAGTATATCAGATGTCAAACACATCCGCCAAAACCACCTCCATGCCGGGCACGATGGGCGTGGTTACGGTATCGCCGTCCACGTATGGGCGCAGGCCGATGTAGCGGCCGGTTTCGTTCAGTTGAAAAATTTGCACACTGCGTTCGCCGGGGTACACGAGCCAGTACTCGCGCACGCCGGCCTCTTCGTATAAGTCGAACTTGTCCTTCATTTCGGTCTTGCTGTTGCCGGGCGAAAGGATTTCCACCACCAGATCGGGCGCGCCGATGCAGCCACGCACATCTAATTTTTCCGGATCACAGATCACGCACAAGTCGGGCTGGACGACGGTGGTCACCTCCTTGTTTTTCAACTTGCTGAAGCGGGTTAGGCGCACGTCGAAAGGGGCGGCGTACACCTTGCACGGGCTTTTCAATAGTGCCGTGGAAAACATGCGTGACAGGTTCAGGCTGATGCCCTGGTGCCCCCGATTGGGTGCGGCCATCTGGCGGATTTTTCCGCGCAGCAATTCCACGCGCTCCTGAATTTGCCAAGTGAGGTAGTCCGCATACGTGTAGTTGGCCTGGGGATCCAACTGGCTGAGCGATGTGATAGGCATGGGTTGATTTTTTTGCAAAAGTAGCAAGAATGCGAGGGAAAAATGACGGCGTAGGCACTATTTTCGCCCAGCCATGAAAGACAACTTCTCCCACAGCGCCACCGAATACGCCCGCTTCCGGCCAGGCTACCCGGCGGCGCTTTTTGATTTCCTGTTCGCGCAGTGCCGGCAGTTCGACTGCGCCTGGGACTGCGCCACCGGCAACGGCCAGATCGCTGCCGTGCTGGCCGAACGCTTCCGTCAGGTGGAAGCCACGGACATCAGCGAAAACCAGTTAAAAAATGCCCTGCTGCGCCCCAACATCCGCTATCGGGTCGGTGCGGCGGAGCAGCCGGTTTTTTCGGAAAGCGCCTTCGATCTGGTAACGGTCGGGCAGGCCGCGCACTGGTTTGATCTGGAAAAATTTTACACCGAAGTGCGGCGCGTACTGCGTCCCGGCGGGCTGTTGGCCCTGGTGGGCTACGGACTTTTGCAGATTGACGCCGCCACAGATGCAGTCGTCATGCACCTGTACCGCGACATTCTGGATGCTTACTGGGATCCCGAGCGCCGGCTTGTGGATGAGGCCTTGACCACCATTTCGTTTCCCTTTCAGGAAATTCCGTTGCCGGAAATGGCCTCGGAGTACCACTGGACACCCGAGCATTTGCTGGGCTACCTGTCTACGTGGTCGGCGCTGCGGCATTATGAAAAACAAACCGGGCACAATCCCCTGGACGCCACCTTTGCGACAACCCTGAATAAAGCATGGGGAAATGAGCCGGTCAAAACGGTACGCTTCCCCATTTTTGGGCGGATCGGGCGTGTGTCCCGGGCGTACACGTAACCTGATCCCGGATATGTTATTTTACATACGCATTATGGTACCCCACCCCAATGCAAGGTTCATACAGGCGGCCTTCATCGTGTTTGCCGCCTGTGCGCTGACGGCATGCCAGGCGCCACCTCAACCCGTGCAGCCCGCGTTTTTCCACTGGAAGAACCGGCTGGCGCCGACGCCCACTGAAATTTTCCTGCTTGATAGCCTGAACTGCCGGACGCTGTACGTCAAGTTTCTCGACATCGCCAGAGACGCCGACGGCACCATTCGGCCTTATTCCCTGCTGACGGTAGACGATACCGCCGGACTTGCCGGACGGACAATCGTGCCCTGCGTATTCATCACCAACAACGTATTTCAGCATATTTCCGAGGAAAAACTGGACTGGCTGGCGCAAAAAACTGCGACAGCAATCATAAAAATCACAGAGCAATTCCCCCCATCAACCAATCTACCAGTCAACCAGTCAACCAGTCAACCAGTCAACCAGTCAACAGAAATCCAGTTCGACTGCGACTGGACGGACGCTACCCGTGCAGCGTTTTTTTCTTTTTTGAAAAAAATCCGGCGCCTGCTCCCTTCCGGCACACGCTTGAGTGCCACGATCCGACTGCACCAGTACAAATTTCCCGACCGAACCGGCGTGCCGCCGGTTGACCGTGGCTTGCTTATGTTGTACAACACCGGCGATATTCACGATCCCGACGAGCCGAACTCCATCTTTCAGCCGGCTGCTGCGGAGAAATACCTGCACGGCGCGCCGCCTGAATACCCCCTGCCGCTTGATGTGGCCTTGCCCGCATACTCCTGGGCACTGATTTACCGCGATGGGGAACTTTGGAAAATCGTCCCCAATGTTGAGCCTCCTCAAAACTCAACACCCAAAACTCAACACTCAAAACTGCCAAACCTGCTTCCCGACGACCATGTGCGTTACGAAACCGTGGACACCAACCTGCTACGACAGGCCGCGACACTCGCCGCAGGCATCCGGCTGGCGCGTGACGCCCGCGTGGCGTTCTTTCACCTCGACACCTCCACGGTGCGGCGCTACCCGGCCGGATTCCTGAAATCCCTGTGCGAAACGATTGACAGCCGTAGGTAGACCGGCTGTGAAATATCGGTACAGAACGCTCCAAAAAAGGAAGACCGTCCGGCACCAAAAAATGCGGACGGTCTTCCAATTGATTACGGTCTAACGTACTTCCCGCCAAGGAATTAAGGCAGAATCACTTTGTCAATTGCATGCACTACGCCATTGGCGCCTTGCACATCCGTGGCGATAATATTGGACGTGCGGTTTTGGGCATCCACGATTTTGGCGCCTCCCGTGAGGTCAATTTTGAACGTTCCCCCTCCAAATGTCGTGACCACTTGCTGGTTTGTCAGTTGGGTGGAGCGTACGTTGGCGCCATTTACTACGTGATACTGGAGCACAGCATTCAGCGTCGCGGCCGGAATAGCATTCAGGTTGGCAAAACCCAACTCGGCGAGCAGCGCCGTAAAGGCTGCATTGGTCGGCGCAAATACCGTGAAAGGCCCCGTGCCGGACAAGAGCGTTACATAATCAACCCCGAGATCGGAACGGGTAAGGGCTGCCACCAGAGTGCTGAAATTCGGGTTGTTCAGCGCCTGATTTACCACCGTAGGAGGAAGAATTACCTTGTCAATTATGTGTACCACGCCGTTGGAAGCGCTCACATCTGCCGTAGTCACAGTAGAGCCACCAATTTTGACACCGCTCGTCAGGTCAACATAGTTGTTCAGGTAACTGCTCGAAGTACCGAACGGCAAAAGCGTTTGGACATAGCCGGTGGTCAGTGCCGTGGAGCGGACTTCGCCGCTCACCACGTGGTTCAGCAGAATATCTTCCAAAATGTCGGTAGGCACATCTTCCAGTTTGGAAAAACCCAGCGAGCTGAGCAGAGATGCGAATGCCGCATTGGTTGGAGCGAAGACAGTGAGTTTGTCTGTGCCGGAGAGTTCATCGGCAAGTCCTGCGCGCTGAACAGCCGCAACAAGCGTACTCAGGTCGGCAGTACCCTGCGCAAGTTCTACGATGTTCTTGGTATCTTCTTCGTCATCTTTACAAGATGTAAACACCAGCGTGGCGCCCAGGGCGAGGATCAGGCTAAAAAGTAATTTTTTCATGTGTGCTAAAATGTTGAGTTTGAAAAATGGTGTGCAAAGGTGAAAGACACATGGAACGGGAGGAGGTCATTTTTGTTTAAATTAAAGTTGAATTGAAAATAGCATAATTAAACAAAATGACAATTGTTTGCATAAAGCACGATTAATAGTAACAAAATTCTCACGCGAAAACACGGATGAATTACTTCCCGTCAGGTGCAAATTGGTTCGGAATGAGACTGCCGATTACCCCGTGACACGAATCACCCATACCCCTGACCACCATTAAAGCCCTACCCTATCCGAGCGCCGACATTTGCTTCAAAAAAGTAGATGTTATGAAAAACTATAAGAAAAAAGTGGGAATCTGGCTGGATCACAAGGAAGCATGGCTTGTAGCTATGGATGATGAAAAAGGCGGCGCACCAGAGGTAAAGCACCTTGAGTCTGAAATTGAATGGGGCGTAGCCAAAGGCGGCGCGCGCAGCAATACGCCTTGGGGGCCGCAGGGCGGCATCAGCGAGAACAGCCACGAGGCCCGGCGCAAGCAGGAGGAAAAGCGGTATTTTGAGTCGCTGATCCGGGAGATTGATCCGGCAACGGATGAAATTTTCATTTTCGGCCCTGCCGAAGCCAAATTAGGCCTGAAGCATGCCATGGAGTCGCTCAAGAATTTTCATCCCGAAATTGTATCGGTACAATCCGCCGACTCCATGACGCAGAACCAGATCGTGGCCCGCGTGCGCGACTTCTTTTCCGAAAAAGTGGCCTGAGGTTTTCAACCAAATTCGCTTTTGAGGAGTTTTGCACCGCGGGGACGTTGAGGTTCCTAAATACCCGCGTTTCCGCGGTGCAAAACAGCCATGCTCAGGATTGCCTATTCGCCTGTGTACAAATACGAATTGCCGGACGGCCACCGCTTCCCGATGGCCAAGTATGAATTGCTACCCGAGCAGTTATTGTACGAAGGCACGGTATCGGAGGCTAATTTTTTCCACCCTGAATTGCTGGATCAATCCGTTGCGCTGCACACGCACACCGGCGAGTACTGGGAAAAACTCACCCGGGTGACCCTTTCGGAGCGGGAGGTGCGTGCTATCGGGTTTCCGATCAATGAGAAATTCGTGACGCGCGGACGGCACATTGCGCAGGGTACCGTGCAATGCGCCCTTTTCGCCCGGCTATACGGCGTGGCCATGAACATTGCCGGCGGTACCCACCATGCCTTCGCCGATCGGGGCGAAGGGTATTGCTGCTTCAACGACCAGGCAGTAGCGGCCAACTTCCTGTTGCACAACGGCTTCGCCCAAAAAATCCTGATTGTGGACCTTGACGTGCATCAGGGTAACGGAACGGCGCACATCTTCCGCCGCGAGCCGCGTGTGTTCACCTTTTCCATGCACGGCGAACGCAACTACCCCCTGCGAAAGGAGCAGTCCGATCTCGATCTGGCCCTGCCCGATGGCATGGACGACAAGCCGTATCTGCACCTCCTGCGCGAAACCCTGCCCCGGCTGCTCGACGAGGTGCAACCCGATTTTGTGTTTTACCTCAGCGGAGTAGACATCCTTGCGACCGACAAACTGGGCCGGCTCCACATTTCCCGCGCCGGCTGCCGGGAGCGCGACCGGTTCGTACTCGACCTGTGCCGGCAGAACCACCTGCCCGTAGCGGTCAGTATGGGTGGCGGTTACTCGCATCGTTTGGCCGACATTGTGGAAGCGCACGCCAACACATTCCGGGTGGCGCAGGAACTATTTTTCTGAACCCGGCGGCATCGGGCAACCCTCCAATTTTCCGGCGTCGGAATTTTCTTTTGACACCTGCTTTTTCTTTCGCGGTTTTTCGTGTTACCTTTGCAGCCCGAATTTTCACGCAATTAATTTTTCAACAAAAAAGGAACAATTTCATGCTCATCGTTGAGGTCAAAGACGGCGAAGCCATTGACAAAGTGCTCAAGAAGTACAAAAAGAAATTTGAACGCGCCGGCATCCTGAAGGAACTGCGTCGCCGGAAAGCGTTTACCAAACCTTCCATTACGCGCCGAGCCGAAGTTTTGAAAGCCGTGTACAAAGAAGAAATGTACGGCAACAAAAACGATTGATAAATTTGGCGCAGCGATGAAACAATCGGGGACACTGCCTGTCCTTGCATAGTCCAACAGTCGCCAAGCACCGATGTTCCACGAAGAGTCGTTTTTGAATTACCTGGCGCTGGAGCGCCGTTTTTCGCCACACACCGTGTCGGCCTATCAAAACGACCTTTCCAGGTTCCTTGCCTATATCAAAGAATTTCAATGCCTTACCTCGGTTGCCGAGGTAAGGCATTCACATGTACGGGCCTGGGCTGCCTCCCAGATGCAGGCCGGACAAAGCGCCCGAAGCGTCAACCGCCGGCTTTCCTGCCTGAACACCTATTTCAAGTTTTTGAAAAAACGCGGCCTGGTATCCTCCGATCCCATGCGCAAGGTGACCGCCCCGAAAATGGGCAAACGCCTGCCGGTATTCGTGCAGGAACCGGAAATGGCCAACCTGTTCTCCAATGTCGAATTTGCCCCCGACTACACCGGCCAACTGGAGCGGCTGATCCTCGAAATCCTGTACGCTACCGGCATGCGCCGCAGCGAACTGGTAGGCCTGAAAGTGTCGGACGTTGACCTTGGGCGGATGGTGTTCCGGGTACTGGGCAAAGGCGGCAAGGAGCGCCTGGCGCCATACGCGCGCTATTTGGCCGGCCTGCTGGAGAATTTTCTGAACCTGCGGGCCGAGGCCTTTCCCGGCACACAGGAACCCTGGCTTTTTTTGAACAAAAAAGGCCGCCATATTCAACCCGCCGCCGTTTATCGCGCTGTGCGAAAATATTTGTCGCTCTTCACCAATGCCGAGCAACGCAGCCCGCACGTATTGCGACATTCGTTTGCCACCCACCTTTCCAACCGGGGGGCCGACCTCAATGCCATCAAAGAACTGCTCGGGCACTCCAGCCTGGCCTCCACACAGGTGTACACCCACAACTCCATTGACCGGCTGATTGAAATTTATGAAAAAGCCCACCCCAAAGGCCAGGACGAATAACCGGGATACGCTCCCACCGCCCATTTACTCATCATCAATCATTTTTCACCGACATGACCACAACCGCTGAACCCATGCCCGACAACCTGCAACTGATCCGCGAAAGCGCCCGTGATTTTGCGGAAACGCATATTCGCCCACACGTGATGGAATGGGACGAGGCCCAATTCTTCCCGATGGATTTGTTTCACAAAATGGGCGAACACGGTTTCCTCGGCGTGTTGGTGCCCGAGGCCTACCACGGCGCCGGCCTGGGCTATCAGGAATACATCACCATCATCGGCGAAATTGCCAAAGTGTGCGGCTCCATCGGACTGAGTGTAGCGGCACACAATTCGCTGTGCACCAACCATATTCTTTCGTTTGGCACCGAAGAACAAAAGCAAAAATACCTGCCGCTGCTGGCCACAGGCAAATGGGTCGGCGCCTGGGGCCTCACCGAGCCTAACACCGGCAGCGACGCAGGCCGCATGCAGTGCGTGGCCCGGCGCGACGGTGATTACTACATCATCAACGGCAACAAGTCCTGGATCACACACGGCATCAGCGGCCACGTCGCCGTGGTCATCGTGCGCACCGGCGAACTGCTCGACAGCCGCGGCATGACGGCTTTCATCGTCGAACGCGACACTCCGGGTTTCCGGGGCGGCAAAAAAGAGAACAAACTCGGTATGCGCGCCAGCGAAACCGCCGAACTCATTTTCGACAACTGCCGCATCCACAAAAACCAGATGCTCGGGCAGGAAGGCGAAGGATTTATTCAGGCTATGAAAATTCTCGACGGCGGGCGCATTTCCATCGCAGCGCTTGCCCTCGGGATTGCCCAGGGCGCCTACGAGGCTTCGGTGAAATACGCCAAGGAACGCGAACAATTCGGCCAGCCAATTGCCAACTTTCAGGCGATCAGTTTCAAACTCGCCGACATGGCCACCAAAATCAGTGCCGCCGAACTGCTCACGCGCCATGCCGCCGACCTGAAAAACGCCCACGCGAAGTGCACCCGCGAAGCCGCCATAGCCAAATACTACGCCTCGGAAATCTCTGTGGAAATCAGTACCGACGCCATACAGATTCACGGCGGCTATGGCTACACCAAGGACTTCCCGGTGGAAAAATTTTACCGCGACTCCAAACTCTGCACCATCGGCGAAGGCACCTCGGAAATCCAGAAACTGGTGATCGCACGGGAGGTATTAAAATGACCATCCACACCCTCGACCTCGGGTTCAAAGACCTCGACCACACCATCGCCGTATTCGTAATCGAAGGCTCCGACGGCCTGGTGCTGGTAGAAACCGGGCCGTATTCCACTTTCGGGCATCTGGAAACCGCTTTGGCGGCCAACGGCTGGAAACCTGCCGACTTCCGGCACGTTTTTTTGTCGCATATTCACTTCGACCATGCGGGCGCTGCCTGGGCCTTTGCCCGGGAGGGAGCCACCATCCACGTGCATCCGAAAGGTTTGCCGCATTTGGCTGCGCCGGAAAAACTGTACAATTCGGCCCGCATGATCTACGGCGACGAGATGGACAGCCTCTGGGGCGCCATGGAACCCATCCCGGAAAACCTGTTGCACGCCCCCGAACACGGCGAAACCGTGCATGCCGCCGGACTCCGCTGCACAGCCTGGTACACTCCCGGCCACGCGACACACCACATTGCCTGGGAAATATCGGCCCCGGGAGTGGAATCCGTGGTGTTCACCGGCGACGTAGCCGGCGTATGCATTGAAAAACAGTATGTGTCGCCTCCCTGCCCGCCCCCCGACATCCATGTGGAGGACTGGCAGGCCTCGATCCGGTTGCTGCGCGAGTTGCCGGCACAAACCCTGTACCTGACGCACTTCGGGCGCATTACCGACAAAAACCCGCATCTGGACCAACTGGAATCCAACCTGCTGGCCTGGGCAGCCTGGATGAAACCACACGCCGAAAACAATACGCCTGCCGCCGAAATTTCGCCGGCTTTCGAGGCGTTTGTGCGCGGCGAACTCGTAGCCGCCGGCATCCCTCCCGAAGGACTTGCCCGTTATGAGGCCGCCAATCCTGCGTTTATGTCGGTGGCCGGCCTGCTGCGTTACTGGAAGAAAAAACTGACCGCATGACTGCCGGAGAAATTTTGCACCAATTAGAAAATCAGCATGTCCTCGTCATTGGCGACGTCATGGTGGATCGGTACCTGACGGGAACGGTGAGCCGCATTTCGCCCGAAGCGCCCGTGCCGGTGGTGCTGCACCAACGCACCGACGACCGCCTCGGCGGCGCCGCCAATGTGGCGCTCAACATCCGCGCGCTCGGCGCCGTGCCGGTTCTGTGCAGCATCGTGGGCGATGATGCCGACGGCACTGCCCTTGCGAAAATACTGCCCGAAGCCGGCCTTTCATCCGACGGTCTCCTGCGCTCGCCCGACCGCAAAACCACCGTCAAAACCCGGGTACTGGGCAACAACCAGCAAATGCTGCGCATTGATCAGGAAGACGTGCACGACCTGTGTGCCGACGACGAGCGGCTGCTCATCGAACGCACGATTGAGCTGCTGAATACCCTGCCGATCCGGGCGATCATTTTACAGGACTACAACAAGGGGGTGCTGACGCCCAACGTGATTCGGACGGTGCTGGATATTGCCTGCCAACGCGGAATTCTCACAGCGGTTGACCCGAAAAAAGCCAACTTCTTTGCCTACCAGGGCGCCGATTTGTTCAAACCCAACCTGAAAGAAATCCGGGACAGCGCGCCGTTTCCCGTAGAACCTGCGCTGGAATCGCTCCGGCAGGCAGCAACTTTTTTGCGCAAAAACTTGCAAAGCCAAACAATCATGATCACGCTGTCTGAAAAGGGCCTATTTTTGGACGACCAAGCCGAAAGCCGCCTTCACCCCACCGTGCCGCGGAATGTAGCCGATGTGAGCGGAGCCGGGGATACGGTTATCAGTATAGCCACGCTGGCACTGGCGGCCGGCCTGAATCCGGAAACGGTGGCTGTGCTTTCGAATCTTGCCGGAGGGCAGGTGTGTGAGTATCCCGGCGTGGTGCCCGTTCGGCGCGATGTGCTGGAACACGAACTTGATCTTTGGTTGAAACAACATACTTAGGCTATGAAACAACTGCTCCTCCTGTGTGCGCTGCTCTGCGGCAGTCCGCATGCCAATGCCCAGTTTTTTACCATCCCCGACACCCTGCTCATCCAGAATTTCACCATTGACCCTTCCGATACCATGCTCCTGGTTCCCGGCGGAAACGACACGCATTGGGTCAATTGGGATGCCGACAACCTGCCTACCCTGTGTGGTGACGAAGTCCCCGTGCCGCAAAACTGGTTTTGGGACAGCGATCTCGGCGACCTGTCGGACCCGCCCGTAAACTTCGCCTTCACCAGTTGCTCATTCCTCCAGGGCGGACAAAGCAACGAGAACTGGCTCATCACACCACCGGTTTTCATCACCGACTCCACCACGGTACTCTCCTGGCGCTCAGCATCTTTTGAAGGCCCCGGATACATGGACGGGTACAAAGTGCTCGTTTCCACCACAACCAACGAGCCGTTTGCGGATGCGTTCACCGACACCATTTTTGTAGCCGCTGAAATGCTGGAAGCCCTCAAAGACGGCTCACTCAAAGTAACAGACTACATTTTTTCCCCAGGCTACATTCACGCCAACGGGTACACAAACCCGGACTACTTTTTCCTCATTCACCCGTCGGCACAAGCCTACACCGGTCGCCTGGAACCACACACCGCAAGCCTCGCCAAGTATGCAGGCCGGTCCATTTACATTGCCTTTTTACACGATTCCACGGACGACAACATCCTGCAACTCGATGATATCGCCATCGTGCAAGGCGTTTCCTCAGGCACTGCCGAACCCGGCCTGCTCGATTTGGGGCTTCGTGTGCTGCCCAATCCTGTGCTTGATTATGGTACAGTTTCGTGGCAGGCGCAATCCGTCCGCGACGGTCGTCTTATTTTGATGAATTTGCTGGGGGAAATTTTGCTGGAGCAACCGGTGGGCGATATGCGCGTCGGGGCAGCCGAACTGCATATCAGTAGTTTGCCGACGGGAAGTTACGTGTGCATGCTGCGCACAAGCGAGGGCTTTCAGACTGTGCTTGTTTTGAAAAAATAAGGCATCTATCCGGGGAGTTTTTCTACAAAATACATGGCTACTTCGCCCTTGTTTTTGGCCTGAATTTTCCCTCTGGATTCGCAATGGAATTGCCCCTGTACCAACCGGCAGGTGGTCTCGGAAATATTCACCTTCCCCACTTCGCCGCTGGATTCCATACGCGCGGCCACGTTTACCGTGTCGCCCCAGATGTCGTAGGCAAACTTGGTGATGCCGACGATACCCGCTACTACCGGGCCGGTATGGATGCCGATACGCAAGTCGAAATACGGCAACCCGTTCTTCACGCGCCGTACTTTTTCGGCGGCTACGAAATCGAGAATTTCCAAAGCCGCCGACACCACATCCGTCGGGTGGGTCGTATTCTGTTCCGGTAATCCGCCAACGCAGAGGTAGGCATCGCCGATGGTTTTGATTTTTTCGATTTTGTGCGCGCCGATAATCGTATCGAACGCGCTGAAATAATGGTTGACGAGGGCCACCAACTCCTCCGGAGTAAGTTGCTCAGCCACCTGCGTGAACTGTTGAAAATCCGTGAACATGACCGTCACCTGCTCGTAGTATCTGGCCTTGGCCCGTCCGGTTTCCTTGAGTTCTTCGGCAGTATCGTAGGGCAAGATATTCAGCAACAGGCTGTCTGATTTTTGTTTTTCCTTGCTCAACACCACATTCTGGCGTTTCAACAAGTTCTCCTGGCGTTTATTTTCCGACTTGAAATAGTAGATCATCAAAAACAGGATCAGGAACGTAAACACATGGTTTTCGATGTACAACGTTTGTCCGTCGGGCATGAACAAAAACGGTTGCATGACGGTAAACGACCACTTGCAGAGCCAAAAACAGGAAAAGTTGAGCAGAAAAAAAAACAGGATGGCCCAGATGTTTCTGAAAAACAGCATGCTCGCTACGCTGGAACACAAGAGCAGGTACTCGGCGGCATCCACTACTCCATGCGAGATGGCATAGAAGGTGTAAATGAGCGTAGAAAAAATGTTGAACGTGAGAATGGCGGCCAGGTAGCGCCGAAAATGATTGAGCAGGATCGGCACGAAATAAATCACAAAGGAAACCACACTTTCGTACAGGGTGGTTCGGTGCTCCGGGGCCAAAAAAGACAAGATGAAAAAGAGGTATCCCAGCATGGCCACCAACGAGATGCCGTTGAGCAGCCGGGTACGCTTGCGCTCCCAGTTACTCATTTGGGCGTGCGTGCCAAGTCGTACCACCGACTCCCAAAGCCTCGAAATCCGAAGGGCCAAGGGCCAAAACCACGTTTTTTTTATTGTTGAGTCTTCCATAGCATGCTCCAAAGCAGACTGGTTTTACAGCAACCTGTTTTCAGGAAACACCCAAATGGCTTCGCCAATAGCTGTTCAGAAAAATACCCTTCGGATCCAATTGTTGGCGCAGATTCAGAAATTCGTTCCATCCGGGGTATTGCGTGCGCAGGTAGTCGGAGCCTTCCGAGCCGGTTGCCGGTGGCAAATACTTGCCCCAGTGGAGTCGGAACGAGATGTCTTTTTGTTTGAACAAATCCCAAAACTGTTGGAAATACGACGTTGGATCGCCGGCGCCACGGGCAAACCACATAAAATTGAAGCGCAAGGAGTCTTGTTTGTAGCCGGGACTCATCCAAAAATCGCTTTGCGGAGCCGCCAGCACTTCCACCGTGTAAAAGCCCGTCGCCTGATACCCGGCGGTTTCGTAAAACTGCTGCATGGCGTTCACGGCCTTTTCTGCCTGCTCGATCGGTATCCACATCTCGGTGTATTTCAGCGGCATGAGGTGGTTGCTGAACTCGATCCGGTCCATCGGCAGGCTACCCAACCAGGTGTCCCAAAATGTCTGGGGCGGGTTGGTGTCCGAATTTACCGGGAAGTACATGTTGCAAAGCATCGGATACACATAGGGGAACAACTTTTCCATCACCGCCTCAATCTTGCCGAGGTCGGGGTCGTTGCCGATCAGGTCGTACAGCCATTGTGGCCACGAAGCCACCAGACTATAACCCACACCGGCCACCACTTCGGACGGTAGCGTCGAGCCGAGCACTTTGTGAAAAACAGGCTGATAAGGCTTCGGGGTGAAATCGTCCGGCGCACCGGTTTGGGGAGTATAATCCGAGGGCTGCATGGTGCGTGCCTGCCAACTGATTACCCGTTGCAGAGTCTGATACGGCCACCAAAGCAGGCGGGCGTACTCCGTTTGAGTAAAATGCGCCTGCAAGGACGGCCGGTCGGGCGTGCCGGCGCCAAAAAAATCGAACGCGCACTGGTTCACCGGAGTCACCGCCTCTTGCCCGATAATACGAAACGCGGGCACACATTGCAGCGTCACAGAAGTGATCACACCGAGCAGGCCCAGAGAGCCAACTATGCCGAAAAATGCATCGTTTGGATCGGAAGAACGTGAAAACGTGCGTACAGCGCCGGTGCCGTCCACCAGTCGGACAGAAACCACGCACGCGTCGAAACTATGCGCCATAGTTCCCCCCGACGACCCGGTAGATATGAAACCTGCTACCGTTTGGTGAATGGCATCGGAGACGTTGGGGATTGCCCAACCTTTTGCGTTTAGTTGTCCGTACAGGCTGTTGGCCGTAGAGGAGGTTTCCGAAGGGTCGAACGGATCAAACCCAAGGTTGCAGCCCGCCCCGACGCTTACCTGCATACTTGCGTCGTCGAACGACACCGCGCGCATTTTGTCCAGCAGGATGTTGAGGTTTTCGCCCGGCGAACCATTTGCCGGATCATAACCGTCGGTAAAAATCGCTCCCGGAACGGACTGGGCCGCGCCGCGTACCCGTACCTGAAGGTTGTTCTGCAGGGCATGTTGAATCAGTTCGACGACCTGATCTTCGTTTTCGGGGTGGTACAACCCCATTGCATCAGCCTGAATCATGGTGCTTATTGTGTTTTTCTGCCGAAAAGGCGCATGAACCAATGGATAATGGTCTCGAAAAAGCCGGGGCTTATGTTCGATACATCGAGCGCCGCAGCGCTCGCAGGCTGCGGGATGCCGAGTTGCGCCCGCCAGTAATCGTTGACAAAAACCTGATCCGGGTCGAGCGCCTGGCGAATCTGCAACCATGCGTCCCATTTGGGATACACCGAGCGCAGGTATTCGGCGCCAAGCGGGCTGTCGCCGGCGGGCAGGTACTTGCCCCAGTGCGGCCGGAACTTGAACGGGGCCAGCAAATCCCAAAATTTCTGGTAGTACGCAGTCGGATCGCCGGTATTGTTGCCGAACCAGAACACGTCAATACGAATGACATCGGTTTGATACGCCGGACTCAGCCAGCATTGACTGCTCTTTGCGGCGTAGATTTCGCAGCTAAAGGCCATGGTATTCTGGGTGCTTGCCTGATAAAATGTGTTCAGGGTGTTCATCACAGCCTGAGCCTGGTTCAGCGGTATCCACAACTCGGTAAACCAAACCGGAAACAGCCTGTCGCTCATCTGGTTATCCATAGGCAGGCCCGTCCACCAGTAGTCCTGAAATTGTACCGGGCCTTTATCGGGAGCGTCAAGGGGGACAAAAATGTCCAGAATTTTGGGCAAGAGCAGGGGGTAAAAAGACGCTCCGATGAGGTCACGCACGATTCGGTACTCTTCGGTGTCGCCCATAGCGTCCTGCAGCCAGTCGGGCCAGCGACCAATGCCGGTAAACAGCAGGTCGGCGGCCAGGGTAGCCGGAATAGGGCTGTTGAAAATATAGGGCACCTCCTGGTACGGATTGGGTTTGAAATCCGGTTCCGACGCAACAGGTTTAGCCTGCCAGATCACCATCTTGTTCACTCCGCTTTGAGGCCACCACATCAGGCGCGCGTAGGGTGTTTGCCGAAAATACGTTTCCAGTCCGGGGCGTTGATCGGAGCCGCTACCGAACAAATCAATGGCGCATTGGTCCGTCGTAGTGGTCGCCTGAAAACCCACGATATTGAATTTGGGTACCAGGTTGAACGTGGCTGACACCAATACGCCGAAAAGCCCCATTGTGGGGCCGCAGGCTGCAAAGAACGGGTCTTCAGGATCGCCGGAAGCCGGGCGGGTAAACGTTGTTTTTTGTGGACCTTTTGGGCCGTAATGCACAAAACTGACGGCCTGCACCATGTCCTGAAATGCGTACTGCGTGGTGCCGCCCGCCGAGCCGGTAGACAAAAATCCGGCTACGGTTTGGTGGATGATACCTCCAAGGTCGGGCACCGCAAAGCCGGCCTGATCCAATTGGTACAGCAGGGAATTGTGCAGCGTGGAGATTTGGGTCGGATCCCAGGGATCGAACCCCAGGTGGCACCCGCCTTGCACTGTAACGGTTTTGTTGGCAACGTCTATGGACACGGCATTCATCTTTGCCAACATGATGTACTTGTATGAACGACCACTCGTTGGGCCGCTTTCAAGTGTACGAATCAGGGGAAAGGAATGCGCAGAACCACGCAAGCAGATAATTTCACCATTTGCGTGCGCCTCTTCCACCAGGGCCATCACGTCTTTTTCATCGGAAGGAAGCCAATATTTGACCCCGTTTACATCAATTGAATCCATGGCAGCAGAAGTTGTTACAAATACGAAGAACCTTCGACAGGACTGCCAAAGGGATAAAAAGGCAAGATTAAGAGCGGGTTTTGATACCACGAAAGGCGGCAAGGACAGCAAAGATAAACATCTTGGCGAATCCGTAAGGAATGCGTTTCTTTGTGCCGGTTTTTTACACCGATCACATCCAAACGTTATTTGAAAGTTTATGCTTAGTCGCCGCAGCGTTCGAATCAAGGTGATGCAGTTGCTCTACATGCTCAACCGCGATGAAAATTTAGCCTTCCCCGATCTTCTCAAAGGCTACAACGATGGCATCTGGAAAACGTACGAAATCTACGTTTTCCACCTCTACCTCACCCTCAAAGTGGCCCAATACGCCGAAAAGGACGCTGAAATCCGGGCCGCCAAACTCCTGCCCGACGACGAAGACAAAAACTTCACACCCCGCCTGTACAAAAATCCCTGTACGCAAAGCATTGCCAACCACGTCGGCTTCCTCAAGGTAGCCGCTAAGTACCACGCCAACGAGAACCTCGACGAGGATCAAATCCGGCTTATGTACAATGCATTCTGCGCTACGGAACCCTACCAAAAGTACCTCGAACTGCCCGAACCCACCGATCAGGATCACGCCAAAATGCTGCTGGAGCTGTACCGTTTCCTCCAGAGCAACGACCTGTTCATCGAGATGACGGAAGACCGGTACAACAACTGGCTCGACGACGAGTCGCTCGTGGTGGGCGCCATGAAAAAAACGCTCAAAGCCACCCCCGTCGAAGGCGAATTTTACAAGGAATACGAACCCGCCGACGAAACCGTGCGCGAATTTGGCGAACAACTCCTGCGCAAAACCTGCCAGGAAGACCAAACACTGTTCAACCTTATCAACCCCAACCTGAAAAACTGGGATGCCGAACGCGTGGCCGTGCTTGACATGATCATGCTCAAAATGGCCCTCTGCGAACTGCTGTACTTCCCGACCATCCCGACCAAGGTCACGCTCAACGAGTTCGTGGAAATTTCCAAGGTATACTCCACTGAAAACAGCAAGGAATTCATCAACGGTATCCTCGACCGGCTGATGAAAAAACTGATGAAGGAGGAGAAAATCGTGAAGGAAGGCCGGGGATTGATCGAATAGCCGGTCTTATGAAATACCTTTTCTCTGCACTTTTCCTGGCATTTACCGGGGCACAAGTACCCGCCCAGACGCCCAGCCCCGCGCAACTGCGCTGGCACGACACCGAGTTTTACCTCTTTTTCCACTTTGGCCCCAACACGTTCACCAACCTCGAATGGGGCTACGGCACGGAACCCGAGGCTATTTTCAACCCCGGCGATTTGGATTGTGACCAATGGTGCCGGGTGGCAAAAGCCGCCGGAGCGCGGGGGGTAATTCTCACGGCCAAACACCACGACGGATTTTGCCTCTTCCCGTCCGCATACTCCGCCCACACCGTGCGCGAAAGCCCCTGGAAAGCCGGCAAAGGCGACGTGGTGGGCGAACTCGCACAGGCCTGCCGAAAACATGGGTTGAAACTCGGACTTTATCTCTCGCCCTGGGATCGGAACCACCCCAAATACGGCACTCCCGAATACAACGACGTGTATGTAGCCACGCTCACCGAACTGCTCACCCGGTACGGAAAACTGTTCGAGATTTGGTGGGATGGCGCCAACGGGGAAGGCCCCAACGGAAAAAAACAGATGTACGATTTTCGCCGTTTCGAAAAAACTGCTGCAGCACTCCAGCCCGACGCCGTGATTTTCAGCGATGTAGGCCCGGGTTGTCGCTGGGCGGGCAACGAACGCGGCCTGATTGAGTCGGACATCAACTGGTGCCTGCTCGACACCGCCGGTTTTGGCCGCGGTGCCACCGGGCCTCCCACCGACACCCTCAACCGGGGCAACGAAAACGGCCGGCACTGGATTCCGGCAGAATGCGATGTGAGTATCCGCCCCGGCTGGTTTTACCACCCCGAGGAAGATGACAAGGTGAAAAACCCGGTGCAACTTTTTGACATCTACCTCAATTCGGTGGGGCGCGGCGCCAACCTGATCCTGAATGTTCCGCCCGACCGGCGCGGCCGAATCGCCGCCAATGACTCCATCTCGCTGACGATTTTCGGGGAAAAACTTCGCGCGGCATTTGCCCAAAACCTGGCCTTGGGCAAAAAAATAGCGTATTCCGGCAAAGGCGC
Source organism: Saprospiraceae bacterium (assembly GCA_016787285.1). Classification (GTDB taxonomy): domain Bacteria; phylum Bacteroidota; class Bacteroidia; order Chitinophagales; family Saprospiraceae; genus M3007. Next base: position 4,745 of record JAEUUV010000312.1, on the reverse strand, counting down.
TTCCGAACGGTTTTCCCGAAAATTAACCGATGGAAACCGAAAAAGCGCGGTAACCCCCGGCGAAGCAGGCAGCAGCATTACCCTTGACCTCGAAGAAACAACCGGTTTTGATTGCGTGCTGTTACGCGAACACATCGCCAAAGGGCAGCATATCAAGCAGTTTAAAGTGGAAATTCGGGAGAACAACCAGTGGCGCGAAGTGGCCGCAGGTGGCACCATCGGCCCGCGCCGTATCCTCACCTTTCCGACGGTATCGGCCCGTTTGATTCGGGTAAGCATTATGGACTCCAAAGGGCCTTGTGCCTTGAGTGAAGTGGAGGTTTACAGGAGTCGGCAATAAAACTGCCCGACCAGGCAAACGCCTGACCGGGCAGAAAAAAATTATCCAAATTGTATGTCTATGCGGTGCCGTGGAGGATTTTGTTCCAGGAGTTAGGCCTCTCCGAGGCCCTAAACATCGTTCAATCACCCGATTCTACCAACGTTTGGCCTCTCCGAGGCCGGGCATTCCACGCCAGAGGCCTAACGTTGGTAGCCACAATCGCACATTTAATCACACGGCCTCGGAGAGGCCCAACGTTGGTAGCCACAATCACACGTTTAGTCACACGGCCTCGGAGAGGCCTAACGTTGGTAGCCCAAATTTCACAGGTCAATCGAAACGCACGGCCTCGGAGAGGCCCAACGTTGGTAGCCACAAGCACACATTTAATCACACGGCCTCGGAGAGGCCTAACGTTGGTAGCCCAAATTTCACAGGTCAATCAAAACGCACGGCCTCGGAGAGGCCCAACGTTGGTAGCCACAAGCACACGTTTAGTCACACGGCCTCGGAGAGGCCTAACGTTGGTAGCGATTAGAAAACAATCTCAATATTTGTCCCTGTTAACACGTCAAAATCTTGAATTCATGGCCGACGTTTTTTCCCAAATTTACATCCAAACCGTTTTCGCCGTTAAAAATCGCCAGGCACTGATTCGGCCGGAATGGGAAGAGCGCTTATATCAATATACCACCGGGGTTGTACAGACCCGGGGTCATAAAGTGCTTGCTATCGGGGGCATGTCCGACCACATTCATATTTTCATTGGTTTGAAGCCGGCGGAAGCGCTATCTGATTTGGTGCGGGAAATTAAGAATGCGACAAATGACTTTATTAAAGAGCAGCGGCTATCGCCGTACAAATTTGATTGGCAAGCCGGTTATGGCGCGTTTTCATACAGCCGCTCACACCGCGACTCCGTTTGCAAGTATATTTTGAACCAAAAAGAACACCACCTCGCAAAAACATTCGAGGAAGAGTTTTTTAAAATATTGAGCGATTTTGAGGTTGAAATAGGAAAGAAACAGATGTTTGATTTTTTTCAGCCGGACTAATGAAAATAAAACTGCCCGACCAGGCAAACGCCTGACCGGGCAGAAAAAATTATCCAGATTGTATGTCTATGCGGTGCCGTGGAGGATTTTGTTCCAGTATAGCCACGGTAATACCCGGCTCTTGAGCATGTACATGGACCAGCGCTCCTTGCTCTGGTCGAAGGGGAAAGTTTCCATCGGATTGTTGTCGTAGTCGAACTCGGCCAGCACCAGTTTGCCGTAGCCGGTGATGAGCGGGCAGGAGCCGTAACCGGTGTACTTGGCGTCCGCAGGTTTGCCGGTGCGGATTTGGCTGAGCAATTGCTGCACCAGCACAGGCGCCTGTTTTCGGATAGCCGCGCCGGTTTTGGCATTCGGCGTACTGGAGGCGTCGCCGATGGAATAGATGTTCGGGTAGCGGTTGTGCTGGAATGTGAACTTGTCCACATCCACCCAGCCGAGGGGGTTGCCCGGCACGGCAAGCGGGCTGTTTTTGATAAAATCCGGCGCGCTCTGCGGCGGCGTCACGTGGATCATTTCATAATCTTCCGTCACTTGTCCGACGACCTTACCCTGCTCGTACACATCGAACACGGCTTGTTTGCTGTCCGGTTTTACTTCCACGAGGTTGTGCAGGAAGTGCGGCTGGATGCCGTACCGCGCAATGACCTTGTTCAGCGTGTCGGCGTACTTTTTCACGCCGAAAATGATGCTGCCGCCGCTGTAAAAATGCACCTGCACATCGCCCAGTACGCCGTGTTTGCGCCAGTAGTCGGCGGCGAGGTACATGATTTTTTGCGGGGCGCCGCCGCATTTGATCGGCGTATTCGGGTTGGAAAAAATGGCTTTGCCCTTTTTGGTATTGCGCAGGCATTCGAAGGTGTACGGCGCCACGTTGAACAGGTAGTTGGACGTGATGCCGTTTTTGCCCAGATTGCCCTCAAGCCCCTTGATTTTGTGCCAGTCCAGTTGGATGCCGGGGCAAACCACGAGGTAATCGTACGTGTAGCGGTTGCCGGCAGCCGTAACGACGGCATTCTGTTCCGGTTCGAACGAAGCCGCCGCTTCTTTCAGCCACCGTGCCTTTTTGGGCATCACCTCGGCCTCAGAGCGTATGGTGTCGTTGATGTCAAACACGCCGCCGCCCACTAATGTCCAGGCAGGCTGGTAGTAGTGTTTTTCCGAAGGGTCAAGGACCCCAATATCCAGTTTGGAGTCTTTGCGAAACAGCTGCGCCGCTAAGGAAATACCCGCATTCCCGCCACCGATAATCAGAATCTGGAAGTGTTGTTTCATAACGTTTTGCTTTTTTTATACTGCAAAGGTGTCGGTACGCACTCCGAATATTCCGGCGGGACTTAGGGTATTTGTTGCACTAATCAACGCTACTTTCCCGCTTTGCCGGCGGCATTGGGGTCGTATCGCACATTCAGGTTGAGCCACATGAGGCGCGAAATCCGGAAAATGTATACAAAGTTGATCGCCAGAAAAGCGATCAGCAGACCAAAGGCCATATTCAGCCCCCAGCCCAGAATCCAGTGAACCATAGCCACAAAAAAAAGACAGAACCAAGCCGTCCAGATGTAGGAAATAAACATGGCGCCGTAGTAGTAGCCCGGTTCGGGAAAGTAATTCAGGTCGCACTGCGGGCAGCGCTGCAACATGTCAAAAGGCTTGACAAACGACCAACTGCCGGTCTCGAACATTTCCCCTTCGTGGCAACGGGGGCATTTCAACGCAAAGACACTGTAGGATTTAGAACCTTTTTTGCACATAAGGAAAGATTGGCGGCGCCGGCCGCAAAGAAGTTAGCCTGAAAAAGAAAAGGCGAAAATAAGAGTCTGCCGGGTCTGTGATATCAGTTTTTTACGCCCTTTTGTCATTCCGATACCGCCGAGCCTTGGTTGCGCATAAAACTCCACTTGCGCGTTGGGCGGGGACAAGCCCAATGCGCAAGCGGCAGGATGATGCACGACCGAGACGCGCCGGTACCGGGATGACAACGTTCGGATCAAACCGCAGCCGGTTCCATAAACGACTCCAGCGTGTTGGTCAGTTCGACCGCGGAAAGCACGCCGGAGCGGCGCCACACGGGTTTGCCGTCCTGGAAAATGATGAGCGTCGGAACGGCCATCACGTTGTAGGTGGAAGCGATGAGCGGATTGCGGTCCACGTCGAGTTTGAAGATCGTGGCACGTTCGCCCACGCGGCGTTTCACGTCTTCGAGTACCGGCGCCAGCATACGGCACGGGCCGCACCATTCGGCGGAAAAATCAACCAGTACAGGTTTTTCGGAGCGAATCAATTCGGAGAAAGTCATGGATTTTTTATTTTTTATTCCACCGGTAACGCCGGCAGGGTGTTTTGTGAAAAAGTTGCTGCAAAGGTGCAGCCATCGCCGGCAATGCGGTTAGGACGGAAAAACGGGTTTCTTGCATTTTTCAGGGGTAACTACCGAATGCTCACCTTGCCGGCAAAAACCGCAGCACTTTCCCCTTCCGTTTCCGGCCTTCCGAAGCAATGTACAGGCGCCCCTGAGGGTCGAAACACAAGCCTTCCGGCTGTTTGAACAAGTGCTCGTCGAGGCGTTCGGCATACAGGAGCCGCCCGTCGGGATGCACCACGGCCAAAGCTCGGCCCACAAAAGAGACGATGTACAAATTGCTGTCGAGCGGATTGACGGCCAGTCCCGAGGGGCCGAAAGCGGAGGCAGAACTTTCGGACGAAAAGAAATCCAGCAACCGCGCCCAGAGGCCGGTTTCACTGCCTTTCAGGTGGGCAAGTTCGGACTGATTGATCAGGAAAGCGGGCGTCTCGTTCAATTTGCGGGTATTCAGGTCGAACGCGTATACCGCTTTTTTGCCGGCGAACGCCTCTCCCCTGCCGGCTATTCCTTTGCAGGCGAGCAGCAGGCGGTGTTGAACCGAATCGTAACAAAGTCCTTCGACGTTGAAATCGCCGTCAAGCGGAGTGGGCCAGGTTTCCGGCTCGCCGGTTTCCGGAATACGGATGATGTCGCCGTTGCTTTTCACCACAAACACATTCGTGCCGACCACCTCGATGCCCTCGTAGTCGCCTGTACTGCCAAACGTGCGCGTACGCTCCACCGCGCCGGTATTCGGATTGAGGTAAAAAATCAGGCCCTGCTCGTCGTTCACGGCCAGCAGGTGTGCGCCGTCACCTGAAACAGCCAGCCCGGATACTTCGCGCAACTCGGCAGTCAGGGAAAACGTCGTATCGGGCGCATCCATGCGGTAGGGCAGGATGTATCCGGCGTCGGTCGGGCGTTCGGTTTCGTTGGGTTCGTCGGAAGTGCAGGCCATAGTCAGAAGGAGGAATGAAAGGAGGGGATACAGGCGGGCATTTTTGTTTTTCATGCGCAAAACTAC
>JAEUUV010000302.1 GCA_016787285.1 Saprospiraceae bacterium | reverse complement strand
GGTACCCGACTCATTTTGGCCGTCACTTCCGGCTCGAAACCGAAGCGTTTTTCCTGCAAATTCAGTCCTTTGATCAAGTCGGAGCGGAACAGTTTGTAGCAGGTTTCCATGTCCGTCAGGTTCAGGTTGGTGAACATATTGGACACAAAGGTCAGGAACTTGTTGCCGATGCTGTGCCAGAAAAACAGGATGCGGTGCGGGCGTCCGCCCATGAAACGCGAGCCGTACACCACGTCGGCGTACCCGTCGAGGATAGGCCGCAGCAGGATGTTGTACTCGGCGGGGTCGTACTCCAGGTCGGCGTCCTGAATGATGATGTACTGCCCCGAGGCATGCCGGATGCCGGTGTGCAGAGCAGCGCCCTTGCCCATGTTAACCTTGTGCTCCTGGTACTGAATATTCAGTCCGGGATTGGCCTCCATGTAGCGTCGGATAGCCCCGGCAGTGTCGTCTTTGGAGCAGTCGTTCGTGATGATGATTTCCTTTTGGATTCCGTGGATAAGTTCCACCGCTTTCACCTTGTCCAGTATCCGGTGGATGGTGCGTTCTTCGTTGTAAGCAGGGATGACGATGGACAGGGTATCTGCCATAGGTTGGGTGTTGTTTTTGCGAAATTGTTCGTCTTTTAAGGGCGGCAAAGGTACGTTTTAGTTTTTGATCTGTTAAAATCAGGCATAACAAGCAAAAAATATTTGTTTTTAACAGGCAATGAGATTTTTTGGAAAACTTTTTGCTTGAACAGGCCGTTAGCAGTGCGTTACAAATAAACAAATTCTAATCCACGCAAAACTGCCCAAATAATATGGCAACCCGAATTCATAATTTTTTCCGCATCTGGCGGATTTCGCCCCGTTTGGCCTTCGTATTTCTGACCCGCCGGGTCAAGCGTCAGGCTACCAAATTCCTCCCGTTAGACGATTGGAACAAAAACTGGCTGGGCGAGGAAATGCGCCCGTTCAACAGCTTGCGCTAAGCGCAATGTTGTTTTTCTTTTCAAACCCCATTCGTTTTTTCCGCTTTTAAAATAACGGGATGCGGCATCTTTGTCCGTAAAATGAACCGACCGTCGCCGGTACTGTTTGGCACTCGGTACCTTCCGGACATCTTGCCATGAAAAAAACACTCTGCCTGCTCCATGCTGTCGCCGCGCTTTTCTTCACCGCTTGTAGTGGCGACAAAACTAACGGCGCCGACAAACCCGCCCGCTCTTCCTACGACAACATTACTATCGAAGGTTTTATCGTAAAACCTGCCACTCTCACTGCTACTGTGACGGCAGCGGGTACGTTGTTGCCGATGGAGGAAACCGAACTCCACACCGAAGCCACCGGCCGGGTAGTGGCGATCAACCTGCCCGAAGGCAAAACCGTGAACAAGGGCGACTTGCTGATCAAAATTTTTGACCAGGACCTGCAAACCCAACTACGCACGCTGGAAACCCGGCTCAAGCAGGCCGAGATTACCGAACAGCGCCTTGGCGACCTGCTTAAGGTCAAAGGCGTAAGTCAACAGGAATACGACCTGGCGGCCCTTGAGGTGCAAACGCTGAAAAACGAGATGGAACTGGTGCGCATCAACATTGGCAAAACCGAGTTGCGCGCACCCTACGCCGGCGTGATCGGCCTGCGCCGGATAAGCCCGGGCGCCTATGTCACGCCTGCTTCGCCGGTGGCCACCATCCGGTCGTCGGGCACGCTGAAACTGGATTTTTCCGTGCCGGAAAAATACGGACACCTGGTTCGCCCTGGCCAAACAGTCACCTTCACAGTGGAAGGCGACGCCCGGACGCATACCGCTGTCCTGCAGGCTACGGAGCAAAGTATCGCTGCCGAAACGCGCAACCTTCAGGTGCGCGCTCTGGTTCAAAACAAAGCCGGCGGCAATTTGCTGCCCGGAGGCTTCGCCGAAGTCAGCCTCGACCTCGGCAAGCAGTCGAAAGCCCTGATGATTCCCACCCAGTCCATCGTGCCGCAAGCCCGCGAAAAGATTGTATTCGTCAACCGCGGTGGTGTGGCGGTGCCCACACCGGTCAAAACCGGAGTACGCCAGTCCGGCATGGTCGAAATCACCGAAGGACTTGCCGAAGGCGACACCATTGCCACTACCGGCATCCTGTTCCTGCGCCCGAAAGCGGCGATGAAGTTTTCGAAGGTGGAGTGAATTTTCCCGAACTGTAAATCATTAACCTGCTCTTCCAGCCTGAACTTGTACCGCCTGCATCCTGTGCATGTGTCTGAAAGCAAATATGACATGCGCAAAGATGGCGTGCGCGCAGTTTTATGTTCCGACAATTACGGCACATCCGGCAATTTCATAGTTTTGGCGCGCTTTCGGTTTCTGCGTCCTTAACCGGGCAGGCTTTTGTTTGCTCATCAACTACTATGACATGCCGGCTTTTTTACCAAAATTGCCTCTCAAGCGCATCTTTTTCGGGCTGATTATCTGCTTAACGCTCACACCGGTACTGCTTCGGGGGCAAGGCGGTGGTTGCGTTTGTACCAACTGTCCGCAGTTTATGCCGGACTTGTTCGTAGGCCCTTTTTTTATTTCCGTCCAAAACGCAGCAAACCCGATATTGGGTCAGAACGGTCAGGGGGTTTGCGCCGTGATTGTGCATTTTGACCACACAGCGATTTGTGATCTTTCCATGACGCTTACGTCGCCGTCCGGGCAGACGATTACGCTTGTTGGGCCGATCGGGCAGTTTTGCAGTTCAAACGGCAACGCAGGCACGGTATGGGATGTGACGTTTTTGCCTTGTAACGCAACTGCAAACCCGGACCCCGGCTTTTCCGCTACCTGGAACAACAACCAAAATTGGGGGGCGAACAATAATTACAACGGGAGTTACTACCCTTTTGCAGGTTGCCTTGAGAATTTTACCGGCCCGGTCAATGGTACCTGGACACTGACCGTCACCGACGGTCAGGCGAATGATATCGGAAATCTGATTGACTATGAAATCATTTTTTGTGACCCCACCGGCATCAATTGTTTTTCCTGTGTAGCCAATGCAGGCAATCTCCTCCAAAACGACGTGGTGGCTTGTCAGGGCGATCCCATGCTGAACCTGAATTTGCCGCCCACCTATGCGCCGCCCACTACACCACCACCCACTTCGGAATACGGCTATAAATACGTGATCGGTGGCGCCGGTGGAGTTATACTGGCTTTTGAAGACGCTCCGGATTTGACGGCTTATCCGGCCGGCAATTACACCGTTTGCGGGATGTCGTATTTGCTGGCACAGGAAGGGAATATTCCTGCACCCAACGGCATGCTGACCATCACCCAATTGACTACGCAACTCAATTCAACGACGCCCCCGTTTTGTGGTAAAATCACCGGCAACTGCGTGGGAGTCACCATAAAGCCGCTGCCTCCCAATGAAGAGGCTTATGAGACCATTTGTGCACCTGCATGCTTCACGTTCCATGGAATAACCTACTGCCAAACAGGGGTTTACACGCAAACGCTTTTTCAAAACGGCTGTCCATACACTGCTACGCTTGACCTGACGGTAAATCAGCCGACTTTCAGGACAATCGTGGAAACTATTTGCCCCGACGGCTGCTCCATTACACCGGGTTTTCCCAGTGCATGCGGCGCCGGGCAGTACATTGAAGTGTTCACAAATGCCGCCGGTTGCGACAGCATTGTCACCCTCAATCTCGTCAATATGAATGTGGTGGCAAAGATTACCCCGGATCCACCCCCTCCACTGAGCTGCCAGCAGCCTTCAACCCAATTATCCGCTCTTGGCTCCACGCTTGGCGCCGGTGTTACTTATTTGTGGAGTGCAAGCAATGGCGGTGTCATTTCAGGCCCGGCCAACACCTTGAACATAGTTGCCACTGCAGCAGGTAATTATCACCTGCAGGTATGTAAAACCCAGGGGTTGATAACCTGCTGTGATACCACCAGCGTGACAATAACCGGCAGCCAGACTTTGCCCGGCGTTCCTGCCGGCATTATCGGCGACACGGTGCTGTGCCCCGGGCAAACCACGTCGTTTTCGGTTCCCCTTGATACCGGTGCCGTTTCGTACATCTGGACCATGCCTGCCGATGTCACCGTTAGCGCCGGAATGAACAACGATACCATCAGCCTCATCTGGGGCGATACCAGCGGGGTGATTTGTGTGGCGGCCGTCAATGCCTGCGGCGCCGGCCCGCCGCGCTGTCAGGCAATTTCCGTGACAACACTTTCCGACCCGGCGCCACCGCAGGGCGTCGCTGTAGTATGCGCCGGTGATACCGTATCGTACAGCATCACACCGGTAACCGGTGCTACCAAATACCATTGGACCGTGCCTGCGCCGGCAACGATCCTTGGCAGTCAGGACAGCTCCACGGTGTCCGTCGTGTGGGCGGCAGGGGCCTCGGGCAACATCTGCGTGGCGGCAAGCAACGCCTGCGACACCAGCCAAAGCAGTTGCATAGCGGCTCAGGTGAATACCGTTCCGGGCTTGCCCGACATTGCAGGAGACAGTAGTTTGTGCGCCGGCGCCACCGGAGTGTACACCATTCCGGTGCTGACCAACGCCACAGGATACAACTGGATCGTACCGCCGGGCGGCACGATACTTTCCGGGCAGGATTCCACTGCTATTTCCGTGTCGTGGGGTGCTGCTCCAGGGGGCAATGTGTGCCTGGTTGCCGCCAACGGCTGCGGCGCAGGGCCGCAGGATTGTTTTCCGGTAACGGTATTTGCAGTCCCTGTCGCCAATGCCGGCGCAGACAATGCCGTATGCGCGGTTTCCGATACGCTGACTGCTATCCTCAGCGTGCCCGGAAGTACGGGGGGGTGGATCACTCTTGCAGGCCCGGGGTTAGCGAATTTCACTGATGCCGATTCAACCGTCACGGCGGTTTCGGTGAATCCGAACGGTGTGTACACGTTTTTGTGGACGGAGATCAATGGTCTTTGTGCGGATTCTGATACCGTGGCGGTGCAATTTAACGCATCTCCGCAAATCGGCCCCGTGCTGTCGGACTGCGATGCGACCAATCAAAATTATACCATCACGTTCCCCGTCGGCGGAGGCGTCGGCCCGTACAGCGTCCCCGGCGGAACGGTGACCAACGACACCTTTGTTTCCGCCCCTATTCCGAGCGGGCTGGCGTATTCTTTTGTGGTCACGGATGCCAACGGCTGCCTGTCACCCACACTTGGCGGCTTGGTCAACTGCAACTGCGCCACGGATGCCGGGCAAATGGGCGCCCAGTTGCTTACGGCGTGTCCGGGAAATACCGTGACCGCCCAGCAGCAAGGCGGCAATCTCGACGGCGACGACATTGGTGCATACATCCTGCACACCATTTCCGGCCCGACCCTCGGCGTCGTTTTAGCGGAAAATACGAACGGCGTGTTCGGCTTCGGAGCAGGCATGAGCTACGACTCGACGTACTACATTTCCTACGTAGTCGGCAACAATGTGAACGGTCAGCCCGACCTGAACGACCCTTGCTTGTCCGTAGCAGCCGGGCAGCCGGTGATTTTTTACAACAATCCCGTTGCCAGTGCCGGCGCCGATGTGGCTGGATGCACGTTGACGCTGCCGTTAGCCGGTAATCCGGTATCCGGCACCAGAACATGGTCGCTCATCGGCCTGCCTGCGGGAGGCACAGCGACAATAGCCAATCCGAATCAGGCATCCACCAGCCTTGTGGCTACCGGGTACGGCACGTATATTTTGCAATATGCAATCACGGATGTGCATGGTTGCATGGCCGCAGACACGGTACAGGCGACGTTTCAGGCATCTCCGGCGGCCGGCGCTCCGGTTACGGTTTGCGACGGTACCAACCAGGTTTACTCGGTGAGTTTCCCGATCAGTAGCGGCGCGGCGCCGTATCAGGTAAACGGCCTGCCGGTGGCCGGTTCCACCTATACCTCGGCGCCAATAGCCAGCGGCGCCGGGTTCAATTTTGTCGTTTCGGATGCCAATGGTTGCGTATCGCCGCCAGTTGTCGGCTCGTTCCTTTGCAGTTGCGCCACCAATGCCGGGCAAATGAATTTAACGCCAATATCGGCTTGTGAAAACGATGTCGCCGCCGCCACGCACCTCGGCGGACAGAATCTGGATACAAACGATACCCTCGCGTTTGTGCTGCATACCGGCTCGGGGCCGAACCTCGGTATGGTGCTGGCACAAAACACCGGTGGCGTATTTTCCTACCTGCCGGGCATGAATTTCGGGACGCCGTACTACGTGTCGGTGGTGGCCGGTAACAACCTGAACGGATGGCCCGATCCCTCGGACCCGTGTTTTTCGGTGGCGCAGGGGCAGCCTGTTGTTTTTTATGAAAATCCGGCTCCCGATGCCGGCCCGAATTCCGCTGTTTGCGGCCTGACGACCGCACTCGCTGCGGTAACCCCGGGTTTTTCCGGCCAATGGACGCAGGTAGCCGGCCCGGGTGTCGCCAATTTCTCCAATGCCAATGCCCCGGGAACCGGCGTGACGGTCGGCGCCGCCGGGAACTACACCTTTCGCTGGACGGAAACCAACAACATTTGCTCTGCTTACGACGAAGTGACGGTTCGGTTTAACCCCGTTCCTGCCATTTCCGGCGTAACTGAAACCTGCAACGGCACCAACACGGGTTTTGTACTCGGTTTTACGGTCAATGGAGGGACGGCGCCGTACACGGTTTCGGGTGTCGGAGGGACTTTTGCAGGCAATGTGTTCACATCGCCGGTTTTGCCCAACAACAGCACGTATGCCGTGACACTCACCGACGCCAACGGCTGCACAGCCTCTCCGGTAAGCGGAACGCATTTTTGCCCCTGCACCACTGATGCCGGGACTATGATGACAAACCCGGCTGTTTTTTGTGCAGACCAACCCGCCTCGGCCATCTGGAATAATAATGCCACGCTGGATGCGAACGATACGCTGTTGTTTGTGCTTCGGACTTCCGGTGGTGTCATTTTGGCTACAAACAACCAGCCTGTTTTCCCCTTCGGCGCCGGCTTGCAAACCGGCGTCACCTACTACATTTCGGCGGTAGCCGGGAATAACCTTTCCGGGCAGGTTGACCCCGCCGATCCTTGTCGCGACATCGCCGCAGGCGCTCCGGTGCAATGGAAACCGCTCCCGACGGCGACGCTGACGGGCGATGCAACCATTTGCCGGGGCGGCTCCGCTACGCTTCAGTTTGCCGGAACCGGCACGTACCCGCTGACGGTCAGTTATACCACCGGCGCCGGCGGACCGGCTACATTGATTTTGCCGGGACCGCAACCGGTGAATTTGCCGGTATCCCCGACGGCCACCACGACGTACACACTTGTTTCTGTAACAGACGGCACTCTTCCGGCCTGCACCCGGTTGCCTGGCGGGTCGGTCACGATCACTGTGAATACGCCGGTAACCGCCGGCACTGCTGCTGCGCCGGTGGAATTCTGCGCAGGAACCACTCAATCTGTGCAATTGGCAAATTTGCTCACAGGCGCCGACCCCGGCGGGCAATGGACGGAAACCTCGGTCAAGCCGTCTTCGCCGGGCGCATTTCAGGCGACTACAGGTACTTTCCAAACCAACGGGCAGCCGGCGGGCACATACACCTTCCGGTACTCCGTGCAGGCTGCAGCGCCGTGCCCCGGACAAAGTACCACCGTGACGGTGATTCTGCATGCCTTGCCGATGGCTGATGCCGGTCCGGATCAAACTATTACCTGCTCCCAACCGACGGTTACGCTCGGTGGCCCGGGCACCGGCGCAGGCGCGTACAACTGGACGATTCAAGGCGCTACCGCCGGCAACACGGCACAGATCAATGTCTCTGCCGGTGGCGTGTACACGTTGGTGGTGACGAATACCGCCGGCTGTACCGCCGGCGACACCGCCACGGTAGCCGTGGACAATACGACACCCGTAGCCAATCAGATCACGGTGCAGCCGGTATCCTGCTTCGGCGACCGGGACGGCAGCATCGTGCTCGGTTCGATAGCAAGCAATCACCCGCCGGTACTGTTTTCGCTCAATGGCGGGCCGTTTGTACAACAATCCACATTTTCAGGCCTGGCGCCCGGCACCTACACGGTGACGCTTCAGGATGCCAACGGCTGCGAATGGACGACCGGGAATCTGGTCGTGGCTCAACCGGTTCCGATGACGGTAGATTTAGGCCCCGCTGTTCAGATCAATCTGGGAGAGCCGGTCGTCCTGAATGCCGAGACTACCGTGCCTTTTTCAGCCCTGGAGTCGGTGGTCTGGACTCCGGTGTGGGATACCCTGCACGCCGACACATTGATTCAGTCGTTCCTGCCGGTGCAAAGCGGTCAGGTCAGTATTCATTTGGTGGACACCAACGGATGCAGCGCGAATGCTACCGTACTGATTTTAGTGGACAGAATCCGAAGGGTGTACATCCCCAACGCCATTCGGCCGGAGAGTGTAGAGAATGACCGCCTCGTTATTTTTGGCGGGAAGGATGTGGAAATGGTGGAGTCGTTCCGGATTTATGACCGATGGGGCGAGCAGGTGTTTGAGGCGAAGGAATTTTTGCCCAACGACCTCAGCGTGGGCTGGGACGGAACGTACCGGAGCACACCGGTGAACCCCGGGGTGTATGCGTACTATGCGGTGTTGCGGTTTGTGGACGGGAAAAGTGAAATTTTTCAGGGGGATGTGACGGTGCTGCGGTAGAGATTACCCCAAACCCGCCACCACACGCTCGGCCAGTTCAAAATTCGTGCTTTGCGACAAGCGGGCGCGGCGTATGCTGCCTCCTGTTTCGCCGGCGACAAATGCGTGAAAATTCCCCGCTGCATCGCGCTCTACGAATGCACCGAGCAGCGCGCCACGCAGCAGTTGCAACACCCGCCGCTCCACATTGGTGCAGGCGGATACATCGGGGTGATGCACCTGTTTCAGCAGGCGCCGAACGGGCAGGTTGTCGCGGTGCGCCAGCCAGGCCACAACACCTTGCCCCGGCGTGGGTAAAAATTCCCGGGGGTTGAGTTCGACAAGGAGCAGCCCGCTCAAGTCCAATTCCTCGGCAACCATATCGGCGGCGGCAAAGACTATCGCTTCGCAGATGCCGGCCTTCAAGCCGGACACCAATGCGCCGACACCGCCGCCGGGCACCGAAACGGCGAGATCGGGCCGGAAATCGCGTAACTGCGCCGCCTGCCAGGCTGTGGCACAGCACACCACGGCGCCCTGTTTCAGCCCGAAGTCCAGTCGGTTGTCCTGTGTTTCCGGGTGCATCACGAGCAGGTCGGCAGGGTTTTCCCGTGCCGAAAGCGCGGCAATGACCACTTCACCGGGGCGTTCCAGCGGGATTGTGCCCAAGGGCTGCAAGGCTGCGTCAATATCGCCGCGCAATATCCCCCCTTCGAGGTCGTCGAGAAAAACGACCGTGCTTTCCACACCGATGCAGATCAACTCCTGCCGGGCAAATTCGGCCAACCGGCGGGTCGCCGGGAAATCCTGAATTCCAATTTTTATCATTCCATGTTTTCCCAAGCATAGATGCTCAGGCTATTGTACTGATTGTCAATAATCGAATCAATCGAATCAATCGAATCAATCGAATCATTCCACCTTCACCGTACTCCGTTCCAGCACTTCGGCGTAATACGCTTCGTAATCGGGCAGGATGTTGTTCAGGTCGAAGCGTTTGGCCTGGGCGAGGGCGTTTTGGCGGAATTGCCGGAGCATCGGCTCGTTTTGCAGCAGTTCGGTGGCGTAACGGGCCATTTCTTCGATGTTGCCCGGTTCACTCAGGAATCCGGTTACACCGTGGATATTCACCTCCGGCAAACCGCCGCTGTTGGACGAAATGACCGGCACCTCGCAAGCCATGGCCTCGAGGGCGGCGAGGCCGAAACTCTCGCTTTCGGAGGGAATCACGAACAGGTCGCAGATGGCGAGGAGTTCCTCGATGGCGTCCTGCTTGCCGAGGAAACGCACATCGTCGCAAATACCCAACTGGCGGCAGAGGCGCTCCGAGTTTTGCCGCTCCGGGCCGTCGCCGATCATCAGCAGTTTGGAGGGCACCGAGTCGTGGATGCGTTTGAAAATATGCACCACGTCTTCCACGCGTTTCACTTTTCGGAAATTGGACGTGTGCGCGATGATACGCTCGCCGTCGGGAGCGATTATTTTTTTGAAATGATCCTTGTCTACCTTCCGAAAACGCTCGAAATCAATGAAGTTGTACACCACCCGGATGTCGCGTTCGATGTGGAACAGGCGCAGGGTATCATTTTTCAGGCTTTGGGAAACAGCGGTCACGCCGTCGCTTTTGTTTATGCTGAACTCTACGACCGGGGCAAAGGCTCGATTGGTGCCTACGAGGGTGATGTCGGTGCCGTGCAGGGTGGTCACTACCGGCACATAGCGGCCCTGCGAGATCAGGATTTTTTTTGCCATGTAGGCCACGGCAGCATGCGGAATGGCGTAGTGCACATGCAGCAAGTCGAGGTTTTGGTACTGCACCACGTCCACAATCGTGGAGGCCAGCGCAGTGTCGTAGGGCGGGTATTCAAAAAGCGGGTAGTCCTCGTTATCCACTTCGTGGTAAAACACATTTTCGTGGAAATGTGCCAGTCGCACGGGCCTGCGGTAGGTGATAAAGTGAATTTCGTGGCCTCTGCGCGCCAGACCGAGGCCGAGTTCGGTAGCCACCACCCCGGAGCCGCCATAAGTCGGGTAACAAACGATACCTATTTTCATCGGGCGAATAAACACAGAAA
>JAEUUV010000290.1 GCA_016787285.1 Saprospiraceae bacterium | reverse complement strand
TCCAGACGGCCTGGTTCGTGGAGTCGCTGCTTACCGAACTTGTCATCCTGCTGATCGTACGCACCCGCCGCCCGTTTTTCCGCAGCCGCCCGGGGCGGTGGTTGTGGATCAGCACGGTAGCCGTGGCGGCTGCGGCCATTGTCCTGCCCTACCTGCCGGGGGCTGCTGAAATGTTCGGGTTCACGCCCTTGCCGGCTATGCTGATGCTGGTGTTGGTGGGCATTACGCTGGCCTATGCGGTGGCGAATGAGTTGCTGAAGGGGTATTTTTTCAGACGGTTTGGGGGCTAACGCCGGCCAACCACCAGCACCTTCCGCCCTTCTGCATCCGTCACCCCGAACACAAAGTATTCCCCGCCGTCGGCCAGACCAAGTTTTCGGCGCACGGCATCGGGGGAGTCGGGAAAGTTGCGCGCAGCCACGTTGGCGCGCAGGTCGGGCAGCACCTCTTGCAGGGCTTTGCGCTCGTATTTCACAAGCGCCGCGATGGCAAATGTGCGTCCCGGCACGTCGGGAACAAGTGTCGGCGAGGTGTACAGATGGGTTTGCGGATGCAGTTTGGCCAAGCCGAAGCGCAGGGCGAAGGACTTGAACGCCCCCGCTTTCAGCACTGCCGCATCGGGTTCGTACAGGTAGCCCTGCGGCAGGGCATATCCGGGTTCGGCGGCGCGTTCCGCTGCGCGGGTGAAGCGGAAAGTTTGCTGTTCGGCGCCGAGGCACACCGCTTCGATGGGGATTTGGTCGGGCGCCGGCGCGGATTTTTCCAGCAGGTACAACACTTCTTTTACTTCGTTTCCCACGGACACGACCCACACGGCGGACACGGCGCCGAGTTGTTCGACGGCCTGGCTGAGATCGAGCAGGGGCGCCGCTTTGACCAGCACGCGGTCGGCGCGGGCGAGCAACATTTCCCGAAGGACCGGCACATTCGGTTCGCAGTCGGCGAGTTGAAATACGCGGCGGTGGCGGTCGGCACGGCGGGCCGGGTCGAGGTAGAGCAGGTCGTAGCGGTCGGCGCCGGTTTTCAGGAAGGTTTCGGCATCGGTTTCCTCCACGCGGACGTTGGCGGCGTCGAGTGCGGCGAAGTTATGGTGGGCAAGAGCGACGAGTTCGGGGTTGCGTTCCACGTACGCAACCTGTTCAAACTGTTGCGCAAAAAAGTACGCGTCCACGCCCATGCCGCCGGTGAGGTCGGCCATTTTTTTGCCGGAAAAAAGCGTGGACTTGAACCGCGCTGCGGCTTCCGACGAAGCCTGTTCGACCGACAGCAGCGGCGGCATGTCGAGGTCGAACAGGAACCAGGCAGGGATTTTCTCCCGCACTTTGCGCAACGCCTCGATCTGCGCTACACATGCCTGCACCGCCACGCCGGGATAGCGCTTTGCCGACAAAAGCAGTCGGTGCAGGTCGGCGTTCAGATAATCCCGGACAAACTTGCGATCGGTAGCAGTGAGCATGGTGCAAACATCGAGACATTGGCTTTATATTTGTCCTGCCTAAGAAAAAAAGGTCAATCTGGTTTTAATAATGAAAACATTCCTTGTCATACTGGCCGCTGCGACGAGCCTTCTTTTGCCGTTGCATACCTATTCCCAAAGTACCGACATTTCAGAACTTGAGACCGCGCTTCGCTCGGCTGCCGGCCCGCAACGTGTGGAAGTTTTGCTTGCACTTACCAATGCGCACCTGCAAGCCGGTGACTACGACAAAGCCCTGGAGTATGCGGAAAATGCCACCAGCCTCGCCGAGCGCATTAAACGCAACGACCTCAAAGCCTTGAGTCTCAGCCGGGAAGGCAAGGTGCTGATGTTGCGGGGAAAAAAGGGCCTCTTTGCCAAAGACCCGGCATCGCGGCTTCGGGAGAGCAACAAAATTCTCGGCAAATCGGGCAATTCCGACAAAACGCTGCTGCTCGAAAATCTGGAACAACTCCGCGCACTCGCCGTACGCAACAACCGCAACAGCGAGGTTGCCGATATTGACGCTCAAATTGCCCGGGCCAAAGAGATAAGCACACCTGCTCCCGGCCTTGAATTGCTGGTACTGGAAAAGCAGCAGGAAATCGCCGAACAAATGGCCGCTATGAACAACCAGATACTGGAACTGTCCAAGTCTCAACAAGGTGCTGCCGGATCAAGCAACCCCCGCGCTGTCGGAAGCGACAAGGAACGCCAGAAACTGATGGAAGAACTGAGCGCCAGCCGGGCCCTGATTGACAAAATGACCGACGATCAGCTGAAGGCATCCCTCCTGCTCATGCAGCAGCGCACCAAATTAGACTCCATGGAGTACCGGAACAAGGTAGACAGCCTGAACATCGCCAATGCCGAACTGGCTGTGCGCGAGTCGCGAAGCGAGCGCAATTTTTACATAGCGGGTTTTATTGCCGTGCTGCTGCTGGCCGGCGGCTCGCTGTACAGTTTTATCCGCGCCCGCCAGAATGCCAAAGTGCTGGGAGAAAAAAACAAACTGATCCGCGCCGAGCAGGAGCGCTCCGAAAACCTGCTGCTGAACATCCTGCCTGCGCTCGTGGCGGAAGAACTAAAAAAACAAGGCAGCACCAATGCCCGCTATTTTGAGGATGTGAGTGTGCTGTTTGCCGACTTTGTCGGGTTCAGCAAAATTGCCGAAAAACTCACGCCGCAGCAGTTGGTCACCGAACTGGATACCTGCTTCCGGGCGTTCGACGAGATCATCGCCCGCCACGGCCTCGAAAAAATCAAAACCATCGGCGATGCGTACATGGCCGCCGGCGGCTTGCCCAACGGCGGCGGCAGCCAATTGCGCGACATGATTGAGGCCGCCCGCGAAATGCAAACCTGGCTTGCCACCTGGAACGCCGAACGCGCTCGCCAGAAACAACCCGTGTTCGAGGCCCGTATTGGTATCCACAGCGGCCCGGTGGTAGCAGGCGTGGTAGGTTCCAAAAAGTTCGCGTTCGACATCTGGGGCGACACCGTCAACATCGCCGCCCGCATCGAAGCCGCCGGCGAAGGCGGCAAAATCAACATCTCCGGCGAAGTGTTCGAGATGGTCAAGGACTACTTTGCCTGCAAGTATCGCGGCAAGATAGCAGCCAAGAACAAGGGCGAGATTGACATGTACTTCGTGGAAAACTGAACCGGATTTCCCGTAGGTTTGTATTCGCAAAAAAACTTCAGCCATGCTACACGAAGAATTGCATACCGATACGCCGGTCGTGGATGCCCCCCCGCTTCCCCTGTCCGATTATGAAATAGAACGCAATAAACCTATGCCTAACATTATTCATGGTTTCTTACAGCACAAAATTGGCGTACTACTTGACCAACTTTTTGGCAACAAGTTCATGTTCATCAATGAATTGAGTCTGGATTCCACGCCGCCCTCCACGCCGGATCTTTGTATTTATGAAAAGCGTAAATTGGATGTACGCACCGTGGCCGCCAAAGAAAGACAGCCCCCCCTCACCACCATCGAGATCATCTCGCCCAGCCAGTCGCTCAACGAACTGATGCACAAGGCCTGGGACATCTACTTCCCCTTGGGCGTACTGTCGGCCTGGATCGTGATTCCCGAGTTCAAGGCCATTCAGGTCGTGCTGGCCAACGATGAAAAGCATTATTTCGACTCCGGGATTTTGACCGACCCCGCTACGGGCATTCAACTTGACGTGGAAAAAGTGTTTGAGGATTTGCTCTAAACCAATACGCCACAGCGGTGTTCTTAGGCCTCATTATTTACCTTCGCACACCGTTCTGCCATGATCAAAAATGTTGTTTTCCTGTTCCTGCTCGGCGCAAGCGCCTTGCTCTCCGTTTCCTGTTTCGATACTTCCAAAGTCGCTTCCCGACCGGCAGAAGCCGGTGCAGCGTCAAAAAGCAAAACTTCTTTTTTTGATTTTACCGTCAACTCGCTCGACGGCGCCCCGGTGCGCCTGGAACAATTCCGGGGCAAAAAAATCATCGTGCTGAATGTAGCCTCCAAATGCGGCTACACCCCGCAGTATGCCGACTGGGAAAAATTCTATTCGGAGCACAAAGACAACACCGTGGTGCTGGGTTTTCCCTGCAACGATTTTATGGGCCAGGAGCCTGGCTCGGCGGAAGAAATCGCAGCGTTCTGTGAGTCAAACTACCACATATCTTTCCCCCTCTTTGAAAAAGTACACGTCAAGGGCGACGAAAAAGCGCCCCTGTACCGCTGGCTCACCGACCCGGCCCAGAACGGCTGGAACAGCCAGGAGCCAACCTGGAACTTCAGCAAATACCTGATCAACGAAAAAGGGGAACTAACCCACTTTTTTGCCTCGAAGGTGAAGCCCGACAGCCCGGAGTTTCTGGCGGCATACGGCAAATAACCGTTACCGAATCAAAGTCGTATTCCCTTTGTACACCTCGCGGTTTCCGTCGGCAAATTCCACCTCCAGCACCCAGACAAATACGCCGGGGTTCATCGGTTCGCCACGAAACGTGCCGTCCCAGCCCGTATTCGGGTCGTTCACCGGAAAGTCCAGGCCTTCGTACACCTGTTCGCCCCAGCGGTCGTACACCCGGAACGACACCACGCGCACGCCCTGCTGACCGTGCACGAGCAGGAGGTCGTTGCTGAAGTCGCCGTTGGGTGAAAAGCCCGTCGGCACATGTACGCGCCGTACTTTTTCCACCACCACCAGTACCCGGTCGGTGGCGGTACAGCCAAAGGAATCCACGATTTTCAGTTCGAGCCAGCGTCCGTCTTCGAGGCCGTCCACGAACGGATCGGGGCAGTCGAGGCAACTCAGCCACAGGCTGTCTGCCGGGTTCCAGATGTACTGCACCGGATCGGCGGCATTGGTCACCACCGCCTGCAATTGTGTGCTTTCCCCAAATTGGATGGTAATGGTCGGGCCAAGTTCCAGTCCCACTTCCGGGCGCTCTGCGACAACCGCTGTGTTGAGTGTGGCCGTGCAGCCGTTGTTGTCTTGAATACTCGGCACGTATTGACCGGCTGTCAGGCCGATTTGTATGGACGAACCGTTCCACGGCCCGCCGTCGAGTGCATACCGGTATGGCGGCGTTCCGCCGGAGGGCACCACCTGGATGGAACCGGAATAGCCACCGGAGCAGCCCACATCCTGTACCACAAGCGTACCGCCGAGCGGCACATCGGGCTGTTTGATTTCCACGCTGTCGGTGTGGGTGCAGCCGTTTCGGTCGGTGAGGGTGACGGCATAAAAGCCCGCAGCCAGCCCGGTTTCCTGCGTGGCCGTACTGCCCGAAGGCCACGCAAACTGATAGGGTGGTGTACCGCCTTCGCCGGATACCGAAGCCTTGCCGGTGCTTTCGCCGTAACAAACGACCGCCGTAGGCTGGAACCGGAGTTTCAGTTGCGTGGGCTGCGAAAGGGTTACCGAGGCTGTGCCGGTGCAGCCTTTGGCGTCGGTGACCGTCACGAAATAGGTGCCCGCACGCAGGTTTTGCGCCAGCGAATCTACCGCCGACACCCCCGCACCCCAGTTGTACGAATACGGCAACAAGCCCCCGCTACCGGCAACAATGGCGCGACCGTTAGCGCCGTCAAAGCAGGTCGGATTAGCCGAACTCACAATACCCACCCCAAGCGCCGGCACGTCGGCGATACTCACCGTTTGGGTGGCCGAGCAGCCAATGGCATCCGTGACGGTCACCGTGTACGTTTGGCCGGCCAACAGATTAACGGCCTGAATACTCGTTTGCGCCGGATTTGTGCTCCACAGGTAAGTGAACTGCCCGAGACCAGCCGGAGTGTTTCCGTACAAAACGGAGGTTACCGATGCCTGGCCGTTGCTGCTGCCGGCACAGTCCACCGAACCGCCGGATGCCTGTACGCTCAGGAGTTGTTTCTGTGGAATGGTGATGGAGGCGGATCGGTTGCAGTTGTTGGCATCCGTCACCGTAAGTGTGTAGGTGCCGGCGCTCAGGTTGGAAATCGCGGGTGTCGTTTGCCCTCCCGGCGCCCAGAGGAACTGAAACGGCGACGTGCCGCCCGAGGCACTTGCCGTAGCCAAGCCGTTGGCGGCGCCGAAACAGATCGTGTCGCCGACCGAGGGCAGCGTAATGGCCAGTGCCGAGACGGGCTGGGTCAGTTGGAGTGCCTGGGTAGCGGTGCAACCCGCAGCATCCGACACCGTGGCCGAATAGTTGCCGGCGGCCAGATTACTCAACGACGTGCCGGTAGCGGTAAAGCCGCCGGGGCCGCTCCAGGTGACGGAATACGGCGTGGTGCCGCCACCCGGCGTGAGTTGGGCACTGCCGGTGGTAGCGCCGAAACAGCTGATGTTTTGCTGGGAAGCCGATACCGTCAGCGCGGTGGGCTGGGTCACTGTCGCCGAGGCCGTGGTCGAACAGCCGTTGTTATCGGTCAGGGTGAGGGTATAGGTTCCGGCGGCTTTGGC
This sequence comes from Saprospiraceae bacterium, assembly GCA_016787285.1. Lineage (GTDB taxonomy): Bacteria > Bacteroidota > Bacteroidia > Chitinophagales > Saprospiraceae > M3007. Next base: position 15,258 of record JAEUUV010000290.1, on the reverse strand, counting down.
GGAAATACCCGGCGAGAGCTCGCTGCTGCTCCAGGAGTACGAATACGGCGTGGTTCCTCCGACCACAGTGGAACTCACCGAACCTGTGTTTTGGCCAAAACAGGCCACAGCCTGCGTCGTGAGGTTGAGCACAAGGGCCTGCGGTTGCGAAATGGTCACGCTGGCCGTGTTGGTGCAGCCGTTTCCATCGGTGACCGTGACGGTGTAAGCGCCGGCTGTCAGGTTGGCGGCTGCGGGTGTGGTTTGGCCGGCCGGGTCGCTCCATTGGTACGCCAGTGTGCCGCTGCCACCCGAAGCGGTGGCGGTGGCGGTGCCGGTGGCGGTACCAAAACAGGTGACGTTAGTCCGCACGGCACTCACAGCAATGGCCGGCGGCGCTGTTACGGTGGCAGTCTGGGTGAGGGTGCAGCCGTTGGCGTCGGTGATCGTGACGGTGTAGGCGCCGGCGCCGAGGTTCGACGCCGTGGCCGTAGTTTGCGGCGGCGTGGTGCTCCACACGAATGTTTTGGTACCGGTACCGCCCGAGGCAGTTGTGGTTGCGGCACCGTTGGTCAGGTTGGCGCAAGTGACATTCGTGGCTGTGGTGTTGGCCGTCAGGGCCGGAGGCTGGAAAATGAGGGCAAACGACGTTTTGGCGCAGCCCACGGCATCGGTCACGGTAACCAGGTGGCTGCCCGCCGGCAGGTTGACGGCAATGGGGCCTGTTTGGCCGTTGTAACTCCAGGCAAAATTGTAAGGCCCGACGCCGCCGGATGCCGACACGGTAGCCATACCGCTGGCTTGCCCGTTGCATTTGGCGGCAGTGGGCGTGACGAACACAATCAGATCGGGCGGAGACGTGAGTGTAACGGATGCCGTGCCGGTGCAGCCATGACTGTCGGTCACGGTCACGGTGTAGGTACCCGCTTTCAGGTTCACCGCCTTTACGGAAGTTTGTCCTGCCGCATCGCTCCACTTGTAGTTGTAAGGCCCGGTGCCGCCGGTGACGACTGCCGTTCCGGCGCCGTTGTCGCCATTGAAACACGTCACGTTTTCAGGGGTAATGGTTATAACGAGCGGATTTGGCGAGCCTATGGTCACCGGAACCAGGGCCGAGCAGCCGGTCGCATCCGTTACAGTGGCGGTGTAGGCGCCGGCGCTCAGGTTGGTAAACACACCGGTTGCATTGTTTTGCGCGGCCAGCGCAAACATGTAGGGCGGGTTGATGCCGTCGGGGGTCAGCACGACGCCGCCGTTGGAGCCGCCCGGACAGGTGACGTTGGTGACCGCCACGTTCACCACGGGCGGGTCGCAATTGGAACAGGTAGCCGTACCGATGAGCGCCGGGCAGGGCGTGCCGCTGCTGTCCACGGCCTGTACTTCGATGGTAACGGTGGCGCCCGGGGCGAGGCCGGTCACGGTGTGGGTATTCATTCCGCTTGGCGGCATCCAGCCCATACTGCCCACGTTCACGAGGTAGCCGGCGGCGCCGGGCACGTCGTTCCAATTGAACGTGATGCTGTTGTTGGTGAAACCACCGCAGACGACCGTCGGGTCGTCCAGCGCCTGCACTACGGAAACCGACACGGTGTCCGACACATCACAGCCGTACGAGTCCACGGCATGGAGGAAATAGGTGGTGGTAGTTGTCGGATTTGCATCCGGCCTGGGGCAGTCCGGGCAGGAAAGGCCGTTGGTCGGCGTCCAGGTATAATCAACGCCGTAAAGCGGCTCGAAGGTAATGGACCAGTCGTGCAGGGTGCCGACAAACCCGTTCTGATCGTCGCGCAGGGAGAGTCGCCAGGCGCCGTTGACGGGGTAAGCGCCGCCGCCCCAGAGGTCGGACCAAGGGCCTTCGGGTAGCCAGTTGCCGGTAAACGGCGCGTCGAACGCGGTGGCCGTAGCAATACTGCGCGGGGCGGTCGGGGTGAAACAAATGTTCGTGAAATTCTTGCCGGTACCGCCGCAGTCGGTCATCAGTTCCAGCACTTGCCCGCCGGGCGAAATCAGGTACACATCCCAGTCGTCCACCCAGCCATGCGTGGCGTTAAGGCAAACGGAACGGATCATGCCCGGCTGCAACACGGCAGGCAGTACGCCAAACACGTTGATGGCCGAAGACACAGGTGTGTTTACCGGGTTGACGGACAGGTTCGGGCTAATAGAAAATGACGGCGGCGTGGGCAAAGGGATCGGCAGGGCGCCGTTCAACTGGACGGGCGGGTTGCCGAGGCACAGAGCGGCATCGGCTAATTGGTCGGGCGGTACGATGGTGTTTTCCCGCAGGAAAACCAGGATGGTATCGCGGTTGCAGGGGTCGCGGCGCACATCGAGGGCGATGAATTCCGTGCCTTCGGCAAGCGCATCCTCCACGGCTACGATGGGAATGACAATCTCCTGCTGCCCCGCAGGGATGAACAGGTTGGACGGGATCGTCTGGTAGTCTGCACCGTTGGTAGCCGTGCCGAGGATTTTGTAGTCAATCGGAAAATCAGCATCGGCGGGCAGCGGAAGCCGGAAGGTGATGGAGCCGTCGGAGCAGCCTTCGGTGACGGTGCCGTCGAGGCTGGGCGTAGCGAGTGTGGTGCGCAAGGCGCCGGTACCGAAACTTTTTGCTTCGAGGAATACGCCGGAGTCGTAGGCCGGGTCGCCCACGTCGGCGATGACGAGTTTGATGGTGTACGTCTGGCAGGGTACCACAATGGCCTCGGCGGTGAATACGCGGGTCAGGCCGTCGAAGGTAGGCTGGGAGTTTGAGTTGAGATTGTTGATGTAGTACTGCGCATTTACCGGCGGGCAGGGAACGGAGGGTGTGGTATTGTCGGGGTGGATGTTGTTGATAGACACCGGCAGGCCCGTACCGGGGATGCGTGCGATGTTTGTCGGCGAGGGGTAGTTTGGACCCTGGATAAAAAAGCCGAAGATGTCGTTGTACTGCGAGCAGGCGAATTCCGGGTACTCCTCCGAGGCGAAGCAGTAGCGGAACCGCAGGGTGTCGGAGGTGGGCACGAACGTGATGGTATAGGTGGCGATATCGAAGAGCGCCCCGCCGGCAATTGGCCCGAGATCGGAATCAAACCCGGGCAGGAACCCGCCCACATTGTTGTTGGCAAACGCACTGCCCGATTCGTGGCAACCGAACTGGTTCAGGTTGGCATTGGCTGTCTCCACGAGGCCGGTGGTCATCACGATGCCGCGTTCCAGCCCAACTGCCGTGCTGCCGTTGGTGAAATACCCGACCGAGATCGGCTGGCCGTTGAATGTGATGCTGCTCACCTCCACGCCCGCGCCGAGGAATACGTTGGAAATCAGGTTGGAAGGCGTGAACGGCGCGGTGCCGGCGTTGGTCACTTGCAGGCTTTGGCTCCTGGACGAAGTGGCCGCCAACAAGATAAACAAGCCTGTCATTTGAGCAATTTGAAGGGAGTAGCGGATGCAGCGCATAGGTGGAACGACAAGTAGTTGTTTTCAAAAAATGCCCGTTCGGGCTATAATACAGCCAAGAGCGGGCATCCGGCAAAGACGCTGCAAATTGGAAGGCGAAAAGTAGTAGTTTTTTAATGCTCGCTTCGCGCTGATTATTTGCATTTTTGCAAGTATGAAAACTTGCCTGTGGCTTTTGTGCCATATCTGTGTTTGCGGCGGCAATCTGCTTGCCCAAAGTGACAGTATTCCTATTTTTGATGAAAACCAGTTGAATTGGAAAGAAGAGTATGGCTGCGGCAGTTCATACTACATCAATCGAATAATTAACAAGGAAATCCAATATCCGGTAGAAGCATTGGCTAAGGGAACCGAAGGGGTAGTTACGTTTTCGCTTACTCTTTACAAAGACACCCTTTTTGACTTTGAAATTCTTAGTGACCCCGGAGACGGGTGTGGGGATGTCGTATTGCAAAAATTGAACACCCAACTAGTCAGACATTTTTGGCATAACCCAATTCATAATGGCAACTATGTACATACTCGCATTACCCGACACATACACTTCAGATTAGCCGACACCAGTATCACTTACCACATTCACCATCCCGATATGAATGGCCCGTTTGAGTCAGTCAAGGATTGGCGAATGATTAATAAAATTTATGACATGTTTGATATTGTCCACCCGCCGACGTTCCCGGGAGGCGATGGGGAAATGATAAAATACATGCACAAAGAAATCGCATGGGACTGCTGCTCCAAAGAAGAGCGGACAAAGCCGGGCAACATCATAGTAGCTGGTTTTTTAGTAGACAAAACAGGCAGAATTCACCACATTGAGTTTATTAAAAACTCATTACCCTGCACTACAGAATCTATTATTACGGCCCTGAAAGGTAAGCAGTGGATGTACGGCCAAGCCAACGGCTGCCCGGTATGGGTGCAAATGAAGATGCGTATTCCGATTCAAAAGGAATGATACTCGTACGACATTTTTTCAACTCGAAATTATGAAAAAACTCTTCTACCTCGGCATACTCGGGCTGATCCTCTTCGAAGTCGCCAACGTGTACTTGATCATGCCCATGCCCGGCAGCCAGCGCATGGAAAGCCTCGGCCCGGCGTATTTCCTGTACCAATGGCGCTGGCTGTTTCGGGGAGTCTTCGGGGCCGGTATCGTACTGGGTTTGCTGCCGGCATTTCGGGCATCCCGGCTGCTCCCGCTTGCGGGAATTGCTGCCTGCGCTTATGTGGTGTATCAGGCGAATTTCGAGATGGCCGCAGAAAAAATGTTCCTTCAACCGCACACCCTGCGCATGGCAAACAGAGCTGTCAACAAGGTCAAGCCGGAAAAACTTGTGCTCGGCATCGAACGGAACGGCGAAGCCCGGGCCTATCCGATCCAGTTCCTCGGCTACCACCATCAGGTGCTGGACACCGTGGGCGGCGAGCCGGTCATGGTGACCTATTGCACCGTTTGCCGCACCGGGCGGGTGTTTTCACCCACCGTCAACGGGCGCCCCGAGCGGTTCAGGCTGGTGGGCATGGATCATTTCAACGCCATGTTTGAAGACGAAACCACCCAATCCTGGTGGCGGCAGGCCACGGGGGAGGCAGTGGCAGGATCGCTCAAAGGCGCGCAACTGCCCGAATGGCCGACCACGCAAACAAGTCTGCGCACTTGGCTGAAACTGCACCCGGACAGCCGCATCATGCAGGCCGACAGCCTTTTTGCCGACGAATACAAGGGCATGGCCGGCTACGATATCGGCCTCAAACGCGGCAAACTTACCGGCACCGATACCTTGTCGTGGAAGGAAAAATCCTGGGTGGTGGGAATTGTCGTAGACGAACAAAGCGCCAAAGCCTACGACTGGAACCGCCTGAAACAGGAACGCATCATCCACGACACCGTGGGCAAACAGCCGGTTTTGATTGCGCTTGCCAAAGACAACAAGAGTTTTTTCGCCTTCCTCCGCCCGGACGCGAGCGCGGTTTTTTCCCTGAAAAACGACAGCCTGCATCTCGGCGAAAAAACATGGAACCTCCTCGGAACGACAACTGATCCCGCCGACGGGAACCTGCGCAGGATCAACGCCTACCAGGAGTTCTGGCACAGTTGGCGGACGTTTCATCCGCACACCACCAAATACTAAGCGCCTGTGCGAAGCAGAATCTTCGCACAGGCGCTTGGTATTTGTCCGGCAGGCTGCTACTGCCCCACGCCTTTGATGTACTCTTCCACCAACTGTTTGTAGTACGGCTTAAGCGCGGGCGACACCGTGCGGAAAAGGTCCACTTCGGCGCGGCGTTTTTTCAGGTATTCTTCCAGCGCAGGCGGCACTTTGGCATTTTGCTGCTTGGCCGATTGGGCCTGGCGCTGCTCGTCCTGTTCCTGTTCGCGTTCAGCGCGTTCTTCTTCGAGCAGGCGGGTCAGGATTTGCTGCTGGCGCTTGAGCATTTCGTTGGTCAGGCGCTTGTTCACGAGGTCGGTTTCCACTTTATCCATCTCCTCCATGAGTTCGTCCAGCACCTTGTTGCCCTTGCCCTGCTGCTGTTTTTCCTTCTGCATTTCGCGCAGGGCTTTGCGCAGGGCAGCTTGCTGGGCGGCCATCTGAGCGAACTCCTTGCTGCCGGTGCCGGATTTTCCCTGCCCCTCGCCTTGCCCTTCTTTTTTGCCTTTTTCGAGGCGTTCCTTGAGCTGTTTCATCTGCTCGTTGAGGTCGCCCTGGCCCTTGGTGATTTTGTCCATAGGCACCTTGCCTTTTTTGTTGCCTTTTTTGCCTTCACCGGTGCCGCCGGGTTTGGAGCAGGAGCCGGACCCCGGCTGGCCGCTGTTCATCTGCTGCTGCATCTGATCCATGGTTTCGGAGAGCATGAGGGCCAGGTCGTTCAGGCTTTTCATGGTGCGCTGCTGGTACTCGCTGGCGGAGGTCACCTGCCGCTCTTCGAGGTCGTCCACACTCACGGCAAAACCTTCCTTGATATCGGACACTTTTTCCGTGATGAGGCCCTCGATCTGAAAGTTGCGGCTGGCCAGGGCGCGCAGGCTATCCTCCACGATCTTGAAATCGTCCTTGATTTTGAACTGCTGCTGGGTGAGTTCCACGTAGCGGGGCGTGTTGACGGAGGTATTGGCAAACTCCCGCATGTTGGTTTCCTGCGCGAAGGACAGGCTGAGCAGATTTTCGAGCAACTGCCGCAGCATGGCGATGTCTTCCTCCATTTGTTCCATCTCGCCCGACTGGCGGTTCTGCTTCATCTTGTTGGCCACATTTTTCATCTTGTTGGCCGCCTTTTTCTGCTTTTTGCTTGCGCCGGACTTTTGCTCTTTTTGCATGTCTTCCTTCGACTCCTTCATGTCCTGCTGGATGTCCTGCATATCCTCTTTGTTGTCCTCGATCTTCTCCGGGCGCTTCAGTTCCTCGTTCTTTTTCAGCATTTCCTCGTGCTGCTTTTTGATGTCCTCCATTTTTTTGTTGAGGTCATCCTGTTCTTTTTGCAGCTGCTCGTCGGACTTGGCATCCTGGTTCTTCTCGGTTTCCTCGGCCAGTTTTTCCTGTTCCTTGGCCAGTTCTTCGAGTTGTTCGATTTGCTGCTGGAGCATGTTTTCCACTTCGAGTTGTTTGTAGAGTTCCTGCAAACGCTCGAGTTGTTTGTCCATGTCCATGTTTTTCATGTCCAACTGCTCCATTTGCTCCAGCATGTCCTCCTTGTTCATCTCCTGGAGCAGTTTTTCGATATCCTCCATGAGTTTTTTCATCTCTTCGGACACGGTCTCCTCGAACATCTTTTCTAATTGCTCCTGCTTCTCCTGCAGTTCTTCATTTTTCTGCTGGTCAAACTCCTGTTGCATTTTTTTGCTCTCGTCGAAGTTCTCCTTGGCCTGCTCGATCTGGTTCTGCAGTTGCTTCTGGCGGTCGAGCAGTTTCTCCATGTCCTTGCGCGACTTCCAGTCGAGTTCTTTCTGCTGGAGCACTTTGTTGCGCAGTTTTTTCATTTCCTCCTGAATCTTCGCGCTTTCCTTGAGCGCTTTTTCGAGGTCGCGCTGGATTTCCTCCGAGGTCTGGGCCTGATCCTTGCGGTACTCGTCGAGGGTGGGCATGCGCCACTGCATGACGTTGGTGCGGGCGCTTTTGCTGCCGTTGACGCCGTCGTTGTCGAACACCTCGAAGTAGTAGGAAATTTCGTCGCCGGGTTCGATGCTCAGATCGCGGATGTTCCAGGAGTAATCGTACTGGATTTGTTTGCCGGCAGGTTTGGAAATTTTGGTTGTGACCAAGGGTAACTGTCCGCCTTTAGCCCGTTTGATCTGGTAGTTGAACGTCAGGTTGAGCAGGCCGTAGTCGTCGGAGGCGCCGCCGGCAAAAAAGAGTTGGCGGATATTGGTGCTGTCTTTGAACTCTTCGACCTCGATTTGCGGGTGCAGGTCGGGAATAACCGTGATTGTGTAGGCCACCGAGTCGGCGTTGGGCAGCGCGTCGTTGCCGAGGTAAATGCGGTAGGTTTCGTCCTTGAGCGCGCGACGGCTGAAGGAAAAGAGCGCGTCGCCGAAACGCTTGGAGGCCACGGACGGCTCGCCGCCGAAACGCATGTCGAGGCGGTCGGTGTGCTGGGCGTTGAACACCCAGTTGATGCCGGCGCCTTGCGGCAACACCAGATCGCCGACGTTGGCGAGTTCCTCCGCCGGGCGGCCGATGTATTCAGGGAATTTGATTTTCACGTCAAACGAGGCGATGTTTGGCCGGCGCACCACCGTCAGGGTGTAATCCTCGCTTTCCACGCCGCCGCCGAACAGGCGGAACTCGATGTCTTTCTGGACATTGGAAAACGTGTACGAAAACTTGTCGGCGGCGTCTTTTTCGAGGCGGTACTGCACGTTGCCGATCTCCACGAACATTTCGTTGGGCAGCACCGAACCTTCCACGCCCACGTTCAGCACGAAGTCGGAAAACTGTACCGCCTTCAGGTCGTTGACGTTGACCATGAACCGGAACGGCGCGGGTTTTTCAAATTTTTTGCTGCTGTTCAGCAAGCGCATGGTGCCTTCGCGCAGGATGTTGGGCGCGCCCAAAAACAGAAACAGCAGCATCAGTACGGGCGGCAGGGCGTAGCGCAGGTACTTGCGGTTTTTTTGCAGGTCAATGGCTGCCTTGAACGGCACGAGTTTGATCTCGTCGCTTTTCTGGTTGATGGACGCGTTGATCAGTTCGGTGTAAATCGCGTTCGAGGCCTGCTGTTTCAGTTGCAGGATGTTGAGCAGTTTGTCTTTCACGTCGGTGAAATGCTCGCCGATGATCTGGGCCGCCTGTTCATGGCTGATGACTTTGCCGAGGTGGAAATAGTGCATCAGCGGCAGCGCTACCCAACGGTACAGGGACGCGCCGGAGAGCAGCACAAAGCCCCAGAGCATGCCTGTGCGAACGGTCGTGCTGAAGTAGAAATAATATTCCAGCACGTTGAGCAGGATGAACAAACCCAACACGGCGCCCACGGTATAGAGCGCGCCGCGCAGGAGTTGATTGACGTAAAACTTGCGGATAAAACCGTCGAGTTTTTCGATGAGCAGGCTATAGTTGTCTCGTTGCATAAAACGATTGCGAGTTTTGAGTTTTGAGTTTTGAGTGGTGCAAAACAACGAAAGAGAGCGCATTTGCTGCGATCGGTTGCGTTTGGGGCCGACAAAATTGCGGACAAATTTTTGCTTACAACGAATGAATTGCGGAAAGGGTTGGCAAATGCCTGTTTTTTAATAGCGGCGACAATGACATACCTCACCCGATGCCCTGAATTTTCCCACCAGCCGCAGTTCCGGAGCGCCGGACTTTTGCGGCATGGAATTCAAAACGATCATCGAACCCTTTCGCATCAAGTCCGTAGAACCGATTCGTATGACGACGGCGGACGAGCGCGCGCATTTTTTGCGCGAAGCGCACTTCAATCCTTTCCTGCTGCCCTCCGACAAGGTGCTCATTGACCTGCTGACCGACTCCGGCACCTCGGCCATGAGCAGCCGCCAGTGGGCTGCCATGATGCTCGGCGACGAGTCGTATGCCGGCGCCAAAAGTTGGGAGCGTTTTTTTGCGGAAGTGAACGACCTGACCGGTATGCCGCACATCCTGCCCACCCACCAGGGCCGGGCGGCAGAGCGCATCCTGTACGGGTACCTCGGCGGCAAGGGCAAGTATTTTTTCAGCAATACCCACTTCGATACCACGCGGGCCAACATCGAGTTTTCCGGCGGCACGGCCATTGACATGCCCTGCCCGGAGGCGAAGGACTACGATTCGGACGCACCGTTCAAGGGCAACATGGACACGGAAAAACTGGAAGCGCATATCCGCTCGGTGGGCGCCGCCAACGTGGCCGCCGTGATCCTGACCGTGACCAACAACAGCGGCGGCGGTCAGCCGGTGAGCATGGCCAACGCCCGCGCCGTGGCCGGCATTTGCAAAAAACACCACATCCCGTTCGTGCTCGACTGCTGCCGCATCGCCGAAAACGCCTACTTCGTGCGGCACAACGAGCCGGACTGTGCGCATCTCTCGTACCGCGAAATCGCGCAGGAGATGTTCGCGCTGGCCGATGCCGCCGTGATGAGCATCAAAAAAGACGGCCTCGTCAACATGGGCGGTTTTCTGGCCCTGCGCGATCACGCCCTTTCCGACGCCTGCACCAACCTGCTCATCATCACCGAGGGTTTTGCTACCTACGGTGGCTTGTCGGGGCGCGACATGGAGGCCATTGCCGTCGGGCTGGAGGAAGTATTCGAGGCCGACTACCTGCACTACCGCATCCGCAGCACGGCCTACCTCGGCGAGCGCATCCGCGACCGGGGTGTGCCGGTCATTTTTCCCATCGGCGGCCATGCGGTATACGTGGATGCGCAGGGACTGTATCCGCACATTCCCTTGCACGAGTTTCCCGGGCAGGCGTTGGTGTGCGACCTGTACGAGGTGGGCGGCATCCGCTCGGTGGAGGTCGGATCGGTCATGTTCGGCAAGTACGACGAGCAAGGGGGCTTCGTGCCGGCGCCGCAGGAACTGGTGCGGCTGGCGCTGCCGCGGCGGGTGTACACCCAGAGCCACCTCGACTACGTGATCGAGGTTTTTGAAGAAATCGTGCGCCGCAAGGAGTCGGCCCGGGGCTTCCGGATTGTGCACGAACCGCCGTTTTTGCGGCATTTTACGGCGCATTTTGAGCGGTTGTGAGGGTTTGTGTCAAAAGGGTAACAAGAGATTTTTGCCCCAAATGTGATTCAAATTCACCGCGGAGACGCGGAGGCGCAGAGCATATTCCTCCGCGTCTCCGCGGTGAAAAATTTGCGGGCATCCGCTAAAATCCGCGTTATCTGCGTTCCCATTGTTGTCGCGAGAGGTCTCCACGCCACATGCCGAAGTTTTTACTTTACCGGTACTAAATCGGCACGAATAGTGCATTTTTGTCCCACTAAAAAAAGAGCGCCATGCAAAATGCCACACTTGCCGCCACTGCCCCGGCCATGACTGTTGAGGAGTACATCGCGTTTGAGGAGCGTGCCGAAGTTCGCCATGAATACATCAACGGAAATTTAATACCCATGCCCGGAACAACTTTTGAGCACAACGAAATCTGCTTCAACCTCGCCGCTTTATTGAAAAAAGCGCTGCGCCACCTCGGTTACCGCATTTTTCAGGAAAATGTCAAAGTACAGATCGCCTCCAAAACCGACTATACCTACCCGGATGTGACGGTAGCCAACGACCCGCGCGATTGGGAAGGCCATTACATCGTGAAATACCCACTCGTGCTTTTCGAAGTGCTGTCCAAATCCTCACGCCTGGAGGACTCGTCCGACAAGTTCGTCCGCTACAAAAACATCGAGTCGCTCCAAAACTACATCCTCGTGGACTCCGAAAAAAAAGTCGTGGAAGTGCGCACCAAACTCCCGGACGGCACCTGGGAAGCGGAGTGGTTCGTAGAGGCCGACGAGCGATTTCCGGTGCCGGCACTGGGGCTGGAACTGGCGTTTGAGGAGGTTTATGAAGGGGTGAATTTGGGGTAAGCAAAACTGTGGGCCAACCCGACCATAGCATAAATCCGTGGGCATCCCGCCCAAATCCGCGGCAACAATGGGAACGCTGACGACGCGGATTTTTCGGATCCCCGCGGATTTTCCGAGCGCGGCAACAATGGGAACACGGAGTACGCGGACTAAACGGATAATCGCGGATTTTTAAAAATCCGTGGGCATCCGCTAAATCCGCGTACTCCGTGTTCCCATTGTTGCCGCGAGCGGATTCCCTGCCCACACGCTCACACATCAAAATCCACCACCACCTCCGCCGTCACGGGGTGGCTCTGGCAACTCAAAATCCAGTCTTGTTCGATTTGGATGCATGATGTATCTTGGCTCGCAAATTGTCATAGTTAACATCCAAAATTACATTCCACATGGTAATAGAAACACTCGTGGCCACCCTTATGGGCTACCTCATTAAAACTTTCAAAGACTCGAAAGGGGCAGGAAAAGCACTTGATGAACTTAGTGAAGCCACATGGAACTGGGTTCGTCCCATTTTCCTGAAAGACGATGAACCGCTGAGAGACTTACAAAATGACCCTGACGACTCCATCAACCAGCAAATGGTGGATGCGATGATCAAGAAGCACCTGAACAATAACCCCGATGAACTCGCTGGATTGCAAGCCCTCGTAGACAAAATCAATGCCGGGCAAACCACTACGAAAACTAACTCGGTGACCGTTTCTGGAGACGGAAACAACGTGGTACAGGACGTGGCCCAATCCACCGTCCAAATCAATGTCTCGCCGAAATAATTTCCTCGCCCATGGAAGGCCAAACCCACATCACCGTACCGGGCAACCACAACATCGTCGTTCAGGGGATATCAGGCAGCCATGTCACCCTGAACTTCACTACAGCAGGCGCAGCCAAAACTTTCGAAGAATGCTTTCGGGTGATTCCCATTGGCGAGGTGCAGCCGAAGGACATCATGAACAACCGCCGCTATGAGGTGGAGCAGGGGTTTCTGGATTTCTTTTACATAGACTACCGGGATTGCGATGCCAAACTCCTGTCCTCCGTAGGTGATTGGAAACACGCGATGGTCACGGGTTATCCCTTGGCCGGTAAGACACGGGCAATTTTGCAGTTGATTCGCAAAATGCAAGAACCTGATCAGGTAACGGGCGATGCAAAAAAGGTTTTTGGCGAGTTGCAAAAATCGGTGCTACTCATTCCCAAACAAGGTATTGCCTTCAAAGACGAGGTTGAAATACCTCAGTTTGATTGCCCGGTCGTTGCATTTTTTGACGATTTGCAGTTCTTCCTGAACGATGAGCAGCGCATACGTCCCACCTACGCCATTTTTGACCAACTGTTTCGCCGGGAGAAAACCGTTGTGTTGGTCACCTGCCGCGCAGGACGCGAACTGACCGACCTGGAAAGCGACCGTACACTCTTGGAGTACCGATTCTGGGAAAAATTTGAGCGGGTGGCTATCCCCTATGAATCGGCAGAATCACGTGTGATCGTGGCAAAACGCGCTGAATTAGCCTTCAACCGATGGCTTTTGGTTGCAGACCCCTCATCGGCGGAGGAGCAAAAATCCTGGGAGGTGGTGGAAAAAATGACGCAACGAAGTTTTAATGGCACCTATGGTTCCCTTTTCCTGCCCATAGACGATATGAAGTTGCGGTATGGGGCTATTAAAAAAAGCGACCAGCCGCTGCACCAAAGCATACTCTACGCCGCAAAGTGCCTCTACCAGTTGGGTGCGCACTCCAACGGCTGGTTTTTTTTAAACCTGATCCTCCATTATTGCAGGCAACGGCTGTCCGACCAAGCCATTCCGCCCTACCGCTTCGAGCGGGCATTACAGGAGCTGGCTGACGATTACTTCCTCATTTTCAACGAAGGCGCCCTGCGGGTGGAAGAGGTTTATCTGGAAGAAGTGATCGAGCCAAACGCCAGCAAGGCCAAAATCCTGAGCGACCTCATTGCCTATCCTCCTTTTGAGGAGACAGGAAAAGGTTCGGAGAGCCGCCTGCTCAACACCTTCATTCGGCAGGAAGAAAAAGCGAGTTTTGAAGACATACGGCGCGAATACCAGCCCGTGCTGAAAAAATACTCTAACCCATTTACCTCCGCGCTGTTGCTGCGCAAAGCCGGCAAACAATCTTTCCAGGAAATGGAACGCGTATTCCAACTCATGGAAAAAGACCCGCTTTTTCCGCTGAACAATGTGGCTTTCAATACACTGATAGAACACACACCCGACTACCGTACTGCAATGCGGTACTATCAGCAGCTCACAGAGTGTGCTCCCGGCAGTAAAGACCCCTCGCTTTTGCCCGACAAATTTACATTTACGACCCTGCTCCGAAGAACCTCTGACCCCAAAGAGATCAGTAGACTGGGCGAGGAAATGAAAAGGCTCAACATTGAGTCGGATGTAATCTCGTACACCACGCTGATCAACAAGTCGCCGGACTTTGCCACGGCGAAGGGTTTTTTGGAGGAGATGAAGAAATTGGGTCTCACACCCAACGAGGTATTGTACACCACGCTGATCAACAAGTCGCCGGACTTCGCCACGGCGAAGGGTTTTTTGGAGGAGATGAAGAAATTGGGTCTAAAACCTGATGAATTTTCGTACAACACGCTGATCAACAAGTCGCCGGACTTCGCCACGGCGAAGGGTTTTTTGGAGGAGATGAAGAAATTGGGTCTAAAACCTGATGAATTTTCGTACACCACGCTGATCAACAAGTCGCCGGACTTCGCCACGGCGAATGGTTTTTTGGAGGAGATGAAGAAATTGGGTCTAACACCCAACGAGGTATCGTACACCACGCTGATCAACAAGTCGCCGGACTTCGCCACCGCGAAGGGTTTTTTGGAGGAGATGAAGAAATTGGGTCTCACACCCAACGAGGTATCGTACACCACGCTGATCAAAAAATCAGATAGCGAACAGCATCTGAAAGAGACCTTTGATGAAATGGTGACCAGAAAATTGAGGCCGAACAGCCACACGATTCAAGCCATACTCCGAAAAGTATCCAGTGAACATACTGTGCAGGAATACCTCTCACTCATGCTGTCCCAAAAGGCAAAAATAGCAGACAAGGACATCCCTCATCTACGGGCTGTTCTAAATCGCTGGAGCAAGCCAGCCCAAAAAACAGTTCTGAAAAACTGGTGGCTTCAACAACAAGACCCGCCGGATGGCTGGCAAGCCCTTTTTGAGCAATACCTGCGCTAATGGGCCTCCAAAATGCCGGCTGAGGTACGAGGCTAAACCGCCCCTGACATAAATCCGTGGGCATCCCGCCCAAATCCGAGTCATCCGCGTTGCCATTGACCCGCGAGCGGATTCCCTGCCAACATGCTCACACATCAAAATCCACCACCACCTCCGCCGTCACGGGGTGGCTCTGGCAACTCAAAATCCAGCCCTGTTCGATTTCGTCTGCCGTGAGCGCGTGGTGGCTGTCCATGCGCACTTTTCCTTCCAGCACTTTGGCGCGACAGGTGGCGCACACGCCGGCGTGGCAGGACCAGGGCGCGTCGGCGCCCGCGTCGTTGGCGGCATCCACGATGGATTTTCCCTCGGGCGCGAGGTTGAAGTGAAACTCCTCGCCGTCGAGCAGGACGGTTACTTTGCAGGTGACAGGCAGGGGCATTTCGGTTTCCAGCGCGGCAAGCGGGGCGTTTTCAACTACGTGGGTCATGTTTTTCCAAAAATATTTTAGCCGGCAAAGTTCAGGCAACGATGCCAATGGGGCGACTGACGAACATCACAAGCCTGCTTGATGACTGTCAGCCGTTGCGGGCGATGGGTGCGC
>JAEUUV010000288.1 GCA_016787285.1 Saprospiraceae bacterium | reverse complement strand
CCGACGACAAGGCCGAACAACAGCCAGGTGACCAGACCGGAAAAGAACAGGTTTTCGATCCAGCCTTTGTATTGCAGGAAAAAGCCCAGCATGAACACAAACAGCGAGGCTACGCCGCCAAATACCGTGCGCAGGATGATGCGCAACCAGGAGATTTTGCGCGGCTGGCCGCGCTCCTCGGCCCACGACAGCATGAAACAAAGCCCCGCGCCGAAGGTGGCGCCCAGCAAGGTTTCGTCGGTCAGGGTCTTGATGTCGGCATCGGTATGGTTGCCGACGCCGAAGTTGCTGCCCCAAAACGAGAGCAACAGGCCGTTGTACCACTCGGAAGCCAGCACCCGGAGCAGGGCAAACGCCGACCAGCCGATGAGGCCGCCCACCATGCCGAACCACAGCCAGTTGAGCCGCCGGAAACTGCCCTTGCTGCTGAAGAATTTTTCATTGCCGAGCGGGGCGCCTGCGCCGTCGCAGGGGTTGACGTTGTCGAGGCACTTGGGGTAATTGGGGCATTTGTTGCCCACATATTCCCAGGATTCGAGCGACGTCGTCTGGCGGGCGCACTGCACCACCACGAGTTGTCCCTCCTGAAACACGTCGCCCGTCACCGGGTCGCGCTGAATACGCCCGGCTTCGGAACGGTATGGCTTGACGAATTTTTTGCGGAAGTTGCGCTTCGATATCCAGGGCATGGTGATTTGCATGGCAAAAAGAGCGAACAATACCCCCACCACTCCCCCTCCCCAGCGGGACAGCCAGTCAAGCGGCTCGAATACCTCGCCCAGTTCGTGCGGATTCGATTGAGTAGCCAAAGGGTCCTGAAACACGTATGTGACGGAATCGGGCAGCCCGACCTGGCGTGCCCAGTGCCAGTACACCGCGTACCGGCGCGGCTCCTTGTACCGGAAGACCGGATCGGCGGAGGGCCGGCAGCGCACGATGTTGTTGTACAGGATGTCCATCCTGCGCACGACCCGCTCGCGCAGGCCGGGCGGCAGGGCATTGACGGCACAGGTGTCGTTCGGATTGTACGAGGCTGCCGACAGGAACCGGAGAAAAGCCGTATCCGGGGTACTACCTATCCCAATTGGCGCTACGTAGGTGTTGTGGCTGAGGTTTTTGAGGAAATAATTCAAATCGGACAATTCGTACGGCCAGTAGATGTCGCCCCACGCCGGGTTTTCGCGATTTTGGCCGTCGGTAAACACGAAAAGCACCCATTTGCCCGAGCGTTCGCGCATAAACCGGGTGGCCTGTACAATGCCCCGGTACAACTGGGCATATTGGTCGGGGCGCCCGTCAAGGCCGGAAAGCGCCGCCGGAATGTCGGAAATATCGAGGGGGGCGGGCACAGGCGCATCGTCGCCATACGTGGCCAGGTAATAGTTGGTAAATTGGGCGCCGGCGCCAAGCGTTTCGACGGCTTTCTGAATGAGGGCGTTCCGTTGCCCGCTCACCTCGGGTGTGGCGCTGCTTCCCACGCCTGTCAGAAACAGGATGTTCAGCGTGTCGGCCAGTGCTGTGGCGGCCACTCGCTCCTTGATTTCGTGCTGAATGCCGACTACCTGCAGGTTGGCGTGTGCACCGCCGAAACCCGTTTCAAAGACTTTAAAATCGTCTTTGGTCAGTTGCACACCCGCCCCGTTTTTCAAGGCGCGCAAGTAAAATACGATGCGGTAATCGGCATCGTCCAGTTCGATGGATTCGATCGCAAAGTCCGACTCGCTGCCGGTTCCGCCGGTCTGGGCATTCAGTACCTCGACCGCGGCAAGCGAAAGCAGCAGGGCAAAAAGAGCCGGGATGCAGAAACGGCAGCACATGCGCATGGTGGTTGTCATGGTTTGTTGTGTTGTTCGATGTCTTTCCAGTGGAACCAGGTCAGTTCGGGCGCCTGGGTTTCGGTGTTGTTCACAGGGCCGGCAGTGGTTCGGGTGAAAAAGCCGGTGTCGAGATGCGGGGTCATGGTGTCAATTTCCATGGCAAACTGGTATTTTTCCCGGAAAAATCCGTCGTGAATGGTCAGGTCGGGCCGCGACAGGAACAGCCCGTGGCCCGGGTGGGTGTGAAACCAGCCGACGAGCGAGAGGTCGGGGTAGTTGTCCTGCATCTCGCCGAGTTCGCGCACGAGGCTTTCGGTGCTGAACTGGAGTTGGTACACGTTGTGCTCTTCGGGCACGATCGGTACGAAATCGGTAAGCGCCACGCGGTATTTGCCTGTTTTTTCCGACACGCAATACTTGCCGAGTAAAAAGCCGCCGATTTCGGGAATGCTGCCCTCTTCTTCTTCCAGCATGGTTTTGCGTTGGTCGTGCAGGAAATCGCTGATGCCGCGGATGCTTTTCGGGCTTAGATACAGCTCGGTGAGTACGGTGTCGGGCCAGTGTTTGGCCATGTTAAGCCGCCGGTAGTGTGTTTCTTCCAACAATTGTTCGAAGTCGGCTTCGGGAAGTGCCTTGTGATCGGCAGCGGGGCGTGCTGCGGAGCGGATTTTCATGGTGCTTCCGGAAGCCGGCGGCTGGAGGGGTACCCAGTTTTCGGTTACGGGCGGCTCTTCTTCTTTTTTCTTCACCTTGGCTTCCACGGCTTTTTTGCGTTTATGTTTTTGGTGTTTGGAGTACAAAAATGCGGCAAGCGCCAGGGCCAGTACCGCAACGGCGTATGGCCAGACTGGTGGTGGCGGCGGGACAACCAGACCTCCTTCCACGGGCAGGATGATTTCGTCTTCGAGCACTTGCAGGGTGAAAACGCCGTACGTTCCGGTCTTTTCGCGAATCCGGCTGATCGGGAAGGTGTAGTATGCGTCGGTGGACGCGATGGTTTCGAATCCTTTGGGAAACGACTTGCCGTCCAGCAGGTACTCCACGATAAACGGCGCCCGGCTGTTGCTGCCGCCCGAGAAGGTCAGGACAAAATCGGTCTCGGTGCTGCTCAGCACACATTTGAGCGGATTGCCGCTGATAAACAGGTTGGTGACCTGCACGTTTTCCATCTTGCAGGCATCGGTCACGGGCAGTTCAAACGATTCGCTCCGGTTGGCCGACAGTTTGAGCAAAAAATCGGCGCTGCCGTCGGGTGCGGGTTCGATGGTTCCGCTGAATTGTGTGGTGTCAAGTTCGGGCGTACACAGGGCGTAGCGGATACGAAACACCAGCATGCCGCCCTCCGAAGGTTGCGCTACAAATCCGAGACCCACCTGCTTTTTGGCGTCTTTTACGTGTACGGCTTCGGGGTAGTTGTCAATGTATTTTTGCAGGGCGCGTTCGCGTTCTTTGCCTGCGGGTTTTTTCAGGGCTTCCCGCCAGGCGACTACTGCCGGGTCTTCCGCCTGGCGAACCGGAGTCGGCTGCGGTTGCGGTCTGGGAGGTTTTGGCAGGGGGCGGTCGGATGGTTTTTCGGAATCGGGGGCCGGTTCGGCTGCCGCAGCGCCGCCAATATCATACTCGAAATTTACCGGAGAATTCAGCCGGATAAGCCGGTCCTCGCCGCCTTCCGGGCGGCAGTATAGTTTGTCGATCCGGACAAACGCTTTTCCGGTGCCGGTGATGCTGATGCGCCGTTTGATGGATGCGTCTTTGCTGAGTGCCAGGCCGCGGGGCGGGCTTTCCTGAAGTTGCAGGTTGTTGGACGACAGGTAAATGCAGTCGTCTTTCAGCACCATTTTTAGGCCTGATCCGGGTTCGTTCGAACCAAGGCTGACGTTGGTGAAAACCAACTGAAGTTCCTTGTTGGCGGGGTCGGCCACTAATTTCACCTGAGCGGAGCCGTTTGTGTACGAAACGCCGTTGTGCTCAAACTGGAACTTCATGGTTTGTGCCTGTTGCCCGAAAGCCGGATTCCGGACCGAAGTCAGCAGCAAGGCGCACAGCAGAAAATGGATCGCTTGTCTCATGGCGTTCGGTTATTGGAAACTGTCGTAGATGGTTGCTTTGCGTTTTTGGGCTTTCTGGTGCCAAACGAGCAGGTAGGCGCCATACGCAGCGGAAAGCACGATGAACAGCAGCAGTACGAACAGGATTGCGTCGAGCAGGGCATCGTTATCATCGTTGCTGCGACTTTCCACCATGCCGGCTTCGGCGGGACTGGTAGCCCGCACACTGTTTTTCACGAGCACGCGGTAGGATTTTTCATACCCGCGTTCCTGAAGTTCAGCCAGGGTAATGAGCAGGGTATCGGAGTCGAGGCGACCTTTCCAGATTTTGGTATCGGAGGGATTGCCGGCATCCATGAGGTGCACCGAGTAGGGTTTTTCGCCGCCGTTTACGCGGAGCAGCCAGGCCTCCCGGGAGGGTACCGGCGTGAGCGCGGCGCCGAATTCGTTGGTGATGCGGATCGTGGTTTGTTTGCCCGTGGCGTCTTTCACAAACACATTGTATTCGCCGGAGCCGATGGTGACGGTGAACGTGTTCCCGGATACCAGGTTGTCGGTGTTGATGTCCATGCCGCCGGCCAGCGACAGGTCTTTGATGCGCGGACGGGTTACGTTCAGCAGCCGAAACTGACGCCGCCCGTCGGGTAGTATTTTTTCTTCGTACTCAATGGGGAGCAGACCGGACAACAACGTCTGTGCCTGTTGCACGAAGGCGCTGCCGGGGTTGTTTTTGTTCCAGAAATCAATGAAAGCCTGAATGGAGTCTTTGTTGGAAGACGTACGGATGCGCTCGAAATCTTTTTCTTCCGGCGATTTTTCAGGTGCAGTTTTGGGTTTGCTGCTCTTTTCCGGCGGTGGTGGTTGTGTCGGCTTCGGTGTCGGTTTGCATGTGTTGATTGCATTGATTTCGGCATAAAAAAAGCCGCTGCTGCCGTAGTTGTCGAGATAGGTTTTGCAATGTTTTTTTGCCTGTTCGCAGGGTGCGTGCTTAGCCTTCTCCCACAATTCGTACTGGGCGATGATGTTGTTCAGTTCGCTCAGGCAGGGGGCGTCGGGGTGTTCGAATTTGACCGCCTTGACCTGACCGATTGCGGCGACTTTCCGGGCCTCAAAGGCTTTTATCGCATCTTCACAGGCTTGTTTGGCGGGGTTTTCCAGTCCGGAAACGGTAAATGCCAACCGGAGGTAATTGTCGCAGGCAATGGAATCGGCAGTTTTTGTGGCGCAGGCGCCGATTTTCAGTTCACCGGAGCCATTTTCCTCGATGAGGTATTCCAGTTGGCGTGTCGTTTCATCCGTGCTTTTTATCGCGATATCGTCGTTTTGCAGGCGCCGGAGTACGGAAGGCGCCGCCGTGCAACCCGGGCGGATGTACAGCGTGTAATCATTCTTGTGATAGCCCCAGTACCAGTCTAATTTTTTGGGGAAAAACGTAACAATTAGTTTTCCCTTCCCGGCGCCTCGCAGGTCTACGTTGCCTTTGTCATTGGGTTTTAATTTGACAGGATCGGAATTGTCACCGCGTGTGTATGCCACATCGTATTTGATATCGCCCACATACTTGTTAGGCCCTCCGTATTTGAATTTGAATTCAAAGTTTTGAGCCGGCAATACCGCGCTCAGGCCTGTACACAGCAGGCAGGTGATGAACATGCGAATAAATTGATCTGATTTCATCCGGAGAGCGTGTTGGTTGGTTGAACGGTAAATCAGTCCCGGGGGGTAATCGTAATTTTGGGTTTATGCTCGGGGTTGGGGCGCATCGCGCCTATTTTGATTCGAATACCACCTGATTCGGGGGTTGGCGGCGGGGCCGGTACGACGGGTGGTTCTACCGGCACTGGTTGCGGCGGCGGCGGGGCGGCGGTGGCGGGCACGGTTGTTTCATCCGAATCGCGTTCCACCCGCACCAGCGGCGAGTCGTCCACGGCGATTTCCTGATACTTGTTCACGATGCCGTGCGGTTCGGCAAACTCAAGCACCCATTTGGCTACCGTCAGGTCTTCGGGGTACGGCTCTTCGTCCGGAATGGCGTGGTAATTTTTGTACTGGAGAATTTCGCCCACACGAAGCACCAACTGATACAGGCTGTATGACAGGCCGAAACTCTCGGTATTGCCGCATACCCGGCCCTTGTACTTGCCCTCCCACTTGACGTTGGGGTGCCAGATGTCCGTCAGCATGTAAATTTTACAACCCTCCAGCGGATACTGGGGCGGCAATGCCAGCGAAAGCACGTGGTGGTCGCCGTACACGGGGTTTTGGGCTTCGTCTATTCCGACAATGCTCCGGATGCGGTAGTGAATATGGTACACGACCGGTATGCGCAGCGGACTGACGGTTTCGGCTATTTCCCAGGAAATGACATCGCTGTGCATGCCGGCCAGTTCGATGTGTTCGCGTGCCCAGCGTTTGAGTTTCAGGTTCATTTTGAACACCGGGTCGTTGAAGTCGTAAACGGGTAGTGTCGGGTTCATCCTGCCACAAGTTTTGGAACGAAATAAACGGTTTCGCCGTCGCGGATGCCGAGATCGAAGAGGGTTTTGTTTTCTCCAATCTTGACGTTGCTCGCTTTCGAGATGAGTTCGTACACGTACGGGTTCCCCTCCGAATCCATTCGGGGCGCCACATTGGCCTTGAGCAGTTCCTCGATGATGTCCTTGCCGGTGGAGAATACGGGCAGTTCCACGTCCAACTCATCCCCCTTGGGCATTACCCGGATTGAAATGTTGATTACGTCCATAATCTGAAATACTGGTTTTGAATTGTTTTTATAGTTTCTGAATACCTCAAACTGATAAATTCTGCGTAACGTCTGTGCAAACAGTCTGTGTAACGTCTGTGTGAATTAAGTTATACTCGGCAAAATGCGGCAAATTCCACGCAGACGTTACACAGACTGTTTGCACAGACGTTACGCAGAATTTGATGTCAATTTGTTTAACGCTCATACTTACTGAAATTCGAGAAATGACTCATCGCCGGTCAGTTCCACCGAATGGTAGGAGCCGCCGGCCTCTATTTTTAAAATTTGCAGTGGCGGCACACCGATTTGTCGGAGGGAGGCCGTCAGGTGGGGGAAATTGTCTTTGTGCAGGCCGTGTTCCACTACCTTGCTGTACAGGATGTTTTCGCCGGGTTCTTTGCGGTAGCGCTGTTGTTCCGCGTCTGAAAAGTGGGGTTTGGCAAATAGTACCGGGTAAGTGATGTTGGATTTTTCGGTGGTCAGTTCCAGAACCACTTCGTAGTCAAGGTGCAGAATCGGGCGCTCGTCGCCGAAGCGCCGGGTTGCCCAGTCGAACAATTCTCCCACAGTGTTGTCGGCGGAAAGTTCGGGGGCCTCAATCAGGTTTTCGATTGTTTCGTGGCTCACACACTCTTCTTTTTGCACATAGTCAAGGTCGTATTGCAGAATCAGGTTGTGCATACCGTCGTACTTGAAATGCTTGCCGGCCATGGACTGCTGTTCGTTGCCGTAAATCACCTTGAGTGCTTCCTGCACCTGCATGGCGGCAATAATGGACGCGGAGATGGGTGTGGTGGGTATTTTTCCGCCGGACGTGTTGCGCTGGGCGATGTCGGGACAACCGAGGCGGTAGTGAATGATTTTCCATTCTTCATCGGACAACTGGCACTCGTAGCACGACTTTCCGGCCTTAAACACATCAAGTTGACCGGCGAGGTTTTCGATGGCGCCGTCCACCCAGGTTTTACCCGTTTTAAAACTGTACCGGTTGATATACATGCGGGCCAGACGGTTGTCAAGGCAGCCGATGATCACGTCCATGCGCCGAAACACGCCGAGGCCGATGTCAATCAGCAGGTCGCCGTTGATGGCCTGTACCCGGGTGCCGGGGTTGAGTTCGCGGACACGGCGAGCGGCCACGTCACATTTTTTTTTGCCGATATCGGATTCGCGGAAGAGCACGGAACGGCAAAGGTTGGCGTACTCAATGTCGTCGAAATCCACGATGAGGATGTTGCCCACATTGAGCAGGGCCAGGTTTTTCAGCACTTCGTTGCCGAGTGCGCCGGCGCCGACCACCATCACCCGGGCTTGGGCGACCTTGTCGGAATCCCACCACGACATGAGCCGGAAGGTTTGATCCCATGCGCGTTTAGCCTCCACATTCAAGGCTAATTTGGTCTTGTGCCCGGTTTCCATGTTCTCGTCAAAGGGTTTTGTATTTGGCATGGCAAATCTACGCGAATTTCGCACCCGTCCTATTTTTTGCATTTTTTTATTTCGCGGAATTTATTTCCGACGGAAGTTGTGCAAATCAGAGGCTTTATTCCGCTGTGAAACAAGCATTCTGTGTCCTCAAAAAACTTTTCAACACCTTTTGTCGCAGTAATCCGTTTTATGCCAACTTTGTGACCATTCAAACGAACCGATTTTTCCACATTCACTCAAATCACTTGCGCATCATGGCTCGACTGACCACTTTTTCCCGCCTGCTCATCACACTGCTGATTATCGGCGGGGTGTATTTTGCCGTCAAAACGTTCCTGCCCAAATTCCAGAGCGGCACTTCCGAAACTACCGAAACCGCTGCTACTACACCCGGCAACGGCTCCGAAGCAGCCTCTGCGCCCGCCCCCAAGTCTGAAACATGGGGTAAAAACAGCAGTGCCTCCTCGTTCAACTACGTGCCGCCGGCGCCCGTCAATGGTGTGCTGAAAGGCGTGGTCGAACTGGGCGCTACGGGTTTCAACTCGTTCATCATCAAAACCGATGCTCAAAAAAACTGGAAACTGGAAAAAGCCGAGTACGGCGCCAGTCTTGTCTACGAAAATCTGGCCACCGAAAATGACATCGAAAAGGGCCTGAAGAACTACATCGCCGACATGCTGGCTTATGGTGTGGGGCCTAAAAATATCCACTTCGTCATCAGTTCGGGCGCCAAAAAAATACCCGTTACCACCACCATTTCCAAACTCCTCAAGGGTATGGGCTACGTCGTGAACGAGGTCACACCCCAGCAGGAAGCACAACTCGCCCTTCGTTCCTGCCTGCCTGCCGGTTACTACGGCAATGCATTCGTGGTGGATATCGGCTCAGGCAATACCAAAATTTCGTGGATGAGCGGCGACTCCCCCACCGGCATCGAATTACCCGGCGCCAAGTATCGCCAGACCGGCAAAACCGACGACGCCGTTTTCCAGGAAGTGAGCGCCAAAGCCAAACAAGTGCCCGGCAACATGCGCCAGACCTGCTTTATCATCGGTGGCGTGCCCTTCGAACTGGCCAAACAAACCCGCAACGGCAAGGAACGCTACACGGTGCTCAAAGCCCCGGGCGATTATCAGGGCGAGGGCGACAAGCAGCTGGGCGGCCTCAATATTTACAAAGCCATTGCCGATGCCACTGGCTGCCGGCAGTTTGTGTTCGACTGGGACGCCAACTTCACCATAGGCTTCCTGCTCAACCTGCCGAAATAACCCACAGGGCAAGCATGGCAAAAAAAATCGTCGTCGCCGTGGCCGGCTCGTCCGGGTCCATTTACGCGAAAGTTCTGTTCGACAAACTTGTGTCCCTGCGCGAGCAGTGGCAGGCCGTGGGTGTGGTGCTCTCGGACAACGCCGTCGTCAACTGGGAACTGGAAGTCGGACCGGCCAACTTTGAGGCCTATCCTTTCGATTTTTACCGAAAAAACGACTTCTACGCGCCCTTTGCTTCTGGCTCGGCACACTACGACACCATGATCGTGTGCCCCTGTTCGATGGGAATGCTGGCCCGCATCGCTTCGGGAGTGAGCAACGACCTCGTCACCCGCGCTGCCGACGTAGTGCTGAAAGAGCGGCGTCGGCTCATCCTCGTACCCCGCGACACGCCGCTCAGCCTGATCCATATCCGAAATATGCAAACCGTGACGGAGGCGGGGGGAATTATCTGCCCCGCCTCCCCATCGTTCTATTCTCGCCCGACCACTCTGGAAGCAATAGCCGCCACCGTGGTGGACCGTGTACTCGACCTTGCCGGTTTCCGCATAGACAGTTACCGATGGGGGGAGGAGGGCGAAGCACAGGAATAACAAGTGTCCGTTTGCCGTAAACGGGCTAAATTTTGCCGCTTGGCTGTGCAGCGAAGTTTTCTACTTTTGCGCAACGCACGTTATTTCCCGAATGCACTCGAAACACACGGAACGCCAATCCTGATGCCCGCCCTTGTCTTGCTATTTCTTCTGGCATGTGTCCCTGCCAACGCACAGGTAACGCTCGTGCGCTCGGCGCCAAACGACACGTTCAACCTCGCCTGCGCCGGCTGCTCCATGCGCGTGTCGGGTGTGGCCCTCACACAGGGGCAGCACGCGCTGCCGATGAACACCCAGAAACCCGTGGCGATGAACCTCCTGATGTGGCGCTACTACGACAATATTCTTGGCAAAAACGCCCTCATGGCCGAAGAACCGTTCTGGACCGACGGCGTCCAACTCCTCTCGGAAGTGTCCGACGCCGAGCCGTTGTCGTTGCACGTCAACCTCGTGTGGAGCGACTCGGCAGGCACTGCGCACCGGTTTTACTTAGTGCTGGCCGGACTGACCAAAGCGCACCTGAACAAACTGCCCGTGACCACCGTGTACGATACCGACACGTACGCGCCGCTGCGGTTTGCAGCCGTTGCCCAAATCACCAGGGACGAGGACTACTGGGAAACTTACGACAGCATCGAGGGCACCGCCACTCTGGACCACATGAATACCAAAACAGGCGGTTTCAGCGGCACTTTCGAATTTACAGGCACCCGGATCGGCATGGAAAAATTAGGCTTTTTTTTGAACGGAGCATTCCGGAAATAACGCAATGATGGCGACTCGAATCCTCACGTCAATTTTCATTTACCCCATCAAGTCCATCGGCGGCATAGCGCTTCGTGAAGCGGTGGTACAGCCGCGTGGCCTGCAGTACGACCGCCGCTGGATGCTGGTGGACGAGCAGGGCCGCTTCGTCAGCCAGCGGGAAGTGGCCGGACTGGTGTTGCTCGGTACGGCCATCGAGCCGCCGTTTCTTGTGGTTTTTTCCAAAAACAACCCCAGGCACCGCATCCACCTGCCCTTGTTGCCGCCGGTATCGGAAATGCCGGAAATCCCTGTGAATATCTGGGACGACCACTGCGTCGCGCACCTGTATGCGCCGGACGTGAACGACTGGTTTTCAAAAACGCTCGGCTGTCCGCTTCGGCTCGTGTACATGCCCGACTCATCGTGGCGTGCCGCCGATCCCAAATATGCTCCGGAAGATGTACCCGTCAGTTTTGCCGACGGGTATCCTTTCCTGCTCATCAGCCAGGCCTCGCTCGACGACCTGAATGGGCGTCTTGGCACACCGCTGCCCATGAACCGCTTCCGGCCCAATTTCGTGTACAGCGGCGGCGGCGCCTACGAGGAGGACGGCTGGAGCGATTTTTTGATCGGTGATGTGCCTTTCCGCGGCGTGAAAACCTGCGCTCGTTGCATCATTCCGACTACCGATCAGGATACCGGTCAACGCGACGCCGAACCCCTGAAAACCCTTGCGACCTACCGAAAACAGGGAAGTCGCATACTTTTCGGGCAAAATGTGGTGTGGCTTGGCGGCGCGGAAAATGTAGTTCGCGTCGGTGACACCGTCTCAAACATGAAACAATCATCAACCAAGCCCTGAAAGGGCGTAACACACCAACGCAGGGTGCAGCCCTGCCGATAAAACATGTACATCTACGGCCCCGGGGTTCGCCACGTCCCCGATCACGTCTGGCGCTCCCCCTACTTCTGGATCATGCTGGTGCTGATGATCATCGGCATCTTGATCTACCACAACTATCTCAGAAACATGACTATCGGAAGCATTTTCAGCAAACTCTTCGGTTCGTCCGCAGCGGATAACCCCGGCGGAGCCAGAATCCGGTACGTCAATCAAGGCCGAAGCGGGTACGTCTGGTACGAAAGCCGCGAGGCTAAATTCTCCATGTACTACGAATTTGGCGGCGGCAACTGCATCGTCGGCCTTTCTGTGCCAAGTGTGCAAGAATGGGAAGCAAGTACCGGCCTGCCGCTCGACCGACGCAACGAAGTGCTGGCGTTTGTAGGCAGGCAGGTCGTCAAAGACCAGACAACCGGCGGCAAGGGCTCCTTCAAAATTGAAGGCACCCTGCTGAATATTTACGCCTGAACAGACTATGGAAGACCGGGTCAAACATACTTACCGCACCAATTTGTATGAATTCGTGAAAGACGTGCTCGTCGTTTGTCCGAACTGTGCGGGTAAAGCAGTCGTGCATACCGGAGAATTTCATACCATGCAACACGACCGCAATGCGGTGAAACTGGTGTGCCCGGCCTGCGGGTTCAACAAAGTGCTGGAGGGTATCGGGCATCGGCAGGACAAAAAACAGAAGCGCGGTACGATCCTCAAGTTCGGCGCGCCGATTGATCCGTTTTTTCACCTGCCCGTCTGGCTTCAGGCCGATTTTTCAGGCGAAATTCTCTGGGCATACAACCTGGAGCACCTCGAATTTCTGGCTCAACACGTAGGCGCCAAACTCCGTGAACGCAACGGTTTTGCGTTCAATGTCCGCAGCATCGGCGCCCGACTGCCCCGCTGGATGACGGCGGCGCACAACCGGGAGGCGGTTTTGAAAGCGATAGATAAACTGCGGGATGACAAGGGTGGATGACAAGAAGGCTACTTTTTCGCCTTATTGCGCGAACTTGCCGGTACCGGATACTTGGCCGCATACGCCCGAGCCTTGGACACCAACGCCTTGAGTTTTTCGCTGCGCTTTTCCGGATCGGGGTGTGTGCTCATAAATTCCGGTGGGCGGGCGCCGCCCATTTTATTCATGCGCTCCCAGAACGGTGCGGCGGCAGTGGCGTTGTAGCCGGCCATCGCCATGAGGTACAGGCCGATTTCGTCGGCCTCCGATTCGTGTTTGCGGCTGAACGGCAGCAGGATGCCAACCTGAGCGCCGGCGCCGGCGGCAGCCAGCAGCAGATCGTTGGTCTGGGAAGGTTTTTGCGACAGCGCCACTTGCAAGGAGGTCAGGCCAATTTGGGTAATCAGACCCTGGCTCATGCGTTCGTTGCCGTGATTGGCCAGGGCGTGGGCAATTTCGTGCCCCATCACCACAGCCAGAGCGTCCTCGTTTTGGGTGACTTTCAGGATGCCGGTGTACACCACCACCTTGCCGCCGGGCATGCACCAGGCATTGACGGTGGGGTCGTCCACCACATTGAATTCCCAGGCAAAGTTTTTAAGATCGCCTTGCAGGCCTTTGGCTTTGTAGTACACGTCCACGGCTGCCTTGATGTCGTTGCCCACGCGGCGCACCATTTCTACTTCCGGGCCGGAGGTCATGGGCTTGTTTTGGCTCAGAAACGACTTGTATTCGGAGAAACTCAACTGGTTGATCTCGCTGACGGGGATCAGGTTCATTTGTTTGCGGCCGGTGAATACGGTTTCGCTGCAAGCGGCCAGAAGGGCCAGAACGAACAAACTGAACAAAACTTTCTTTTTCATACCATTGCGATTTTAGAAGTGTAACGACAAAGTTAGAACAGGGAGTTATGAATACGCCGCGACGGCGCATAAGTTTCAAAAATCTTTCAGAAATGCCTCCACGCGCGCCTGAACGTTCAGGCGTACATCGTAGTAGTACAGGTTCAGATCGCCGATGTGGTAGTTTTTTCTCAGAAACAAAAAACTGCCCGGAAACCGCGGCTTGGAGCAAAGCAGGACACCTTTGTGTACTTCTGCGTCGCTGATATTCGGGTACATGGTGCAAAATGAACGCAGAATCGCTCCTTTGTTTTCCGACCTGGGCGCGTACTCGCCTTCGCGGGTATTCCAGGTCAGCGGATTGGTGCATACCACATCGGTTTCAATGGCATGGCGCAACCCAAAACGACGCTCGAAGGTACGCCACGAACAAAAACAGCCGGTTTCCATGGGCGTCTCGCAGGGTTTGATGCTGCGGAAAAAATCGCGTTTCACCGGCCAGCCAACGAGGTAAGCCGCTATTAATTTCTCCCGGAGGGGGGTATTCTCGATGCGATCCCGGATCAGGTTCATCGCGTGTAAACTGCCCTGACTGTGCCCCACGATGACAAACGGGCGGTCGTTGTTCCAGTTTTTCAGGTAATATTCGAAAGCCGCCAGCACATCTCGGTAAGCCACAGCCAGCGCTTTTTCCGCCGAGTTTTTATCCTTTGTAAAAAATGCCTGCAAGTGTGCCTGCCGGTAGCGCGGCGCAAATACCCTTCCGGCGCCATTGAAAATAGTGGCTTGAAACAGGATGGACGCGCTGTCGGTACGGGTGTTCACCGGGAGGTTGCCAACCGCCACATTCCAGGTGTCGCTCCCGGTGCCTCGTCCGTAGTAGGACGTAGGGTACAGGAAAAATACGTCTGCCTGTGCCGTTTTTTGCCAATCAATGGCTTCCGGGCAGGGCGTGCGGTCGGCGGCATCGGCCTTGTCGGGGTGTGCCGCCCAGTTGTCAAGTTTGGAATAGTCCGGCGCCGGCGGCACTGTCCCGGGGTCGAACGGTCCTTCCGGACGCGCTGTGCTGCAACCCCAAACGCTCAGGGCAAACACACCGGATATGGTTAATAATCGGAGCGCGGCATACATGCCGGCAAAAATAACCTTGCCTGCCCTGATCCGTTAAAAAAAACGCGGCCAATCTTTTTTTTGAAAAAAAGTTGGAATAGTTCGGACGGAAAAGCACAACTTTGGTGCGTGCCATGCAACGCTATCTGACACACTTGCTTGCCGATCTGGAAACGGCTACTCGCAACGCCCCCGCTGCGAGCACGTACCGCTTCCGCCATCCGTTCGACGACCGCGAGGACGGGGATACACCGGTGTACCACTCGCGGTATGTCCGACTTTCCGACTTGTTCGGCCTGGGCAACGGTATTTTTCCCCCGTCGGAACGCCTGACAAAAGACCAGATCAGTGCGCTGCTTACGGCTATTGAGTCGCTTTGGCGTGCCTGGAACGTATCCTGGGAATGTCCGCCGCGCCTGACCGCCCGCCGCCGCTATGCCATCATGGTCGAACGCATGGAACAGGATTCGGTACGCTACAACCACGAATTGGGGGCTACGGTGGACTTTTGCGACCGTCGAGGCGACGGCGTGTGCCCCTTTGCCGACCGCAGCCAGTGCTGGTGCGAAGAGTTGGAGGCCTGCGCCCGACACGACCTTGAACTGTGGGAAAATGCGCACGAATTTGATGAATACGCCGAACGGAAACCCTCACCTGCAGAAGAACTGCGTAACTGGCTCGGCGACGACGACTTCTCCGACCTGCCGCCCTGGGAGCAGGATGAACCGCGCGAACGTTGGCACCAGTTCATGGCAGGCGACGATTCCCTCACCTGGCTGTTTTTTTACGACCCCGATCGCGGGCGCGAAATGGCCGACGAAACCCCGGAACCCTCGCCCGACGACTTCAACGATTTCGAGTGGGACGACGATGACGAAGACTATGGCGAATTACCTTTTTAAAGTGTTGAGTTTCGGGTTTTGAGTTTTGAGTTACCCTGTCAGTTTTTTGATGGTTTCTTCCATGCGCTTGCGCGCTTCGCGTTTTTGCAGAGCCAAAGGCGGTGCTGCGCGGACAGCACAGTCGGCTATACCGCAGCGTTCGCAGGTTACATTTACCACTATTTTGGGGATGGTCGGATCGTCCCAGAAGCGGATGACCGCGCGTGCACGCTCGTCGAGCAGGATGCCGAGCGTGACGCCCACATTGCGGCCTACGGTGGGGTAGCCGGGTTTGGCTACGCCGAGGCAGAGGTACTCTTCGTTGGTATCGGCAAATAACGCTCGTTGCACGCCGATCAGTGGACGCGAGTTGTCGGCAGCCGAGCTGCCCAGGTCGCGCAGCAATTCTATGGAAAGCCAGCGGCGGCAGTAGTGCTCGTCAAGCCCGGAGGCATGCGGCTGGTGCCGGCGGTTGAGGTGCAATTCCTTGTCAATTTCAAACCGATCCCGTTCGACATCGTGGATGAACCTCAGGAAAAAAACCTTCTGCAAATCAAAATCGCGCGACAGGACATTAAACCGCTGAAAAAGCACTTCGGGGCTGACCTGATATTTGGCCAGCAAGCCTTGTAGTGTGTTTTCATCCCAAGCGGGTTGTTCAAAAAACCGGCGCAAGTCGTGTACAAATTCGTGCCGGTTTACCAAAAGCGCCACTGCGAAATAGGCGGCGCGGTAGTTGTTCAGCACTTCCTCGAATGCCCGCACCCGCGACAGGGTGGAAGCCAACGGGCGTTGCTTGAGGTTCAGCACGTTGAAGCCCAGTTCCTTGGCCAACTGAAAAGCCCGCTGGCGTTCGTTCAAGCGGCTGTTGAGTAAGAGTAATCGTTTTTTAGGGTTGTACACCGAGCGCACACTTTGCAGGTCGGGGTAGGCATCCAGGCCGTTTTCGGAAATTTTGTATCGAAACTCCGAGGCCAGCAATCCGGCAAGCGTTTGTTCGGATACGCCGCCATTCTCGGGTAAGCCGTGTTTGTGCACAAAGGCCTCCGCCGCCTGCTCGATGTCGTCGAAGTAGTTCATGTGGAGTTCCTGGTAGGCACGCAGGGCGGCGAAGTAGAAATTCTCGTTGAGCAGGGCGTAATTCCGGGCGATTTCCAGCAGAGCCGAAATGAATGCGTTCACCCGATCAGGTGCGCGGGCGATAATTTCCACCACCTGCTGCGCCTCGATGCCGAACAGGTCAAGCGGCAGTTCGTTCAGGAAGTTGCTCTGCAGCAGGTTGCCGAGCGGGGCGTATTGCTTGGTCAGTTCCGGCGATGCCAGAAACTCGGGACTCAAGCCCAGTGCTTCGGCCAGCCGGTTCAGGTTTTCTTCCTGCGGGTACTTTTTTCCTTTTTCGATTTCGTTCAGGTACGACGGCGAAATGCCGGTGCGCTTGCCTAATTCGTCAAAATTCCAGCCCCGCTCCTGGCGGAACTGCCGAACCTTGAGGCCGAAGATGATCCGTTGTTGTTGGGCCTTTGCCATGTGCCGCAAAGGTAGCGACGAACACGCGACAAACCTATTTCGGGCACTCCGACAGCAGGTGCTCCACCTCGTCGAGCCGGTAGGGCGGCAAGCCGTCGCCCCAAGTGTGGTGTATAAAATTGAGGATGTTGGTAATCTGGATTGCCGACAGTGTCGGTACACCGGGCATGGCTTCGGCATACCGGACGCCTTTCACTTCAATGGTGTCTTTCAGCCCGTATTTCAGAATACAGGGCAGGCGCTCCCGGTTGGCATCAAGAAAATCGGAAGCGCCGGCAATCGGCGGAATGAGCGCCCCCAGTCCTTTGCCATCGTCCAGATGGCAGTTGGAACAATGAAATTTGTACAGGCGCTCGCCCTCTCGGTAGGGATTGGATTCGCAATATGCGAAAGCAAGGGCGAATACCGCCAGAACTGCCGGAGCCGTGATTTTTAGAAATCTCATCGTTTGCCGAATTGCTCCTCCAGCAGCAAGTCAATGTCCAGCATGAACCGGTCCACGTCTTTGGCGTCGGTGCCGTCGCAAAATGAGCGGACGTGGCGGTTTTTGTCCACCAAAATCAGCCGCCCGCTGTGATCAAAGCCGCCGGGCGCGTCGGGATTTTCCACCGCCACGCTGAAGTAGTCGTCGGCAATGCCATAGATCGCATCGTGTTCGCCGGTGACCAAACGCCAGCGCCGGGATTCAATGCCGAGCTTGTCGGCGTGGCGTTTCAGGGCGGCCACGGTGTCGTTTTTCACGTCAATAGAATGCGACAACAGCAGGATGCGGTCGTCGTTTTTGTATTTTTCAAAAATCCGCAGCCCGTTTGCTTTCACCTTGGGGCAAATGGTGGGGCAGTGGATAAAGAAAAAATCCACAACGTAAATTTTGTCGGCGAAGGTGGCATTAGTCACCAGTTGGCTGTCCTGATCCACAAACGCGAAATCGGGCACCGTGGGGTAAATCGTGTCACCGTTCACTACGTCGCGCTCGCCTAGAATGGGAAGGGTGCGCGGGCCAGGGTCGGTGCAGGCAAACAAAAGCCCAAAGGCAAGGAAAAGTAGCAGTCGCATCGGATGGTTACTAGTATGTGAAAGAAGTGTGCAGCAAAGGTAACGCGTCATGTAGCGTCATCCGGAATCTGACGACTATCGAGATTCGATCTGAAAAACTCAAAAATTTCTTTTTTAACCAGTTTGGGCTACTTTTGGGGCGATTTTTGCCCAAAAATGCCCGTTTTAATCTTTCAAGCGCGATTAATCCATACACTAATCAAACGCTTACACCGCCTTACGTATGAAAAAGTTGCTACCTCTGTTTTGCGCGGCCCTCGTGGCCTGCGTGGTGCTCCCCCTGCACGCCGCTACGAAGTCGGAGCAAGTGGAGCGTTACCTCGGTTCGTACCGGTACAAAAATGACCGCCCGCGTGGCACGGTGAAATTTATTTTTCAGAAAGCCGTGCTCAAACGCCAGGGCGACGGCAAAAAAACCTACGAACAACTTCTGTACAACGAGCGCTATTTTTCCAACCGCGACAACGCCGGGCGCCTCATCGGTATTCAGGTCGTACACCGCGACAAAACCAGCACCATCCTGCCCGAGTCGGCCAAAGACCCCGACGAGGCGGATGCGCCGTCGCCGGCCAAAACCAGGCGAGCCAAACGGGAGCCGAAGCCCGAGCCGGAATCCGTACAGGCTTCCGTGACGCCCAAAGGCCGGCAACAGGACGATCCGGATCCGAAACCCCGCTCCGTTACGCGTATGAAAGCCGTGCCCGCCTCCATTTCGGCTGCCGACGCCGCCACCGAATTGGTGAGCGACCCGGTGCGGCCCCGTCGGAATGTGCCGCCGCCCGCGCTGGCGTCGTCCAAGCCCAAAACCAACATTTCCCTGCCCGATTCCATGACCGTAGTGCGCAACATCGAGGACGCCAAGGAGCAGATCACCGGCTGGAAAGGCAAGATGTGGCAAACCGTGCGCCCCGTCTGGGAGTTCGTTATGTGGCTGTTCAGCAGTGTCATTGTCATGCTGATTTGCTTCGGCGGCATTTGCCGCTATGTGGCCAAAACCGCCGCCACGGAGAGCCTGATCAATAGTTACGGCCGCATCATCGTGGGCCGCTGGATTGTGTCGGCACACCAGAATGCGGCGGCCATGCTGCTGGTCGTTACCTGGATTATTGCCATTGTGCTGCTGCTCGATGTGTTCATGTGGTTGGTGTATCTTGACCTGCCCATCTGGACGCTGCTCGTCATCTGGTTTCCCATTCTGTGGCTCGCCGAGAAACTCACCAGCTGGATTGTGCCGAATATTCCGGTCGTAGGCCCGGATCACCATTGAACGATTTGGGACAACGAGGAGCCGGCGTTTTGCGTCAATGGCGCACGATGTACAGCAGACACCTTTTTTTGTCATCCCGGAGGGAGCCGTCCACGCTATGGGAGGGGAGCCATATTCGAAGCCCACGTAGCGTGGACGGCTCCCTCCGGGATGACAAAAAAAGGTGTGGTGCTTACCTCCGCCTGCATTTTTTCGCCACCTTTTTTTGCCTGCTCACCTCCGCATCGGGCTTCACCCAAACGCTACGCATGCAGGTGGCTCGGGACGACGCTAAAACCATTGAGCCGTTAGTACGCGACCTCAATCCTAAACCCGTTCTTGTCGCGCCCGACACGTTTTTGCTGGCTGCTCCGGACTCCGTCAAATTGCGCGCCGCCGCGTCCGACTTTTTGAACCGGCTGCGCCAAAACGCCTACCTCGCAGCCTCTGTGGACGATTGGCTGCCGAAGAACGACAGCGTTGCTACTGCCCGACTACACCTCGGCCCGCCGATGTACTGGGTGAACTTGCACGCCGCTGCCGGCGCCAACCTGCGCTGGCTGGAAGCGGCCGGGTTTCGGGAGCACTTGTTCACAGGAAAACCGCTGCATCACGATTTTTTGCTGCGGCAGCAGCGGCAAATTCTCGAACGCGCCGAAAACAACGGTTACCCCTTTGCCGTCGTGCGGCTCGACAGCGTGCAGGTGCTGCCGGATGGCGGCGTATCGGCGGCGCTGCAAGTAGAGCCAGGCCGTTTTTTCACCTTTACGATGCCCAGGGTGAGCGGAGGTTTGCAATTGCCGAAGCACTACCTGCCCCGGTTTCTCGGCATTCGACCCGGCACTCCGTACAGCCGGGCCCGCGTGCTGCGCATCCGCGACCGGCTCAACACCCTGCTTTTTGTGGAAACGCTGGCCAATCCCACCGTCACTTTCGCAGGGAATGAGGCCCGCGTCAACCTTCCGCTTCAAAAAAAACGCGCCAGCCGCTTCGATTTTATCCTTGGCCTGCTACCCCAGCCCAACAACCCCGACGGCGGCCTGCTGCTCACCGGCTCGCTCAGCGCGGCGTTGCTCAACGCGCTCAACCTCGGCGAACGCCTATCGCTCGAACTGGAAAGCCTGCGCCCCGAAACCCAAAAACTTGACGTGCAGGCCGGGCTGCCTTACCTCTTCGGCTTGCCTTTCGGCATGGAGGGACGGCTCAATATTTTCCGCCGCGACAGCACCTGGGTGGATGCCCAAAGCGAAATCGGGGTGCAATACCTGCTCGAAGGCGGCGATTTCGTCAAGTTTTTTTGGGAAAACAAATCCTCGGCCCTGCAACGCATTGACACGGCAGCCATCATTCGCGACCGCCGCCTGCCGCCCGCGCTCGACATGAGCCAGAGCGGATTCGGACTGGAGGCGGCGCTCAACCGGCTGGACTACCGCTTCAATCCGCGCAAGGGTTGGGCTATTTCGCTGCGCGGTGTGGCGGGGTTCAATGCTATTTTGCGCAACAGCGAAATTGAGGCCCTGCGCGACCCCGCCGACCCGGAGTTTCAGTTTTCCAGCCTGTACGACGGCGTGGCCGAACGGGCAGCCCGGTACCGGCTCGAAGGGCGTGGCGAGTACTTTGTGCCGGTTTTTACCCGCAGCACGATTCTGCTGCGGGTGCGGGCGAGTGGTATTTTTTCGGAAAAACCTGTGTTTGCCAACGAACAATACCGCCTCGGCGGCAACAAACTCCTGCGCGGATTTGACGAGGAAAGCCTGTTTGCCACCCGGTTTGCCGTGGCTACTGCCGAGTTCCGGCTTCTGCTCAGCCAAAATGCCTACCTGGCGGCGTTCACCGACTATGCGTATCTGGAAAATATCACCGACCGGAACCGGTTTTTTCTGCGTCCCTGGGGACTCGGCGCCGGACTGAACATCGAAACCTCGGCTGGCATTTTCGGCATCAGTCTGGCCGTGGGCCGCCGCGACGCGGGCGAGTCGGTAGACTGGCGTTCGCCGAAATTTCACCTTGGGTACGTGAACCTGTTTTGAAAAATGCTCTTTTAGATGAGCACTTTCTGGACAAAAATGATCTTTTGAAAGAGCATTTTTGATGTATTTTTGTGCTTTCAAAAGAGCAATTATGGAAGACCTGTTTTTGAAATACCAAAAAAAGTTGGCCGCCACTCCTTCGGGGTTCGTTCGTGACTTCATGGATGAGATTGATTGGCGCAACCGCTTAATCGGGATAAAAGGTGCGCGCGGGGTAGGCAAAACAACTTTGTTGTTGCAGTACGCCAAAACGAGACTTGACAGCAACGCCAAATCGCTGTATGCCAGCCTCGACGATTTTTACTTCAAACGAAACCGCCTGTACGACCTTGCCGAAAAATTTGTCCGGGAAGGCGGCCATGTACTTTTACTTGACGAGGTACACCGGTATGCAGACTGGTCACAGGAGTTGAAAAACATCTACGACGATATGCCCGAATTAAAAATCGTATTCACCGGGTCGTCCATCATTCATCTGTCCCGAAGCAAGGCAGATTTGAGCCGCAGAGCGGTGTTGTACCACCTTCACGGACTTTCGTTACGCGAGTTTTTAACTATCCGGGCAAATTTTTCGCATCCGGCAATACCTCTTGACGTACTTATCGCACATCACGAATCACTTGCCGGCGCCATAAATGACAAGATCAAGCCATTGCAGTATTTTCAAAACTACCTCCGGCTGGGTTACTATCCTTATCACCTTGAAAACGAGGAGACGTATTTGATAAAATTGGCTGAAACAGTCAACTTGCTTCTGGAAACAGACTTTCCGGCCTTGTATGGAATCACCTACGCTACGGTAGACAAGGTGAAAACCTTTTTGGCGGTCATTGCGGAAAGCGTTCCATTCAAGCCCAATATTCAAAAATTGAGCGATCAGATCGGTTTGACGCGCAACGCTCTGCTGGAGCATCTGCATAATCTGCAAGACGCCGATCTATTGCACCTATTGCATAAAAAAGCCTTGGGTACAACCCGGCTGCAAAAGCCCGACAAAGTATTTTTGTCCAATACCAATCTCGCTTTTGCCTTGAACTTCCGCCCACCGAACATCGGCACACTGCGCGAAACATTTTTTGTCAGTCAGGTGCGACCCAAGTACAAGGTAGAATACGCCGAGGTGGGTGATTTTTGGCTCAACAACCGGTACACAGTTGAGGTTGGAGGAAGGGAGAAAGGGTTTGTTCAAATATCAGGCATTGCCGATTCCCTTGTAGTCGCAGACGATCTTGATATTGGAACCGGCCGAAAAATTCCGCTCTGGCTATTGGGGTTTCTTTACTAATGTCTTGCGGGCCATGGCCATTGCATACCTTTGCAGAACAAACAACACTTGTTTGCCTATTCATGCTACTCAAATGGCTTTTCACCGCACTCGCAATCCTGTGGCTGATTTAGGCTCTGCGCCCGTATTTTGCTTCCGTCTCCGGCGGTGAACAACGAAAAACTCAGCCGCCCGGGCCGGATATTCAGAAACGCCCGGATGATGATGGCGGGGAGTACATTGATTATGAGGAGGTGAAATAGTTTTGAGTTTTGGGGTTCGAGTTTTGAGTTGGCGGCAATGAGCGTTACTCCTCTGCAAAATAGCCCGCCACTTTCTCCGCAGCCGCCTTCCCTGCCACCTGCTCCACTTCTTCCGGCGCTGCTTCGCGCAGGCGGGCCACCGAACCGAAGTGCTGGAGCAGTTTGTCGGCTGTTTTGGCGCCGATACCGGGGATTTCGGTCAGTTCTGTTTTCAGGAAATTTCGGCTGCGCTGGTCGCGGTGGAACGTGATGGCGAATCGGTGCGCTTCGTTGCGGGCTTGCTGAATCAGTTTGAGCGACTCCGATTTTTTGTTGATGTGCAGCGGCACAGGGTCATCGGGGAAGAAGATTTCCTCCAGTTTTTTGGCGATGCCGATCACGGTAACCTTGCCCTCCAAACCCAGTGCGCGCAGGCTTTTCATGGCTGCGCTCAGTTGGCCCTTGCCGCCGTCAATAATGATGAGTTGGGGCAACCCTTGTCCTTCGGCGAGCAGGCGTTTGTAGCGGCGGAAAACGACTTCTTCCATCGAGGCAAAATCGTTGGGGCCTTCCACGGATTTCACGTTGTAGTGGCGGTAATCACGCTTGGCGGGTTTGGCGTTTCGGAATACGACGCAACTCGAGACCGGGTTGGTGCCCTGGATGTTGGAGTTGTCGAAACACTCAATGTGCAGCGGCGCGTCGGCCATGTTCAGGTCGGCCTGCATGGTGCGGAGGATACGTTCGGCGGATGTTTGTTTGTTGGTGCGGGTGGCGGCATCGCGGCGCTGCTGGAGCAGGTGGTACTGCACGTTTTTTTCCGACAGGTCGAGCAGTTTTTTCTTGTCGCCAATCCGGGGTACGGTCACGGTGGCCACGCCCGGCACGACTACCTCGCCCGGTACGATGATTTCCTCGGCGCTGCTGTTGAATTTTTCGCGCAGCACCGGAATGGCAAACGCCAGCAGCGTGGCAGTGTCTTCGTCAAGGTTTTTGGTGAGCGTGAGCGTGTAGGTATGAATGACGGCGCCGCTGACTACCTTGAGGTAATTCACGAAGGCTTCCTGCTCGTCGGCGGCAATAGCGAACACGTCCACGTCGCGGATGTTAGGATTCACGACCGTGCTTTTTCCCTGATAATCTTCGAAGAGCGCCAATTTGTCTTTGGCAATTTGGGCCTGCTCAAACTGAAGGTTTTCGGCAAACCGCTGCATCTCTTCCTTGAGGTGGGCCTTCACCGCCGCGAAATTTCCCTTGAGGATGTTTTTGATCTGCTCAATCTTTTTGTTGTACGATTCCTCGGTTTCGTAGCCCACGCAGGGCGCTGCGCAGGTTTTGATGTGGTATTCGAGGCAGGGTTTGAATTTGCCTTTTTCGATGTTGTCCGCCGACAGGTTCAGCGCGCAGTTGCGCAACTGGAAAAGTTTGCGAATGAGGTCGGTGAT
Source organism: Saprospiraceae bacterium (assembly GCA_016787285.1). Classification (GTDB taxonomy): domain Bacteria; phylum Bacteroidota; class Bacteroidia; order Chitinophagales; family Saprospiraceae; genus M3007. The sequence continues at coordinate 1,768 of JAEUUV010000288.1, read as the reverse complement.
CTGATCCACCCGGAATTTGTTCAGGTACGGGCCGAAGTAGGTGGAGCCGTCGCGGATGGTTTTGCGGGTGACGAACACGCGGGGGAAGCGCTCGTGTTTGATGCACACGTACACCAGCGGCGATTTCTCGTCTTTGAGCATCACGTTGTACCGCGGCTGATGCTGCTTGATGAGCGTGTTTTCGAGCAGCAGTGCATCGGTTTCGGTTTCCACCATCGTGAATTCGATGTGGTGGGCATGCCGGACGAGCGCTTTGGTTTTGGCGGTAGTGTGTTTTTTGTCGCCGAAATACGAGGCCAGTCGGTTGCGCAGGTTTTTGGCTTTGCCGACGTACAAAATCACGTCCCCGGCATCCAGAAACTTGTAGATGCCGGGGACCGTGGGTATGGTTGGAAAAAATTCCTTGAACTGTTCGTTGGTCATTGCGGGGCGAAAAGTACGCAGATTGGGAAAAATGCTACGGTCGGTTTAGCCACCAGCCAAGCCAAGCGCCAATCAGGCCCCACTGCACGACCGCATCTATCAGATGCCCGATTGAGCCGGATTCAAACCAGATGCTGTTCAGGTAGTTGATGGTGAGGTAACCAATGAACCCGACGGCCAAGGATGCGAGCAGGCAGGTTTTAAAATCGAGTTGGGCGAACTTGAGCAACAGCCAGGTCAGGAGAAAAACGGCGATCAGGTCTGCCGTCAAACCCCGGAACATGTTCATTCCCATGCTCATGTCGAGGGATTTGTGGTAGGAAATAGTGGCCCAGGGCTTTCCGACAAATCCTTCCATGAGGCGTTGATGGTCTTCCGGCGGTGTATCCGGGGCTACGTTGGGCAGCATGTAATTGCCCTCCTCGCCGAGGTGTTGCTCCAAGGCTGCGAGAATCGAATCCTGCTTGGGCGTGTAGCGGAATGCGTCGGCATGTACGAGCATCATACCCCAGGAAAGGAACTGCCATACGAAAAGGATGAGTCCGCCGACGAGGACTGCGACAAGTTGTTTTTTCATCATTGTTGCGTTTTTGTTTTGTGAAACATGACAAGTCGCCAAGTCTGTGCTTGGCGGCTGTAAAAGTACACAACAAATGATTTTTTAAAACAAATTCTTTCAAAAAATTTTTCGAGCGCTTCCTGCCGGGCTTTTGTTTCACTGTGCCCGTTGCAGTTTCTGTCCTGCCTCAGTTGCGGCCCGGATGTCGCGCTGGTTTTGGCTGATTGCGGCATGTTGACCTTCGAGGTAGCGGAGGGCATCTTCGGCGGGCGTTTCGGCCTTCGGCGCTTCATAGGCGCGCATCCAGGCGAACATATCCTCTTCGGCCTTTTTGATATCGCGCAGCACGGTGCGGATGGAGTCGGCGCGGGGGGCTACAGAGTCGAGTGCGACCAGTTCCCGTTTGAGCGATCTGCCGACGCGGTTCATGGCGCCCATATCCACCATAGCCGAATCGTGTACAGCCATAGTGGAAGCCATCAATGCCTCCACTTCGGCGTTTTTGCCGTTACCGGCCGTAAGAAAAACGAATGCGAGGCACAGCGCAGCAGCGGCAAGGCCAATCCAGGTATTTTTGTCCATGATGATGAAATGTTTGAGCGGCAAAGGTACGATGATAAGGTTGAGCGGGTTGAACGGGTTGAGCGGGTTGAACGGGTTGAGCGGGTTGAACGGGTTGAGCGGGTTGAGCGGGTTGAACGGGTTGAGCGGGTTGAACGGGTTGAACGGGTTGAGCGGGTTGAGCGGGTTGAACGGGTTGAATGGGATTTTCGTTGGGTTTCTCTC
>JAEUUV010000215.1 GCA_016787285.1 Saprospiraceae bacterium | reverse complement strand
GTGTTGCGGTTGTTGATGAACCAATCGAGTCCGCCGCGTACCGAAGCAAATGTGCGCGTATTGGTCGTGCTGGACGATTGAAACACATTGGTCAGCGGGCTGCCGAACAGATTGTATCGGTCGGTTTGACCGTCGCCAAGGGTTTTGCGCATAAACAGCCCGCCACCGAGGAACGCGTTGAATTTGCCTTCACGGGCATTCAAATCGGCGCCCAGATTGACCCGGGCACGCGAGTCTATACCGGCGCGGATATTGCCGTTATAGCCCACGCGCCGGTCTTTTTTGAGCACAATGTTCAGGATACCCGCATTGCCGCCGGAGGCGTCGTATTTGGCCGAAGGGTTGGTGATCACCTCAATGTTGTCAATGGATTCCGCCGGAATCTGATCCATGGTGAGGGTGGTGGGACGGCCATCCACAAAAATCTGCGGGGCGGCATTGCGCATGGTGACATTGCCATCAATATCCACGTTCACGGAAGGCACATTTTTCAGGGCGTCTTCGGCAGTACCACCGGCAGCCACACCGTCTTTGTCCACCTTGTACACTTTTTTATCCAGGGAAAGGCTGACCGTGGACGCCTCTCCCGTGACCGTCACTTCCTTGAGCATCCGGGACGTTGCTTCCAGTGCAATATTGCCCAGGTCTTTGTCCACGGCATTCAGGTTGAAGCCGCCGTTACCGCTACCCGGAGGCGGGCCGAAGGACACTTTCTGTTCCAGGTTAGCATAGCCGAGGTAACTGATTTTAAGGGTAAACTGGCCCATGACAGGCAGGTTTTCCAGGCTGAAATCGCCGTTTTCCTCGGTCAATTGGCCGGCAATTACCTTGGGCTGCATGGATTTGGCGACACTGTCGAACCGCATGGCGCTCAGTTGAACGGAGGCAAAACCGATGCCTTTGCCGGTAGCCTCATCAATGACTTTGCCGTAGAAACGCCCGACGTTCATCTGGGCGGCGTTTTGGCCCATGTTGCCGCGTCCGCCCATCGGGGGAATTTGAGCAAAAACAGTATTGGCCGTGAAGGTTAGCGCGAAGGCTGCAAACAGAAGTTTGAAATTCAAAGAATTGAACAACATCAGGAGGAAGTAAATAAGAAGTGCGAAGTTGAATACCGGCTTGGGGCGTGCGAAGAACACGGCGCCATGCCACAGGGTTGTTGGTATTCGACAAAGTGCCTGCACTTGAATCGGTTCAGTCAAATATTCTCAACCTTCCACAGCCCTTATCCTTTGGCGCGCTCCAGTTCCACAGCCCGCCGCTCAATTGCAGGAACATTTTTTACCACCATTTGTAACGTGTTTCGGATGCGTTCCTCAAACAACACAATCATGCCTTTTTTGAGGTTGTTGACTGTGTCCTCGTTGTAGTGGCGCACCGTGATGAGTTCCAGTCCGTCCTCCCGCTTGACCCGGAACTCGTCGGATATGCCCTTGATAAATTTTTCGATCCGCTCGGGTACGTTGGGCACGCAGATGGAAAAACTGATGGCGGTATTTTGCATCATGTTTACGAAAATACGCAGCGCAGCCAGGTCGGCAAACAGGCGGGCAATGTGCTGTTCGGCCACAAAGGAGTAGTCGTTGGTGATGATGTGCAGCAACGTCTGGTTTTTTTCCACCACGATAATGGGCGGGTAAGTGTCTTCGGTATCGCTGCTGATTTCGGTGCCCGGCGCTTCCGGATTCAGAAAGGATTTGACAAACAGCGGGATGCTCTTGTTTTGCAGCGGCTTGATGGTTTTGGGGTGAATAACCTGCGCGCCGTAGTACGTCATCTCGATAGCTTCGCGGTACGAGAGGCGGTCGAGTTTGATTGTGTTCTCGAAAAGACGCGGGTCGGCGTTGAGCACGCCGGGCACGTCTTTCCAGATGGTCATGCTTTCGGAGTCGAGGCAAAAGGAAAAGATGGCGGCGGAGTAATCCGAACCTTCACGACCCAGCGTGGTGGTGAAATTCTCGGACGTGGAGCCGATAAAGCCCTGCGTCAGTACAAAGCCGCCCTGATCCAGCAGCGGCTGAACGGTTTTCAAAGCATTGGGCTTGGTTTTTTCCCAATTAACCCACCCCTCGCGGTAGGTGTTATCGGTAGCCACTACATCGCGGGCATCGAGCCAGTGCGTGCGCAAACCGATTTTATTCAGGTAGGCCGTCACGATTTTAGAGGAAACCAGTTCGCCTACGCACACGATCTGGTCGTACATGTAGTCGTAGTTATCGGAGGGCTTTTCCTCCAGCACCCAGTCGGCTTCTACGAATGTGTCGTTGACGGTAGCAAAAACCTCGTCGCCGGCGTCGAACAGTTCCTGCATCAGCCCGTAGTGCTGATCTTTAAGCGCTTCAATAAGCCCCTGCGCCTGGCCGTTTTGCTTTGCATGGGCGGCCACCACGGCTTCCAGCGCATTGGTGGTTTTACCCATTGCCGACACCACCACTACGAGCGACTCGCTACGGTAGCGCTCCAGGATAGAGGCGACATTTTTGACTGCTGCGGCATCCTTGATACTGGCGCCGCCAAATTTGAACACTTTCATGGCAAGTGGTTGACTGGTTGATTGGTTGATTGGTTGACTGGTTTTTACGGGGCGCAAAGTTAGAAAGCAGGCGTATTACTGCTACAATGAAATTAGGAAGTGGGAAATTTCCACATGCGGGTAAATTCCCACACCACGATGCCTGCAGCCACGGCAATGTTCAGTGAGTGTTTGGTACCGAATTGCGGAATCTCGATGGCGCCGTCGCAGGTAAGGAGGGCATCGTCGGACACACCGTCCACTTCGTTTCCGAAAACGAGGGCATAGCATTCCCCCGGTTTGGGCTGAATATCCTGAAGCCAGATTTTTCGGGTGGTTTGTTCCACTGCGAATACCCGGTAGCCCGAGTTTTTCAATTGCACGATAGCGTCTGCCGCATGTTCGGCAGATGACCATGCCACAGTTTCAGTGCTTCCAAGCGCAGTTTTGAGAATTTCGCGGTGCGGTGGCGCCGCCGTGATTCCACACAGAATGATTTGTTGCACGGCAAAAGCATCCGCAGTACGAAACACAGAACCTACGTTCAGGCCCGAACGCACATTGTCGAGTACCAGTACCAGCGGGATTTTATCCGTTTCGGCAAATGCATCCGCGCTCAGACGCCCCAGCGCGTCCATACTTAGTTTTTCCAAAATAAAGGAACAAGGCTACATGATGAATGCCGCAAAGGTATCGCGTAATTTTGCCCCCTCAAGCACTCATATGAAATGAATACCACACTTGGACTGAAACTCCCTACCGATCCGCGATGGGCCAATCTGGCGGAAATGGACCTGGAAGAAATCCTGACCGACCACGCCTACTGCGAGCAAAAAGCGGCTACGGCCTGCATTTCCCTGATCCAGGCGTTCCCCGACAGGCAGGAATTGGTGGAGGAACTTGCGCCGATTGTCACCGAGGAATGGGGGCACTTCCGCATGGTGCTGGTCGAACTGAAAAAACGCGCACTTCGCCTCGGTCGTCAGCGCAAGGACGAGTATGTGAACGAACTGCTGAAATTTCAAAAAAAGGGCGGCACACGCGACGAGGCTCTGCTGGAACGACTGCTGACCTGCGCGCTCATCGAAGCACGTAGCTGCGAACGGTTCAGGCTGCTCTCGTTGCATTGCGCCGATGAAGATCTGCGGGGCTGGTACCACAAATTCATGATAGCCGAAGCCGGGCATTACCGGATGTTTCTCGACCTGGCAGAGCGTTATTTCGGCAAGGATGCGACGTGGAATCGCTGGCAGGAGTACCTGCGCTACGAAGCCTCCGTGATGGGAAATATGCCCGCCCGAAGTGATCGGATGCACTAAAATCACTTGATTTTGTTCACCTTGGCATCGTCCCGGTAAATTTCTTTGGATGCCCGGTTGTAGGCCAGAGCCGCCTCTTCCCGAGTATCGAACATGCCGAGGTGCACGGCTTTGCCGTTGATGGAAATGACCGCCCGATAGCGGTTGCTCTCCTGGTATACCCCGGTGTATCCGGTTTTGTTGCTCGTTTTGCGCAACCGGCTTGCTACAGACCTTGATCGGAAATACAGATTTTCCAGACGGCAATCCAGTTTATCGTTGTTTCGAGCGCTGACTAATTGGTTGCCCCCGCTTTTTTGTTCCGACAAGAACTTCTCCGCGATAAGTTTGTGCAGGTAAATGGTCTCGGTTTTGTAGGTACCGTTTGCCTTTTTCCAGTTTTTTTGGAAAACTGCACATCCGCTGGAGTGTTTGCGCAGGTTGTGAATCAGGTCAACTTTGGACAGATAAGGGTCGGCCGTTAGCCATTCATACACATGGTCGTCCAGCAAGACCGTGTCGTCGGCATTTTTCAATTTAACTTTGTAAATCACGGTTTTAGAAATAGTTTGTTCACAGGATGACGGATTAAAAAAGATGCCTGACCCACTGTCGGATGATGCTTCACAAGTATTTTCTGATTCTTCATTGGTTTAGGGGGAGCGAATGTAGTCCAAGATACTGCAATGATGCAAGAATTGTTTCCCGGACATGAACACTTGAGGTGCGTTCCTGGTTTTTTGAACATACCTTTGCGCAAAAATTTCGGTGGCACAACATTTGCGACAATATGCCGGTTGCAATTCCGTTTAGTCCCGAATTTCAGCCACCGCCTTCCGGCGCATTTAGAAATCTGACAAATTTTAAAGCATGAAGAACTGGAAAAAATTTCTCGCCCTTGCCCTTCTGGCAGCCTTTGTTGTCCTCGAAGCCTGCCACCGCGGTTACGGCTGCCCGGGCACCGACCTGTAAATTACGCCTGGCATGGTCCAGAGAATTTAACTTCCGGTCCTGCCCCGGCGACAGTTTCCCATACAACCGACATAAAAAGGCGCGGACAGGCTCTGCGCCTTTTTACATTTGCGCCTGTGCGAATCATTCTTGTCGTTTACCGATTACTTTTTTGTATAGTCTACACTGCGCGTATCGTCGCCGAAGTGTACTGGCGGCGCGTCTGGTTAAAATCCGACACCGCACGGGTGATGGCCGTGCGCCGGCAATGGGCCATAAGGCTACTTCACGGTGTAGGCGTTCGGGCTACTGTGGAGGGCATCCCGCCCGATTTCCCCTGCATTTTCATGGCTAACCACCGCTCGTACCTCGACCCCATTCTGCTGCTGCGCGATGTGTTTGCTTATCCTGTAGCCAAGGCCGAACTGGCCGACTGGCCCCTGATCGGCAAAGGCGCCCGTTGGGCGGGTATCCTGTATGTGCGGCGCGAGCACGGCAACAGCCGGGTTTCCATTCTGAAGGCAATGGCTGATGTATTGCTGCTAGACCGTTTTTCGATCATTTTATTCCCGGAAGGTACCACATCCGGGCTGCCGGGTATGCTCCTTTTTAAAAAAGGCGGCTTCAAGGCTGCCGCCAAATGGGACTTGCCCGTAGTTCCGGTAGCCATTTGTTTTGAAGACGAGCGCGATTTCTGGATTGGGGACACGACGTTTTCCCGACATGCCTGGCAGCGCTTTCAGGAGCCGGAAATTCGGGTGCGCATCTGCTACGGCCCGGTGCTTCAACACGACGACAGCGAGGCGCTGGAGCAGGAAGTGCGTCAATGGATTGAAGCAAAACTCGAAGAGGCGCCCGCCTCAAAAGCCCGTTTCGAACAAAAATTTGTGCTATGAAAAACGCGCGCGGCGTGTTTCGCCTGCTTTTTTTTCTCGGTTTTGTCGTGGTGCTGATTATATGGGTGCGCTGGCTTGCCTTTTGGAACGGCATGGACATGCGGAGATTCCTCGACATCCGCCGGCGATGGACCCGCAACTGCTTGTTACCGACTCTGGGCGTACGCGTCTCGGTGCTGGGCACTCCACCCGATTTTCCCTGCATCCTCATGTGCAACCACCGCAGCTACATTGATCCGGCAGTCATCAGCAGCGATGTTCCGGGCTTCCCGGTATCCAAAGCGGAGGTAGCCAACTGGCCCGTCATTGGTACGGGAGCGCGGCTTACGGGAGTGCTGTACATCAAACGCGAAGACCCGCAGAGCCGGAAGCATACGCGCAGCGCCATCGGCGACAAGATTCGGGAGGGGTTTCCCGTCATCTTGTTCCCCGAAGGCACCACACACAACCGGCCGCAGTCCATTCCATTTCGGCCCGGAGCCTTTGCGATTGCAGCCGCACAGGAAATACCGGTGGTGCCGGTAGCCATTGATTTCCGAAACCCGCAGGACTACTGGCTCGGCGCCGACACCTTCTTGCCGCACTTTATCCAATGTTTTGGAAAAAAATACACCGACGTAGTCATTCGTTACGGCACTGCCATCCGGCACCACAACCCGGAGACACTACTCCGGGAAACACAAGACAGCGTAGATGAATTTTTAGCCGGTATCCGGCGTGATTTTTTTTGAACGGAATTTATGCTTGCCAATGCGCAGGAGTTTTGTCTACCTTTGCGCTCCGATTTTTTAACTGGTCCCGTAGTTCAACGGATAGAATGGAGGTTTCCGGAACCTCAGATAGTGGTTCGATTCCACTCGGGACTACAACTCAAACCTCTGGATGCTTGCCCCGCAAGCATCCTTTTTTTTGTCCACTGCCTTGACTGCCTGCCTCGACTACATAGAATCGCTCGACGGCGAACAACGCCGTATCATGCTCGTCCTGCACCAGTTCCTTTCGACGTATCCACAGGTAACGTGCCGTATTCGATACCGGGTGCCGTTTTTTTACCGAAAATCGTGGCTGTGCTACCTGAATCCACTAAAAAACAGCGCAGTGGAACTGTGCTTTGTCCGGGCCAATGAACTATCGAACAAAAACGGACTGCTGGATTTCAAAAACCGTACACAGGTAGCCGGCGTCACATATTTCGCTATCGGGGAAATTCAAGAGGATGCTCTGGCAGAGGTCGTTCAGGAAGTCCTGCTGTTAGACGAAACGGTGCCGTACACCGTGAAACGCCCGCGCGCCTGAGTCATACAAACTAAAACTGCCGCAATTTCCCATGCTCGACTGCTGTATCGTCTGGTTCAAACGCCCCAAAATCGCCGGTACGGCCTGCCCTACCCTGCTCGCCTGTATCCTGTTTCCGCTCCTGTCGGCTGCCCAGGAATTCCCCGCCCGCCGAACCCTTCTGCCGGATGCTATTCGGGAAGTGTCGGGCATGGTGCGTACACCGGAAGGCCATTTGTGGATGCTGAACGACAGCCGCAATCCACCGGAACTGTTCTTGTTCGATCCCGTAACCGGCAAACTTCTCGAAACCCGCACGTTGCCCGTGCCCAACCGCGACTGGGAAGACCTCACGCTTGCGCCCGACGGACACCTGTACATCGGCGACTTCGGAAACAACCGCAATGCGCGCCGCGATCTCTGCATTTTTCGCTACCATCCTGAAACGCAGGTACTTGACTCCATCCTTTTTCAATACCCCGACCAGCAGGCTTTCCCGCCTGCCGACGACCGAGACTGGAACTTCAACTGCGAGGCTATGGTGTTTTTCCAGGACAGCCTGCACCTGTTTTCGAAGGTGGTGTTCAAAGGAAATTTTGTGACCAAACACTACGTGCTGCCCGCTCGGCCAGGGCACTACAAGGCGGAATTGCGCGACAGCCTGTTTCTGAAAAACCGTGTGGTGACCGGCGCCGCGCTAAGCCCCGACGGCAAAACACTCGCCTTGACCAGTTACATCGTGGGCAAAAAATTAGGCTTTATCCCCTACACCCGCGCTACGGCGTATTTTTTTACCGATTTCAGCGGCAGCAGGTTTCTTCAAGGCAGGCGCACATCCAAACGGCTACCCAAGTGCATTTTTGCGCGGCAGTTCGAGTCGGTTACCTGGTGGAACGACGCTACCTGGCTCATTGCCAACGAAGGCCGACCCGGTCAACGGCAGGCGGTGTGGAAAGTGAAAAGGGGGTAATAACATCCACTTTCCCTGCAGCCACGACACGAATACTCGCTGTCCGCCCTTGTCCCGGCACGCTATATTTCTTACCCAAAGATTGCCCAACCATTCTACCAGGGCTTCAGTGCGAGTAGGCGATAAGACTCCCGGATACAAGAAGAAGCGGCGACCTGTGACAGGTCGCCGCTTCGCATTTCAGTAGAGTAGCAGCCTTGCTACCGCTCAATTTTCAGAATAATCAGGCCAGATCAAACCGGTCGAGGTTCATCACCTTGTTCCAGGCAGCCACGAAATCCTGCACAAATTTGCCTTGGCCGTCGGCGCAGGCGTACACTTCAGCCAGTGCACGTAGTTCCGAGTTGGAACCGAAGATGAGGTCCACGCGGGTGCCGGTCCATTTTACCTCGCCGGTTTTGCGGTCGCGGCCTTCAAACACGTCTTGCGCCGCCGAAGCAGCCTTCCAGGTAGTACCTAGATCGAGCAGGTTTACAAAAAAGTCGTTGGTGAGTGCGCCGGGGTGTTTGGTGAATACGCCGTGTTTGGACTGGTCGAAATTGGTGTCCAGCACGCGCATACCGCCCACAAGCGCCGTCATTTCGGGCGCCGTCAGGGTCATCAATTGCGCTTTGTCTACCAACATTTCTTCCGCCGAAACCGGGTATTTGGCTTTCACATAGTTGCGGAAACCATCGGCTTTCGGCTCCAGCACCGCGAAGGAATCCACGTCGGTTAGATCCTGCGTGGCGTCGGTGCGGCCGGGTGTGAACGGTACCGTCACAGCATGTCCGGCGTTTTTGGCTGCCTGTTCGATGGCAGCGCAGCCACCCAGCACGATCAGGTCGGCAAGCGACACCCGTTTGCCGCCGCTCTGTGCGTTGTTGAACGCCGACTGGATGCCTTCCAGCGTGTCCAGCACTTTGGCTAATTGCGTCGGGTTGTTCACGGCCCAGTATTTCTGCGGGGCGAGGCGGATACGCGCGCCGTTGGCTCCACCGCGTTTGTCGGAGCCCCGGAATGTGGCGGCCGATCCCCAGGCAGTGGACACCAACTCGGACACCGTCAGGCCCGAAGCCAGAATTTTGCCTTTCAGCGCAGCGATGTCCTGTGCATCAATCTGCGGGTGCGTGACAGCGGGCACCGGGTCTTGCCAGATCAGCGTTTCCGTCGGCACTTCCGGGCCGAGGTAGCGGGCGCGCGGGCCCATGTCGCGGTGGGTCAGTTTGAACCAGGCCCGGGCGAAGGCATCGGCGAACTCGTCCGGGTTTTCAAAGAACCGGCGGGAAATTTTCTCGTACGCCGGATCAAAGCGCAACGCCAGGTCGGTAGTCAGCATCACAGGCGTGTGGCGCTTGTTGGGGTTGTGCGCATCCGGCACCGTATCGGCGCCCATGCCGTGTTTTGGAATCCACTGGTGCGCGCCGGCGGGACTTTTGGTCAGTTCCCATTCGTAGCCGAAGAGGTTCCAGAAAAAGTTGTTGCTCCACTTCGTCGGCGTAGTTGTCCAGGCGCCTTCGAGGCCGCTGGTGATGGTGTCTTCGGCGTTGCCTTTTCCGAAGGTGTTTTTCCAGCCCATGCTTTGCTCCTCAATACCGGCGGCGGCAGGCTCGCGGCCCACGTATTTGCCGGGGTCGGCGGCGCCGTGGGTTTTGCCGAAGGTATGCCCGCCGGCAATGAGGGCTACGGTTTCTTCATCGTTCATGGCCATGCGGCCAAATGTTTCGCGAATGTCGCGGGCGGCGGCAATCGGATCGGGGTTTCCGTTCGGGCCTTCCGGGTTTACATAAATCAGACCCATCTGAACGGCAGCGAGCGGATTTTCGAGGTCGCGGTCGCCGGTGTAGCGTTTGTCGCCTAACCATTCGGATTCCGAACCCCAGTACACATCTTCTTCGGGCTCCCACACATCTTCGCGTCCGCCGGCGAAACCGAAGGTTTTGAAACCCATGGATTCGAGGGCGCAGTTGCCGGCAAGAATCATCAGGTCGGCCCAGGAAATCTTGTTGCCGTATTTCTGTTTGATCGGCCAAAGCAACAAACGCGCCTTGTCGAGGTTGGTATTATCGGGCCAACTATTGAGCGGTGCAAAACGCTGGGTACCGGTGCCGGCGCCGCCACGCCCGTCGGAAATACGATACGTGCCGGCACTGTGCCAGGCCATACGAATCATAAACGGGCCATAGTGACCATAGTCGGCAGGCCACCAGTCCTGGGAGTTGGTCATCAGGTCGAAGAGGTCTTTTTTCAAGGCATTCAGGTCGAGCGACTTGAAGGCTTCCGCGTAGTTGAACTTTTCCCCCATCGGATTCGACAGGCCGGAGTGCTGGCGCAGGATGTTCAACTTCAATTGGTTGGGCCACCAGTCGCGGTTGGAAGTGCCCCCCCCGGCGACTTTGTTGAGCATACCGCCGGAAAACGGGCACTTGCTTTCCCCGTTTGCTGCATGTGTCGGTGTTGACGTACTTGTGTTGTTATCCATATTGTGAGTTAAATTTTTTTGTGCCAACATAAGCGCTCACCGGCCAAAAGGTTTAAAATTTGATTAAAATTTTAGTTACCCTAAGCGATGATTTTGGACTGTCGTAGTGACCGGTAATTCGCGCAGGCGAAGGTAACACATGACTCAGGAATCCATGGTTCTCTGGAAAAAACAATGTGCCGTGTTCGAGTAAGTGTTTCAGGCAACTTGCCCCAAATGATGATTTTAAACACAATGATACCTGACTTTCGTCGAGGCAAAGATGGATAGCCGCATTACCTTTGCCGCCGATGCGTCGGTTGGTTCCATACTTTTTGACGGCACTCATCGCCGGCCAGGCTTTTTACAATGCCGGGGTGGTGGTGTATTGGCTTGCCAACCGCGCAGCAATCGCAACGACGCTCTGCGAAAATCGCGATAAACCCGAGTTGGAGTGCGACGGCAAGTGCTATTTGAAAAAGAAAATAGCCGAAGCGCCGGACAATCCGCCTGCCAATGACGGTACGGAATTTCCGCCGCTTCGAAAAGCTGTCGAAGTAGCCGTAACCCCGGAAGCGGCCCCGGCACTTCGTCTTCCGGCTGCGATGGAAGAACCGGCAGTATTGGTTCCCGGTCAGGGGAGGCACCGGGGACTGATTCCTGACAAAAGTATTTTCCACCCTCCGTCGTTTCCGGGCGCACTTGTTCGCCCAAGCGTTTCAGCCGCATTTTTTCAAGTGTCCCCGCAGGCTTAGTGCCTTGCCGGGTAATGGCTGCGTGACCGAATCGTTTGGGTGCGATCACACCTGACGTTCACCACCTAATTTCCACATTACATGAACATTCTGTCTCGTTTTATCGCGACAGGGGTTGTGCTGTGCCTGGCATTGCCGGCAACGGCATGTGATATCTGCGGTTGTGCCGGCGGAGGGAACTCCTTAGGATTATTGCCGCTCATGCCCCGACACTTCGTTGGACTCCGTTGGCAAACACAAGCATTCGACACGGATGCGCACGGCAGCGAACCGAATTCGGAAGAACGTTTCAGCAGCCTCGAACTCTGGGGGCGCTGGAATCCACACCGGAGGGTTCAAGTCGTCGCTACCCTGCCTTTTCAGTTTAACCAGCGCCGTTTCGACACCGGAAAAGCACTCAACCTGCATGGAGTGGGCGACGCCACGCTGTCAGCACAATTTGCCCTGCTCGATCCGACACGGCAATCCGCACGGAATTGGCAACAGACCGTACTGCTCGGCGGTGGGGTAAAATTGCCGACCGGGAAAACCGATTTCCACGACCCGCAAACAGAAACCGGCGAACTGCCCCCTGCGCTGCAACCCGGCTCCGGAAGTCTGGACGTCCTCATTTCCGGCGTGTATGCGCTTCGGCATAACAACTGGGGCGTAAGTTTCGACGGGGCGTATCACCTCATGGGCAGTGCCGACGCAGGGTACCGTTTCGGCAATCGGCTGAACAGCGGTTTCCGCGCATTTGTCGGCAAAAAGGTGGGTAAAACTACTTTTTTGCCTTACGCAGGCGCTTCGTTTGACTACCGGAATCAAGACACCGAAGACGGCGTACAGGTAGACGATACCGGCGGCTGGGCTACGTTCGGGATGATCGGCACGGAAATTTTCAGCGGAAACCTGGCATTCAGCCTTGGCTGGCAACTACCCGTAAGCAGCGACTTTTCCAATGGCCACGTGAAGCCGCAGTCCCGGCTCAATGCTTCCGCCGTTTTTCTTTTCGGAGGCGGGAAAGCAACGGCCAACCCCACGCCCCCAATGATGTTCCCAAATGTCACAAACTGATTCAACACATTAATTATCAATCGTTAAAATTCAAAATTAGCACACATAATGAAAAAGAATATCCTCGGGCTTTTTGCCCTCATCGCATTGGCAACCGTATTTTCCAACTGCAGCAAGGACGAAGAAGACCTCTCGGGCGTAGGCTCGCTTACCATCGAATTCGACAACCGTGCCGGCGACGCCGCACTTGTTTTCGGCAATGATTACAAAAACGCCGCCGGCGAAACGCTGAAATTCAGCACGTTCAATTATTTCGTGTCCAACTTTGTCCTCATAAAGTCCGACGGTTCGGAATACACTGTTCCGAAGGATTCGTGCTATTTCCTGTGCAAGCACGATGACCCGGACAGCCGCGAAATCGTCCTCAACAACATTCCTGCCGGCGACTACGAAGAAATCCGGTTTATGATTGGTGTGGACAGCGCCAAAAGCGTGTCCGATATTTCGCAGCGCACAGGGGTACTCGACCCGGCCAGCGGGGCCTCCGGGATGTACTGGGCCTGGAACAGCGGTTATATTTTCGTAAAAGTGGAAGGCACGTCGCCACAGGCGCCGCTCGACCCGATGCTGGGTGAAAATATTTTCCAGTACCACACCGGTTTGTACGGCGGCCTGACGTCTCCTACGCTCAACAACATCAAAACCGTCACCTTGCATAGTCACGACGAGCCGGCCCAAATTCGGCGCGACAAAGAAGCCCCGACCGCACATGTCTTCGTGGATGTACTGGAAATGTTTACGTCCCCAACGAATATCAGTGTAGCAGTCAACCCGACGTCGCACGCCGGGCCGTACTCTAAAACGGTAGCCGACAACTACGCAGACATGTTCAAACTCGATCACGTCCACAACCATTAGTGCCGACCACCTGATTGAGCAAACGTCGGCGAGGTTATGAACCTCGCCGACGTTATACCAAATTCCTGAATATGAGAAATTTATGTAAAAATCTGCTCGTCGCAAGCCTGTTACTGAGCCTTGCTTCCTGCCAAAAAGACGCCCCCCAGACACCCGATGCGGAATTGAAATTCAGCGTGCCGAAAAACTTCCCGGCGCCGGTCTACGATTTTACAAAAAACGAAGTTACCACGGCCGGCTTTCAGTTGGGCCGACGCCTTTTTTACGATGCCATCTTCAGCCGCGACAGTACCATCGCCTGTGCCGATTGCCACATCAGTTTTTCGGCCTTCAGCCATGTGGATCACCCGACCAGCCACGGGATTGACGGGCTTTTCGGCAAACGCAATGCGCCGGCCATCCAGAACATGGCCTGGCGCACAACTTTTTTCTGGGACGGCGGCGTTCCGCACCTCGACCTCGTGCCGCTGAACGCGATCCAAAACCCGGTGGAAATGGATGAATTGCCCGCAAATGTGGTCCGCAAGCTGAACCGGCACCCCGAATACCCACAATTATTCAAACTGGCGTTTCCGGAACGGGACAGCATCACCGGCGCAAGTATGCTCCAGGCACTTTCGCAGTTTATGAACATGCTGGTAAGCGCCGACAGCCGCTACGACCGTTTCGTGCGAAACGAGCCGGGCAATAGTCTGAGCACCGATGAAATTGCCGGTCTGAACCTGTTTCGGGAGAAATGTTCGACCTGTCATGCCGGCGAACTTTTCACCGATCAAACGTTCCGTAACAACGGCATCCTCAACGATTTTTCGCTTGACAAGGGCCGGAATGAAGTCAGTGCGCTTGCTGAAGACATCGGCAAATTCGCCGTGCCTTCGCTGCGAAATGTGGAAAAAACGCCGCCGTACATGCACAACGGCAAGTTTCCGACGCTTCAGTCCGTGCTGGATCATTACGCCTCAGGTATTAAAAATTCGCCGACACTCGACCCACTGCTGCAAAACGGGATTGCCTTGTCTGATACGGAGAAAAAGCAAATCATTGCGTTTTTGAAAACCCTGACCGACGAAAATTTTATTCGAGACGTGCGTTTTCAAAAACACTAAAGCGACACCTGCGGGTCAAAGTCTTGTATTTCCCTCCCTGATTTCCTCTACCACTTCGGGATTCAGAAGGGTGCTGAGGTCGCCGAGGTTAGACGTGTCGCCTTCGGCAATTTTCCGCAGGATACGCCGCATGATTTTGCCCGAACGTGTTTTCGGCAGCCCCGGTACTACCTGAATTTTGTCCGGTTTGGCGATGGGGCCGATCTGTTGAGTCACCGTGTCGAGCACTGCTTTTTTGAATGCCGCCTCATCGGCCACCGGCCCGTCGGCAATGACATAGGCGTAAATGCCCTGCCCTTTGATATCGTGCGGGTAGCCCACCACAGCCGATTCCACCACACGCGGGGTTTTGTTGATGGCATCCTCCACTTCTGCGGTGCCGATGCGGTGCCCCGACACGTTGATCACGTCGTCCACCCGGCCGATGATGCGGTACATGCCGTCGGCATCGCGGCGGGCGCCGTCGCCGGTGAAATACTTGTTTTTGAAGGTTGAAAAATACGTCTGGCGGCAACGCTCGTGATCGCCATAGGTCGTCCGAAGGATGGAGGGCCAGGGAAATTTCAGACACAGCATGCCTTCCACATCGTTGCCTTCCAGTTCGTTGCCATTGGCATCCACGAGGCAGGGCTGCACCCCCGGCAACGGCAAGGTGGCGTAGCAGGGTTTGAGCGGCGTGACGCCGGCGATGGGGCTGATCAGAATACCGCCGGTTTCGGTTTGCCACCAGGTATCCACGATGGGGCAACGTTTCTTGCCGATGCGTTCGTTGTACCAGTGCCAGGCTTCTTCGTTGATCGGCTCGCCCACCGTACCCAGCACCCGCAGCGAGGGCATTCGCCGGCCCTTCACCCACTGGTCGCCGGCAGCCATCAAGGCCCGAATGGCGGTGGGAGCGGTGTAAAAAATGTTGACTTTGTGCCGCTGAATCACATCCCAGAAACGCCCGGCATCGGGGAACGTAGGGATGCCCTCGAACATGACCGAGGTGGCGCCTGCCAACAAGGGGCCGTACACAATGTACGAGTGCCCGGTGACCCAGCCGATGTCGGCAGTACACCAGTACACATCGCCCGGTTGGTACTGAAACACATTGCGAAACGTGTACTCCGTGTACACCATGTACCCTCCGTGGGTATGCACCACGCCTTTGGGTTTACCTGTGGAGCCGGAGGTGTAGAGGATGAACAGGAGGTCTTCGCTGTCCACTGCGGTGGCTTTGCCGCTGCGGCGTTTGCCTTTCACGGCGTCGTGCCACCAGATGTCGCGTCCGGACTGCATATGTACCGGGTCGCCGGTATTTTGATGCACGATGACATGCTCCACCGTGTCGCAGCCGAGGGCAAGTGCCTCGTCCACCACTGGTTTGACCGGGATATTCTTTGCGCCGCGCGAGTTGCCGTCCGACGTGAGCACTACCCGGGCGCCGGCGTCCTTGATCCGGTCGGCCAGCGATACGGCGCTGAAACCCGCAAAAACCACCGAATGCACGGCTCCAATACGCGCACAGGCCAATACGGCTACGGCCAGTTCGGGCGTCATGGGCATGTAGATACACACCCGGTCGCCTTTTTTCACCCCTTGCGCTTTGAGCGCATTGGCAAACCGACACACCAAACCATGCAGTTGTTTGTAAGTGATCTTGCGCACCTTACGCTTTGGGTCGTTGGGTTCCCAAAGAATAGCCACCTGATCAGGGCGGGTTTCAAGGTGCCGGTCGAGGCAATTTTCGGTGATATTCAGCCGCCCGCCCACGAACCATTTGACATTAGGCTCACGGAAATTCCATTTCAAGACCTGCCGCCAGGGTTTGCGCCAGCGAAACGTGGAAGCCTGCTCGGCCCAGAAGCCTTCGGGATCGGAAACCGACCGGGCATATTCGCTGTGGTACTCGTCGAGTGTTTTTATTTGCAATGTCATGGTAAAAAATAAGATGTCGGAATAAAAGGTGAATGAGTGGAAGAATAACTAACGGGACTTCAAGGTTGGTATATGTTTAAAAACGGCTTCAATTTCGCTCAGAACCGCTGTGTCTTCGATAGTTGAAGGCGCGTTATAGGGCTTGTCGTCGGCAATATTCCGCATCACCCGGCGCAAAATTTTTCCACTCCGTGTTTTGGGCAGGCGATTGACCAACAGCGCTTTTTTAAAACATGCAAGTGCTCCAAGCCGTTCGCGTACCATGGCTACCAGCTCCGCTTCCAGTGCAAGTTCATCCATTTGAATTCCAGTTTTTAACACCACAAAGCCCAGAGGTACCTGTCCTTTCAGCGCGTCGGCCACCCCGATGACGGCACACTCGGCTACTGCCGGATGGGCTGCAACAATTTCTTCCATGTCGGAAGTAGACAAACGATGCCCGGCCACATTGATCACATCGTCAATCCGACCGGTGATAAAAGTGTAGCCATCTGCGTCCTGATAGCCACCGTCGCCGGTGAAATAATAACCCGGATAAGCAGACAGGTAACTTTCGCGAAAAACTTCCGCTGCCTTCCACAATGTGGGCATGCAACCCGGGGGCAAAGGCAGTTTAACGCCCACCGCGCCTTCCTCATCGGGAGGCAATGGTTGCGCATTCTGGTCCAGAATATGCACCTGAAATCCGGGAACGGGACGTCCTGCTGAACCCGGTTTAATTGGTTGTACCAGGCCATTTTCAATCGGCGTGACGAGCATGGGCCAGCCACTTTCCGTTTGCCACCAGTGATCAATGACCGGTTTGCCCGGCAGCAGTTGCTGCGCCCATTGCAAGGTAGCCACATCGCAGCGTTCGCCGGCAAGAAACAAGTATTGCAGCGCAGATAAATCATACATGTTCTTCAGCAATCCATCCGGGTCTTCTTTTTTTATTGCCCGGATAGCCGTGGGCGCCGTAAACATGGTTTTTACTCCATATTCGGCGATGACCCTCCAGAAAGCGCCGGCATCCGGTGTTCGGACGGGTTTGCCTTCGTAGAGAATCGTAGTGCAACCGGTAATCAGCGGTGCATACACGATATAGGAATGTCCGACCACCCAACCCACATCGCTGGCCGCCCAGAATACATCGCCCGGGCCGCATTGATAAATGTGTCTCATGGAAAAAGCCAGCGCTACGGCATGCCCTCCGTTGTCGCGCACAATTCCTTTGGGTTTGCCCGTAGTGCCGCTGGTGTACAGGATATACAACGGGTCGGTGGCGTCAAGCGCCACAAAGTCCGCCGGAGCAGCCTCCCGCACAAGCAGTTCCCAGTCGCGATCTCTGGGTTCGTTTAAATCGGCTAAGCACATTCGGCGCTGATACACCAGTACATTGGAAACTGAATGGGCTGCATCGTTCAGGGCCTTGTCCACGATTGGTTTGTACGGGATAATTTTATCAAATTCTATGCCTGCCGAAGCCGTCAGAATAACTTTGGGACAAGCATCGTCAATGCGCAACGCCAGTTCGTGTGCGGCAAAACCGCCAAACACCACCGAGTGTATGGCACCAAGGCGCGCACAGGCCAACATGGCAAAAACCACCTGCGGAATCATCGGCATATAGATAATTACGCGATCACCCTTCCCTACCCCTAGCGCATGCAAAGCGCCTGCAAGGCGTGCAGTTTCGTGCAACACCTCACGGTAGGTAAATCGGCTGAATGTCTGGGTAACTGGAGAATCATAAACCAGTGCTGTCTGGTCCCCTCTGCCTGCAGCGACATGTCGGTCCAGTGCCAGGTAGCAGGTATTGAGTTTGCCGCCGGCAAACCAGCGGTGCAACCCGTCCGGGTCGGTACTTAAAGCCTTGTCGGGCACGTGAAACCAATCAAGGTTCTGCGCCTGTTCAGACCAAAATTTTTCAGGGTCGGCGATACTTTCCCGGTAGATGGATTTGTACGACATCGGACATACGCCGGTTATACTGATCCGGCCCAGTTTATGGTGATAGACCGTTTGGAGGCCATGTCAGGTGTTTCAAAGCGTTTTTCAGGGGTAGTGCAAAAGTAAAAATAATACATATAGTTATCTATATTTATTTTCTTTGTTTTTTAAAAAATACTTTGCTCCGTCAGACATGCGGGCACATCATGCGGGGGGACAATTATTGTGTGAAAACAGGAATCAAATTTGTTTAACCGTAAGCGAGCATCTCCTGCACCACGGTAACCAGCTCATCATTATCGAAGGGTTTGATCAGGTAGGTTTCCGCGCCGCTATCGTAGCCGGTTTGTTTATCGCGCTGTGTACCTTTTGCCGTAAGAAAAATTATCTTGCAGTGTTCGAGTTCTGGTGCCCGCCGGATATGCCGGCTCACGTCGAACCCATTCAGGCCGGGCATCATGACGTCGAGGATAATAATGTCGGGCATGAAACCGGCTGCCATTTCGAGCGCTTGCAGGCCGTCGAAGGCTTTTTCGGTTTTATAACCTTCCCGTTGCATTAAAAATTCGATGGCCAAAACGATGTTCGGCTCATCATCTACGATCAGAATTTTAGCGGTACGCACTGGCCGTTCCAAAGTACAAATTGGTTGTTTTTAAAAACCGGCCTAAAAGTAGGCAACTGATCTGAACCTCCGGTCGGGCACGCATTTCTTTTTCATCAAACTGCGGATTCAAGCGGCAATAGCACCTCGAATGCGGCGCCTTTTCCCGGTTCGCTCTCTACCCGAATGCTTCCACCGTGTTTTTCTACGATAGTTTTGGTGATGTACAACCCCAAACCGGTTCCTTGTGGTTTGCCCTTTGCCGGACTGTGCAACTGAGTGAATTTGTCGAAGATCATGCGCTGCATGGCAGGTGGAATGCCGGCTCCGTTGTCGCGTACCGTGAGTACGACCATTCGCCCCCGGCGCCCGACTTGTACTTCAACCCGACCATTTTCAGTGTCGCAGAATTTGATGGCGTTTGACAACAGGTTGACGATTACCTGCACGAGCCGGTCGCGGTCGGCCATTACCGGCAATGGCGATTCGGTGCCGGACAGGTGTAGTTGTGCTCCGCGTTCGGCTGCCAGTTGGCTAATTCCGGTAGCGGTATGCCATACCAGTTCGCTCAGGTCGAGGTGTTCGATCTGAAGCGGCGCTTCGTTAGTTTCAATTTTTTCAATATCAAGCACCTGATTTATGAGGCGGCTGATGCGGTCGCTTTCCGTGACAAGGATTTGCAGGTATTCCTGTTTGCGCACCGCATCCAGTTCGTCGGAGTAATCCAGAATAATTTTGGAGAGCGACTTGATACTGGTCACCGGAGTCCGCAGTTCGTGTGTCACGGTGGTAATAAAATCGGCCTTCAGGCGATCGAGGTTTTTCAGTTGCTCATTGGCGGCTGTCAACTGAAGAGTCAGGGTTTTCAATTCGGTATTTTTTGCCTCCATCAAACGTCCATGCTCTACCGCCTCCCGGGTTTGTTCCAGGATGCGCATGACTTCGTCCATTGTGATGTTCTCTTCTTTTGCCACACTATCCATCACCAGGCGGGCCGATGCCGCGCCGATAGCGCCGGCCAGGTGGGTCTCGGCAAAATTGACCAGATCTGCCTGCGCTACTTGCTGGCCCGACAAAGAGGTGCCGCTCATGGCCTGGTATTCATTGAAAATGCCAATTGTACGGGCTTCGCCCAGAAAGCGGTTGAGAAGCCGGCGAAGTTCGTCTACTTTGGCTTCGCGTTTCAGCACATCGGCCTCCTGGCCGCCTATGTATTTGTGGATATTGACAAAAAGGTCTGCTTGTGTCAGGTTGAGCGTGGAGGGTTTCGTATTAATGGACACAATGGCATATAGCCAGGTGTTGAACAACAAACTCCAGAAGGCCGCGTGCGTGATGGGGTCAAGGTCCGACAAGCCGAATAGCGCGTAAGGTTTCAAAAACGACAGGCCGAACAAGCCGTTTTCCACAAACGAGCCGGGCAATAAACCGGCTTTGGCCATACTCGGTAAAGGCAGGCAATAGGCCCAAAGAACAAAACCCACGATCAGGCCCGCCACGGCGCCCTGATTGGTGGCGCGTTTCCAGTACATGCCCCCGATAAAAGCCGGCGCCAGTTGGGCAACTGCAGTAAAGGAGATAAGACCTACCGATACAAGGTCGTACGTGTTGCCCACTGTTTTCTGGTACAAGTATGCCAGGAACAGCATCAGCAAAATACTTACCCGCCGGATATCAAGCAACCGAGATGCTCCATCCACCAGGGATGTTTCACCGCCGAATCGTCGCGTTTTGATGAGCATCGGTACTACGATGTGATTGCTGAACATAATACTCAAAGCTGTTGCTTCCACAACCACCATGCTCGTAGCAGCCGAAAAACCGCCGATAAAGGCAGCCAAGGCCAGCCAGCCGGCGCCTTGAGACAGGGGCAAACTGATCACAAAGGTGTCGGGATCAATGGCGGCGCCGAAGGTCATTTTTCCCGCCAGAGCAATGGGAAGTACAAATACATTAATCAGCAGAAGGTACAATGGAAATACCCACATGGCTTTGGGAACATGCCGTGGCGAGGTGTTTTCCACCACCGATATGTGGAATTGGCGGGGCAGTAAAATAATCGCAAACAGGGAAAGCAAACAGAGGATGTTCCAGGTAAAGGGCGTGGTACCTGTGCCCTCGAACGACAGCAGACGGGCGGTATCCGGATTGGCGATTGCTTTGCTGAACAGGTCGCCGAATCCACCGTAAATCACAAAAGTAACAAAGATGCCAACGGCCAGAAAAGCCAATAATTTGACAATACTTTCGAATGCAATAGCAGCCACAAGGCCTTCATGCCGCTCGTTGGGATCCAGTTTCCGGGTTCCGAAAACTGCGGTGAACAACGCCATGGCAATAGTAATCCAAAAGCCTGCATCCAGCCAAAAATGTACCGGCGGAGGTGGCGGCGATTCGCCAAAATGCGTCAGCGTGTTGATACCGAACGCCACGGCCTTCAGTTGGATGGAAATGTAGGGTACAATGCCCAATACTGCAATGAGGGTCACTAAAACGGCGATCGTGGCGTTTTTCCCATACCGTGCCGAAATGAAATCTGCGATGCTGGTGATGCGCTGGTTTTTTGAAATCAAAATCATTTTGCGCAACAGCATATACCACAACGGCGCCAGCAAAGAGGGGCCGAGATAAACACCAAGAAAACTCAGCCCGCCCGTCGTAGCCCGACCAACCGACCCAAAAAACGTCCAGGCCGTACAGTACACCGCCAGCGAAAGGGCATATACGTACGGACTGGACACTAAACTTTTCCCCTGATCGGCATGCTTGTCTACCCACCAGGCAATCACAAAAAGCAATGAAATATATGCCAGCGAACAGCCGACAATCAGGCTAAGTCCCATGAACTGTGGCAGTTTAGGGCGGTAAAGATCGGTAACACCCGCTCAATTTTTGTTTTTCCTGGAAACAATCACGGCCACCACGGCAATGAGCAACAACCACACAAAAAACAGGTAAATAAACAGCAGCGGCATTCCCAGCCAGGTTCCTTGCCGGTCAACCATTCCGATGATCGGAAAATTGAACAAAAACAGGAAAACGGCGAAGGTGATGAGCAACTTGCTATTGCGTTCGTCGGCCATGACATTCCGTTTTCCAATTACAAAAAGATGTGCGTTTGCAGGATGAATTCGCCTCGATAGCCCGTACGCTCAATGGCATTGTCGTTCGCGGCATTCACGGCATAGACCGGGCGGGTCTGGTATTCCAGCGTGATTTTGGCATGATGCCCCGCCACGAAATAGTTTAAACCCAAGCCATACTGAGTGGATGGGTCGGCAAGAGCCTTAAAGTCTTTGTGAGTCACAGTTATATAAGGCATGAATGCCGTGCCGTTTTTAAGAGGCGGCAACTGGTACCCGGCCTGCAGGTAGAAAATGCTTCCTGTCCCGATAGTCGGTTGCGCATTTCCGGCGCCGGCCCAACTGTTTGTAGTTGCACCCGAACTGTGCAGGTTCAGGATACCAACATTTCGCATGTATTTAGTACCAAAATCGAAATTGTAGTACGTAGCAAGTACACTCAACGCCGAACCTTTTGCCTTGTTAATCGGCAAATCCATAAATACATCGGCGCCAAGGCAGAGGTGATCCTGATATACCGAGTCTCGATCCGCCGCAGTTTTGTAAAGGGAAGCACCTGATTGCCTGTAAAATCCGGCGCCAACATTCAATACTTTTTTGGAACCCAGGTAAGACCCCACGTAAAAGGGCAGCTTATTGCTCTCCTTGTCCCAGAACATCCAGTTAACATAACCTGCAGTAGCCCAGTTTTCGTTGAGTACGTTGACTGCTACACCGTCCGTTTTCACGGCGGCAGGTGTAGCGCCGTTGGCAAAGGGTTTGTTGAGCGAAAGCCGGTAATCCAGTCGTCCAAGTTGTCCTTTGGCATAAATGCCGAGTTGACGCGCAAACTGGTCGGTGGCTTCGATGGTCGGCCAGTTGAAAATCGGCGCATCAAGGGTCATAAAATTCAGCGTGGAATGGCTGGTCAGTCGGCTGATTCCATTCCAGTACAGCAGGCCCGTCCCGAGGTATAACTTGTCCTTGGCCACCTCGTATTCCGTCCAGGCATCATGGATGAAAAGTTGCGGTTTTTTACCGTTGTTGGTGGCTGTGGCGGTTGCATTCGGGCCGTTGGGCGCCGTGGCGCCGGAAATGAAACTCTGGTTGTTGATCCCCCAGTGGGTAAGTATCAAAAAGCGGGGCGAAATCTGTGCGTATGCCAGAAAACGCGAACGACGCAACGCTATATCGGTACTCCACGAACCGGTGGCATTAGCCGAGCCATCCAGGAGGTTACCCTGTACATCTCTGGTATCCGGGTTGTTTTCCGTGGCCGTCATCCAGAACTGGTGCCACATAATCAAGCGGACGTATTTGCTTCCATCTTCGTTTAATTTGAGTGTCAAAGGCTTGTAGGAGTGGTCAACCGGTTTGGGGGCCTGCGTTACAGGAGTGGAGGCTGCCGGTTGAGCGAATGCACGGGTCGTAAGTACCGCACAAAGCAAGAGCGGCAGGTAAAACTTGTTGTACATAATGCAAAGGATGTGTTGAATGGAAAAAAAGTGGGTTCCGGACACAGAATGGGCTTGCCCGACAACGTACGTTATGGGCCGAAAGGGCTTTACTCCGGGCTGAAAAAGGGAATCAGATCAGGTCAGATGCTCCGAGTCGCGGGCAATCACATCATACTCGCCTTTCCAGGCAAACCAACCAAACAGGCACAAGCCAAGCATGATGGGTGTGAAAATGGGAATAATCACATACCAAAACATTTGGGTGTCAAGAAGCGGTCGGATACCAGCGCGAGCTTCTGCAATTTCGGCGCCGGCCTGTTTGAACATGAGGTAAATAGCCACAAGGCCGAGAATTATCCATATAAAGCCGGAGAGGCGTTTGAGTGCGTTCATGATATTTCAAATTTTAAAAATGGGTGGTAAAACTTGTTGTTCCGTTCCGTCGGGCGATGTGCCGGGGAAAGCACGGTTTCCTGCCCGGCACGAGAATCCATAACACGCCTCCTAGTCGGATACATCTTCATCGTTTTTGTTCGGCAGATAGAACAAGCCAAGGATGAAGCAAACCCCTGCGATCAGGATCGGGTACCACAGACCGATGTACGGGTCGCCGACCGGATTGGCTTCCGTTTTGCTGGCATCGAACAAGCGGGTAGCGATAAAGGGCGTCAAGCCGCCAAAAATACCATTGCCGATGTGGTATGGAAGCGACATGGAGGTGTACCGGATACGGGTGGGAAACAATTCCACCAGAAACGCCGCTATCGGGCCATAAACCATTGTCACATATAAAATCTGAATAAACACCAGGAACATAATTGTCCAGAAGCCTGAAGAAGATAGCCAAAAGGTTTTGGTAGTTTCTGCTTTAGGCGCCGGCTTCGAACTGTCGGCAAGCAGTACCTCTTTTTTGACGACTTTGAAGGTTGACCCATCAGTGAATGACCGGACTGTGGTGGTGGTTCGGGTAGTGTCGCCGGTAGCAGTCACAGCGATTGCCGTATGCGTGCCGCTGCGTTCGGCTACTTCGGTTTTCGTAGCGGGATCGGCAATACTGTACATTGCCTTGTAGATCGGAAAATACGTGGTGATTGCCAGCAGCATACCGCCAAGCATGATGGTTTTGCGGCCAATTTTATCGGACCATGCCCCAAAAACCAAAAAGAACGGAGTAGCAAGCAAGATTGCAAAACAAAGCAGGTAGCGGACTTGCTCGAACTCGACCGATAACGTGCGTTCGATGAATGTTTGTGCATAAAATTGTCCGGTATACCAGACCACACCCTGCCCCATGACTGCTGCGAACAGCGCCAGGAGTACCATTTTCAGGTTTGATTTGTGCGCAAAAGATTCTTTGAGCGGGTTTTTCGATACTTTCCCTTCCTTCTTAATCTTGCTGAAAAGGGGGGATTCGGCCATCTTTAGGCGGATGTACACTGAAATGGCAATCAGGAAAACAGAAACGATAAAGGGCACGCGCCAGCCCCATTCCGAGAAGGCTTCCACACCCAGCGCTTTACGGGTGAGCAAAATAACACCCAACGACAGAAAGAAACCCAGCGTGGCTGTAGTCTGGATGTATGCCGTGAAGTACCCCCTTCGCCCCTTGGGAGCGTGTTCCGCTACATAGGTGGCTGCTCCGCCGTACTCGCCGCCCAGCGCCAGCCCTTGAATGAAGCGTAGACCCAGGATGGATATCGGCGCCCAAATGCCGATACTGGCATAACCCGGTACCAAACCGATTGCAAATGTAGATCCGCCCATCAGCAGCAGTGTGAGCAGAAAGGTGTACTTGCGCCCGATAATATCGCCCAGGCGCCCGAAAACGAGCGCACCGAAGGGTCGGACGACAAAGCCGGCTGCGAATGTGGCCAAAGCGGCCAAAAATGCCGCTGTCGGGTTGTCTTGCGGAAAAAACTGTTTGGCAATAATCACAGCCATAGCCCCGTAAATGTAGAAGTCGTACCACTCTATGAGCGTTCCGACAGACGAAGCAGTGATCACTTTCATCAACCCTTTTGGAGTTGCCTCCTGTTGCGGTGTAGCAGTGTTGGTCATAACGTCAGCAGATAAATTAATGTAGAAAGTTGTTTCGCGACCGGATTAAGGATTGCCGTATCACGGTACAAACGTATTGACATATCTGTATATGTTGTTTTTTATTTTTAAAAAATCTTTTCAAAAAATAAAAGATTGTTTGCCGTGTAGCGGAAACAGCACCCTAAAATTGCTTAAATTTTGAACACAGGAATAAAATAGGCTAAATTTGAAATATAATTCTTTGTCGGGTTGCACAAAAAATGCCAAGAGCCATGTCTTTGCGAGTGACTGATAAGGGCATGGGCGTAAACAAAAAATTATTTTGAATAGGTGAGATCTGGCAGCGTGAATCAGTTTAATATTCCAAACAACCCCAAACAAGGGGTCAAATCACCCGACCCAGCACCTCCAGAATTTTAAAATACTCGTCGTGGGTAAGCGAGTAGTAACTGTTTTTGCCGTCGCGCCGCACCTGCACTACACCACGGTCTTTCAGGATGCGCAAATGATGACTGGCTACGGCCTGCTCAATTCCCAGGCGTTCGTAGATTTCTGTCACATTCAGCGATTTTTGTTGATACAACATTTCAATAATCAGCAAGCGGTGCGGATGTGCAACCGCGCGGAGCACCTCGGTGGCAGTTTCCAGAAACTGAAAGGAGTAGGGCAGATCGGCCGGCATAGCGGTGCGTATTGGTTCAGCGTGAATAATCACCGGGGTTCGTTTCCCGGAAGGCTGCTGTTCGTTTTGCGGCGAAGATAGGAAATGCGCAGATCTCTTTCCCTGACCAAAATGTAAAGTGCGCCAGGTTTCGTGGCAGACAGAGGGTCTTACCCCGCCAAAAACGCCATCACATCCACGCCATCGGCATAGTCGTTCAATCCCGGCTCCTGACTTTTCCCGAAAGGCAGTGCCTCGAAATCATGCAACCGCACCTTACTTACCACACACTGGATTTCATCTTTCCGGGCCGCGAGCAAGTGGTCAATGTCCTGCAAATCGTCGTAGTACTCGTAGTGCACAGACGCGATTCGGGTTTGCAGGGCGGGGTCTTCGCGCAACAGGAGGCACCCGTTGTTTTGGTAAGGTTGGTTGTTCAGAATGTACAGCGTGAGATTGTAGTCGAAGTTGTTTTTGTACTTGTCGTGGTGAATGATGTCGCGGTACTCATGCAGGGCTTCCAGCAGGGTATCGAAATGGTAGCCGTGCGGGACGTATATTTTGGACACATTCCGGCAGCCCAGACCGAAGTAGGTGAAAACATCGCGTCCGAGGGCGTGGAGGTCTTCGGCGGTTTCGTAGCCGGTGAGCACGGCTACGGCGTTGCGGTTGCGGCGAATGATGTGCGGATACTTGCCGAAGTACTGCTCGAAGTACCGAGCGGTGTTGTTGCTGCCGGTCGCAATGACTGCATCGAAATCGGAAAGTTTGTCGCTTTCGCCTACAAATTCCGTGTACTCCCAGGACTCGAATGCCCGATCGCCCAGCCATTTCACCAAAAACGGCAGCAGGTGTTTGTCCTTGTCGGAAAGTTTCACTTTGGCCCGTTGTCCGGCTACGAACACACACAGCCAGTCGTGAAAACCCACCAGCGGAATGTTGCCGGCCATGATCAGGGCTACCGTTTTGTCGGGGTGCAGCCGGTCGGGCAAATCGTAACCGGCGGCCCAGGCGCCGAGTTTTTTGCGATCCAAAAAAGTACGGGCAATGGCCTGCAGCGCGTTGCGGACATTGGTTTCGGTGAACCAGCGGTTGTCCATGTACGATTTGACAATAACCGCTTGCTGTGCGCTGTCCGGTTCGGCCAGCAGGTATTCGCCGAGTTCGGCTAATAGATCGAGGCGTTCGTTTCGTGTCACGTGTTCAATTTTCAGGGCAAAAGTAAGCGGCTGTTTTGTTGTCTGTACATTTGCCGGCGCCGGCTGAAAAAAGAGTGCGCCAGGCACAAACGTATGCCCACATTCGACGTCACCATTCCCGTTCTGAACGAAGAAGAAACCCTGGCCCGGCAGGTACGAACGCTGCACACATTTCTTTGCGCGCACTTCCCGGAGCGCAGCCAATGGGGGATCGTCATTGCCGACAACGGCAGCACCGACAACACCGCGCACATTGCGCTGGCGTTGGCCGACGAACTACCCGAGGTGCGACTCGTGCGGGTGCCCGAACGCGGCGTCGGACTGGCACTGAAATCTTCCTGGTCGCAGAGCCGGGCTGATATCGTGGGCTACATGGACCTTGACCTCGCCACCGACCTGCCGCACTTCATACAGGCGTACAACGCCCTGGCCACCGAAGGTTTCGACCTCGTGTACGGTTCGCGCCTGCACCGGAAATCGGTCGTCATTGGCCGTACGCTGAAGCGGGAAATCACCTCGCGGGTGTTCAATTTTATTGTAAAATTCTACCTCGGCACCCGCTTCTCCGACGGCATGTGCGGGTTCAAATGGCTGAAACGCGAACATGTGCGGCAGGTCATGGACGGTGGCGCCGTGAGCAACGGCTGGTTTTTCAGTACCGAACTGCTCGCCGTGGCCGAGTGGCAAGGCCTGAACATCTGCGAACTGCCCGTGCGCTGGACCGACGATACTTCCGGCAGCAAGGTCAATATCCCGCGTCTGGCACGGCAGTACCTGCAGGCCCTGGCTGTTTTGAAAAAAAGAAAACCGAAATGACACAGAAAAAACTGCTCCTCGGCACAGCCCAGTGGGGCTGGACGGTATCGCGCAACGAAGCGTTCCGGATACTGGATGCCTGGCTGGCCGCCGGCCATCGCGCTGTAGATGCCGCCACCAACTACCCGATCAACAAAAATTCGGCTGACTTCCGCGCAGCCGAAAAAATCCTGCTGGAATACATCCGGGCGCATGGTTTGCACGACCTCGACATCACGATGAAAATCGGCAGCCTCGACAACACGCGCTCGCCGGAAACCAACCTGGCGCCTTCGTTCGTGCGCATGATAGCGGAGGAATATGCCCGCCTTTTCGGGAAAAACCTGCGTGTGCTGATGCTGCACTGGGACAACCGCGACGAAATCGCCGCCATTCGCAGCACGCTGGAGGCGCTGGCCAATGTGCAAACCGAACTCGGGCTTCAACCCGGCATTTCGGGTGTAAAATACCCGGAAGCATACATACAGGCCAACAAAGACCTGAACCTGCATTTCGACATTCAACTCAAGCACAACGTATTGCACTCGGATTTGCTGCGGTACGCCGGATTTTCGGAAGCAACAAACCGCCGCTTTGCCTACGGCATCAACGCCGGCGGACTAAAACTGGAAGGCCCCTACCCTTCCGGCAGCACCTTCCTCGCCCGCGGCGGCGATCCGGAAAAAGCGGCTACCATACTTGAAAAAATACGAGCGGAATTACCCCGGTGGCACACCGCTTTTGTACGTCCGCCGGTTCGAACCATGAACCACATCGGGCTGATTTCCGCGGGCTTGCACCCACAAATAAACGGTCTGGTGCTCGGAGTTGCTTCCGCAGCCCAACTCCGGGAAACGCTCGATTTTTGGCGTAACCTCGACACCTTTGACTACTCCGATGTTTTTGCATCCATAAAAAAATTGACTGGTTGATTGGTTGATTGGTTGACTGGTTGACTGGTTGAGAATGTTCAGAAATGGGCGTGTTTAGAAGAAAATACGTCAACCAGTCAACCTATCAACCAGTCAACCAATCAACCAGTCAACCAGTCAACCAGTCAACCTATCAACCAACAAACCAGTCCATGCGATACGATGCCATAGTAATTGGCGGGGGCATTTTCGGTTGTTATGCCGCCCTGTACCTGGCGGGCAAGGGTGCCCGGGTGGCGCTATTGGAGAAGGAGGCGCGTTTGTTTCAGAAGGCGTCCCTGGTGAATCAGGCGCGTTTGCATGGCGGCTACCATTACCCGCGTTCGGTGGCGACGGCAGCCTTGAGCGACGAACACAAGGAGCGTTTCACCGCCGAGCACCGGCAGTTTGTAAACTTCGCTTTTGAAAAATACTACGCCATTGACCGCTTCGGCTCGTTCACCGATCCGCAGCAGTTCGAGCGGTTTTGCCGGCACCTGAACATTCCCTGCGAACGTGTTACGGAACATCCTTTGTTCAATTTCAACCGCCTCGAAGCGCTGTACAAAACCGTGGAGTACTCCTTCGATCCGGTGCTGCTGGGCGAGTACTACCGCAGCCGCGTGGAAGCACACGCCAATATTGCTGTTTTTAAAAACACCCGGATCATTCAAGCAAGTGCCGATGGTGCCGATTGGCAACTCAAAACTCAAAACTCAAAACTCAAAACTCCAATAGTTATCAACGCCACCTACGCCGCCACCAATGCGGTCAACCGGCTCTTCGGCGTGCGGGACATTGACCTGACCCACGAAATTTCGGAGATCGCGTTCATCACGTCCGGGCAGTTTTGCGACATGGGCCTGACCGTCATGGACGGGCCGTTCGGCTCCATCATGCCCTACGGGTTGAGCGGCTTGTTGTCGCTGTCGTCGGTGGCATACACGCACCACAAGATTTCGTACGACAACCTGCCGCGCTTCGATTGCCAGCAGCCGGAACTGGACCCAAGTTGCCGCCCCGAAGCGCCGGGAATTTGCACGGAGTGCGAGCGGCGCCCGCCCAGCAATGCCTACAAAATGCTCCGGCAAATGCAGCAATACTTTGCCGAATCGGTGCATTTCGAACACCTGTTTTCGTATTTCACCATAAAATCCAAGTTGAAAGCGAGCTACATTGACGACGGTCGTCCCACGGAAATCTCCATGCTCTGCGAACGACCCAGGCTGTACTGCCTGTTTGCCGGCAAGGTGAATTCAATTTACGAGATCGAAAAAATCGTGTGATCCGCTGGGCTAAATCCAGATCACGCAGCCTGCGAGACCAGCCAGCCAAGGTAAACCACATAAAAACCGAGCAGCACCCAGCCTTTAGGCCGGTACATGATGTTGGGCTTCATCACAAAGCCGGCGATGAACATGAGCAGGGTGGCGGCGATGCATACCCCGAAATCAACCAGTGTGATATTCCCGATCGGAAGCGGGGCCACCGTTGCGCTGGTGCCAAGGATGAAAAAGATATTGAAGATATTGGAGCCGACCACGTTGCCTATGGCCATATCGCCCCGGCCTTTCAGCGCGGCCACGATGGAGGTAGCCAGTTCGGGCACAGAGGTACCTACGGCCACCAGCGTCAGGCCGATGATGGCTTCGCTGATCCCGAACCCGCGCGCAATGGCAATTGCGGCGTCCACCATAAACTTGCCGCCGTATACCAGCCCGGCCAATCCGGCCACTACCATGCCGATGGCCAGCCACAAGGGCTTGTGTTTCACCTCCTCGGTCACGATGCCCGCACCGGTGCCTTTTCGGGCCAGGTTGATGACGTAGTACATGTAAATGGCAAAAAAACAAAGCAGCACCAGCCCTTCCGAGCGGGTTATCACGGCAATGGACGACTGATCCAGCCAAAGATCGCCGGCCATAAACAGCGCCACGATAATGCCGACAAAACTGAAGGGGATGTCTTTCCAAATGGTGTTGTAGCGGATACGAAGTGGCTGCAGAATGGCTGTCAAGCCAAGAATCAGGCAGATGTTGGCCGTGTTACTGCCGATGACGTTACCGATAGCAACTTCGGGAGTGCCGTTAGCGGCAGCGAGCACGGAGACAATCATCTCCGGCGCAGAGGTGCCGAAAGAAACCACCGTCAGACCGATAACCATGTCGGATACGTCGAACCGCTTTGCCAGGGAAGAAGCCCCCTCGACCAGAAATTTGGCGCCGTAGGTGACCAACGCGACGCCGAGTACGATAAAGAAAAAATGGATGAGCATGGTGTTATATTGGTCAGGTTAAGACGATACACTTGA
Organism: Saprospiraceae bacterium; assembly: GCA_016787285.1. GTDB lineage: Bacteria > Bacteroidota > Bacteroidia > Chitinophagales > Saprospiraceae > M3007. The sequence continues at coordinate 1,237 of JAEUUV010000215.1, read as the reverse complement.
AGGGCCGAAATTCCGACGCTTTGTCAAGGTTTCATAAGAAGTTTAGCCCGAAAAAATTCCGACCTTTGCCAACATGAAACGCTACAGCACACTCGTCGAAGCGCTTGACGATTTGGCAAACAGGGGCTATACCATTGATTTTGATTTAAAGGCAAATCAGGCAGGGTACGCTTCCGGTCGGCTGCACCTGCACCCGGATGAGTTTGAAATCACAGAGGTATATCGCTTTGAAGGGTTTACCAATCCGGAGGACAACGTTGTGTTGTATGCTGTTGTAGGTAAAAACGGGCAAAAGGGGTTTTCTTTAAATGCTTACGGGTTATACGCCGATCCGGTTTCAGCCGAGTTGATGGCCGACGTAACCATTCACCACGCCTGATTTCCCAAAAAATCTTTACAGATGAGTACCCTTTTGATTGGGAGTTTGCTGCTTAGTTTTTTCCACGCCCTCATCCCCAGCCACTGGCTGCCAGTGTTGGCTATTGGTCGTCAGGAGGGCTGGTCGGCTCGCAAAACGCTTTGGATTACCTTTCTCACCGGGGTAGCGCACGTCCTGAGCACGGTATTGGTCGGACTTGCATTGGCCGCGCTCGGTGGAGTATTGGCACAGAGTCTGGAAGCATTCACCCATTGGTTTGCCCCTGTATTGCTTGGCATACTTGGTATTTTTTACCTGTACCAGCACTACCGGCACCACCACTTTCACCTGCACCGGCAATCCACACGCTGGGGCGTGATCGGCACTCTTGCGGCAGCCATGTTCCTGTCACCGTGTCTCGAAATTGAAGGATACTTCCTGGCCGCCGGCCAGTATGGTTTGGGCTTTGTCGCCCTGATGGCATTGCTTTACGGGTTGGTCACCATCGCCGGCATGCTTGTTTGGGTCTATCTGGCCCTGCACGGCCTGAAGCGGCTCGACTGGCACGCCTGGGAACACAACGCCGGTCTCATCACCGGTATCACGCTAATTGTGTCGGGTTTGGCGCTACTGTGGTTAGAGTAGTTGTTAATAGTGTCCTCTCAAACTCTGTGAGCCTATGTGACACTTAAAACTCCGCACGCTCAAGCGCCTCCCGTTCCGCTTTTTTCAGTGTTTTCACCACCTGCTCGTAGGAATGGTCAATAAGATGCCGGAGCGTACGGTCGTCCAGCGAACCTTCAAAATCCACGGTGTTCCAGTGTTTTTTGCTCATGTGAAAACCAGATTGTACCTCCGGATGCTGCTCGCGGAGTTCGA
>JAEUUV010000211.1 GCA_016787285.1 Saprospiraceae bacterium | reverse complement strand
CCGCCGATGTTTTGGATAAACTCCAGCGTGCCGTTGTTGGTGACGCCCGTGAAACCGTTTATGGTATTGGTGTTGGTGGCAATAAAAGTAGTAGCCGCAGGCAGCGTCATGGCCGTGTTCGGCCCGCCGGATATGGTGGCGGTGTTGTTCAGATTTATAGTATCGAACGCCGGTACGAAGCCGGTGGTGGAGGTGATCGTCGTTGTTCCGTTAAAATTCAGGAAACCCGTACCGCCGAACGTTCCGCCTTCAAACCTGTGGCTGCCGCCCTGGAGCGCCAAAGTTCCGGGCACGTCCACCGTGCCGCTGTTGTGCAGCGAATCGGTGAAGGTCAGCGTCGCGCCCGACAGCACATTCAGCATCGCGCCGGCCTCGTTGATAAATACGGTCGGGATGATCTGATTGCCTATACCGGTGCGGTTCACGGTTCCACCGCTTTTGTTCACCACGTCCAGCCCAAAAATGGCGTTGGCTGCCGGGATATTGAAGGTGCCATAGTTGAAGATGGTCTTGCCGGAGACACTGGGCATGTTTCCGCCCGACCAGTTGAGGATGCCGTTGTTGGTGATGTCGCTTTCTACCGTATGGGTTGTAACACCGCCAATGTTTTGGGTAAACGCCAGCGTGCCGTTGTTGGTGATGCTCGCCCCGTCAAGTGTGCCGGTATTGGGTTGAAGCAATGCCCCACCGGCATCAATCGTCAAATCATTAAACTGGGCTGTTGTGGTCAGGGTCACGGTATGCGTCGCCAGAATGGTAACGTTATCCGTCGAAGTCGGCACCACGCCGCCAACCCAGGTGCTGCCTATATGCCAGGGGCCTGTTTGCGCGGATACGATTGATCCGGTCGTCGTTGCCTGAATAGCAAAATCGTAATCCGCCTCATCACAATCGGCACTGGCGATATGTACGGTAGCGGTGTGTACTCCGGTATTTGCGCCCGGCGTGTAGGTTACATTGAAATTCAAAGTCCCGCTCGGGCCGGAAATTGTCGCAGGAAGCGTGATGTTGCTTACGGTGAACAAACTGCTGTTGGCGCCGCTGATCGTGATGGCGCCGGCAGCCAGTGTCAAATTGGTATTACCGGTGTTTTGAATCGTAAAGGTGCGGGTGATGGGCGAGCCGGAACCTTGGCCGAAATTGGTGTGATCGGCCGGGTCGGGTGTGTTGTCTCCGTCGGCGATATCCATACCGTTGCCCCGCAGGTTGATCTCGTTGGCCCCACCGAGGCGGATAGACACGGCGGCTGAAATCAGGTTCGCTGCCGCAAAGTCCTGTATGCTATCATTGTTGAAGTCGCCCACCGCCAGGCAAATCGGGCCGGTAATGGACGCCACATTGATGCTGCCCGGGAAGTTGCCCGTGCCGTCGCCCAGGCGGATAGACACGCTGCTGGAACCATAGTTTGCTGCGGCAAAGTCTTGTATGCCGTCGCCGTTAAAGTCACCCACTGCCACGAACCAGCAGGTGCCGCCCGTTGCTACGTCGGTACTGCCTGTGAAGGCGCCTGTGCCGTCGCCAAGGCGGATAGAAACGGTGTTGGAGAGCGAGTTTGCTGCTGCTATGTCCTGGTTGCCGTCGCCGTTGAAGTCGCCCACCGCCACGGAAGTTGGACTTGCTCCCACCGCCACGTTGGTGCTGCCGGTGAGGCCGCCCGCGCCGTCGCCGAGGCGGATGGACACGGTATTGGAACTGTAGTTCGCTGCTGCTATGTCCTGATTGCCGTCGCCGTTGAAGTCGCCCACTGCTACGGAATATGGGAAACTGCCCACCGCCACGTTCGTGCTGCCCGTGAAACCGCCGGCACCGTCGCCGAGGCGGATGGACACGGTGGCCGAACCGTAGTTCGCCGTCGCTATGTCCGGTATGCCGTCGTCGTTGAAGTCGCCCACCGCCACGGAAAACGGGTTGGAACCCACCGTCACGGTGGTGCTGCCTGTGAAGCCGCCTGCGCCGTCACCGAGGCGGATGGACACCGTGTTGCTGGAATTCCCGTTGGCTGCGGCGAAATCCTGCTTGCCGTCTCCGTTAAAATCTGCAACCGCCACCGAATATGGACCTGTCCCCACCGATACATTCGTACTACCGCTAAAACCACCCAAACCGTCCCCGAAGCGGATGGAAACCGAATTGGAAGCACTATTTGCTGCGGCGAAATCCTGCTTGCCGTCTCCGTTAAAATCCCCGAGTGCTATTCCCCGAGGATTTTGTTCCACACCCACCGTCGTGTTGCCACGGAACTGTCCCTGGCTACAATTCGGGTCGTTCACGGTCAGTGTAAACGTAGCCGTGGTTGATCCGCCGCCGTCGAAGGCCGTCACCGTCACGGTGTAGGTGCCCGCCTGTTTGGCATCCGTTACCGTCACCACACCGGTGGCAGGGTTTACCGACAGAACGCCGGTGAAGTTCGTGTTGGCAGTAGCTGTTGCGCTGGTCGCGCCGGTCGGCGCGGCGTCGGGCGTCACGGTGGTGTTTTGGCCGGCCACCACACTGGTGTTGGGGTAGGCGCCGAGTGTAGGTGGAGCACCGGCATCGAGCGTGGCCGCGCCCGCAAATTGCCCGATTAACAAAACCAGCGTGGCGGCAAGGAAAAAACCTGACTTCTGCGGTGCAGATGTGTTTATATTTCGCATAAGTTATACGGGAGGCTGATCGAGACAACAGATTAAAGGATATTCCCAACAACGTAGCGAATCAGGAAAATCAAAGAAGCATTGTATTGGGGGGCGAATGGATTTTTTTCCGCTCTGTCGCACAAAGGTGGCGTTCTGCTATGTAGCATTTTCCGTCAATCTTGTAGCATTTTCCGTCAATTTCTTGCCTTCGCCTGCATTGTCGGTACCCTCTGATCATTTCCGGAATTTCGCCCTTGAGTGGCAGCATGTCGGGCATATGTTTTTACACGCGCAGGCTTGACAATATACTAAGGCCGGACAAACGTAAAGAAAAAAATGCGGGGGCGACCAACGCCACCCCCGCACAATCGAATCAATCGAAATAATCGGGACAATCGAATCAGTCCTGCATTACGGCAGCCGCTGCAACACTACTTTCCGCACCACACTACCGGCAGTCGTTTTCAACTGAACCGTGTACACGCCGCTGCTCAGCCACGAGCCGGAGTCGGAGCGCCCGTTCCAGGTCGCTACATTTTGTCCGGTAACCGCAGTAATCGGACGACGCACCACTTCGCGGCCCTTCGCGTCGCTGATTGTCAGCGTCACTTCCTCTGCCTTCGGCAAAACAAAACGCAGCGTCGTTTCCGTGGCAAACGGGTTTGGCTGTACGTCGAAGGCCGGTACATCCGCGAGGTTTTCGCTCGTGTTTGTCGTCAGCAGTTCAAACGGCACCGGGTTTTGGATACTGCCCTGGTGCTGATTGGGTGCGAAGTACATCGTTTCCGACAGGTCGCGCACGGAGCCGTCGGCGTCGTTGTGCAACTTGAAGCGCAGCAGTTCGCCCGGCACGTTGGCATACATAGTCAGGAAAAACAAGTGTGCATCCAGCGGTTCGATGTAGATCGCCTGGGCGGTACCGCGGACTTCGTTGCCGGCAAAGGCGCCGAGTTCCATGTCGCTGGTTGTGGCGTTGGCGCCGTTGAAACGGATCATGCCGATTAGCGTGCTGCTGTGCTCGAAACGGCTCGGGTCAACGATCCAGTGTGCTGCCGGCGGTTCCGTTTCACCGCGGGCCTGTACGGTTTCTTCTTCGAGCAAGGCAGTCGGCTTGGGTGGATAGGTCAGCGTGCCGGCCTGGGCCAGGCGAATCTGGTAGCCGTTGGGTGGTGAGAGGAATTTGAGATTTCCCACCCAGCCGAAGGTCGGGTTCAGGTATTCTGAAAACGCATGCTGGCTTTTTATCACGTCGCCGGGCTGCGCGGGCAGTGAGGCCAGCGCGGTGTTGATCGGCAGTGCGTAATTGGGGATGTACCCGATCCAGTTCCAGCCGGCCACAACCGGAATTGGCGTAGTGGCGGGGTTGATCAGCGTTCCCTGCATACGCAAGGTGTCGGCCACATCGGCGCGGTAGATGTACATCGCGGTATTGTTCAGGTTGGTCAGTGTACCGAACCAGCCGCCGAAGTACTCGGAGAACGTTGTCTGACTCTTCATCAGGTCATTCTCCGGGTGTTTGACCGAAGCCAACGCCGCGTTCAGGCTGTTATTCGGGAAGGCCAGGTTGAACGACAACCAGTTCCAGCCATAGTTGAACGGCACCTCGCGGAGCAGCAAGCCGGCAGTGTGAATCACCTGCGGGTTGGTCAGCGTGCCGATGGCGTTGTCGGGCTGGAAGTTGAATTGTTCCACTGTCGAGCCGTAGCGCTCGCATTGAGAGGCATCCCACACTTCCAAACGGATGGGCTTGAGCATATCGCTCGGGTCGCCATACACCGCCAGGAAGGCGCGGTAGTCGTTCAATTGCGGCACATACTGCACATACGCAAAGCCGCGCAGGCGGTCGTCAATGAATGCAGCCACGATGTCCTCCGGGTCGGTGGAAAACTCGCCCTCGATGTTGACTCGTAACACCATGGTCATCGAGTTTTCGTACAGATTCGGGTTGAAACCGTCGTAGGGTGGGCGGCATACCACGCGCACGCCCATGGGCAGGGGTTCGTCGCCGCCCATGAAGAAGGGATTCAGTCCCGTCTCGGTGTGCAGCACCACGGTGTCGCGCCAGTGACCAAACGCGAGGTCGGGTGACGCCGTAAACTGTACCGGACGAATCTCGTTCGGCGCGAGGGTACCCGTGTTGGGCACCACATGCAGCCAGTCGGGCGCATCCTGGATGGTGAACGGTACCGGGTAACCGCCCCGGTTGTGGATGTTGGCGGTACCGACCTTCGGTTCGTCCTCGTACTTGGTGATGCCGAGGCTATCGGTGAGCCAAGCCAGTTCGTTGCGATCCACAAAGAACTCCCACGTAAACGCACTGCCTTCGTTACCGGTCAGATCCTCAATATTGCGGAGCTCTGCCCGCAGGACACGGTTTTCAAAAAACTTGTTGTCGAAGTTCGGGTCAAGGATAATCTTGTTCTCAAAACAACTGACGTCAATGTCAATCAACTGGTTGGTAGTGGCGTCGTACAAACCCACGTTGTTTTTCACAAGCGTCGGAAAGCGCGTATCCTGAATCAGTTTGTTGCAATTGACCTGTTTGTTGAACGTGAAGGAAATTTCGTCGCCTACGTGGTACACCCCGTCCGAGGGCTGCGGTACGCCCACGAGTTTGGGCGGCTCGCGGTCAATACGAACCTTGATGATGTCCGAATAACCGGGTCGGTCGGCGGCATCGCCGGAACACAAGGCCACGGCGCGGATTTCGTATGGTCCGTCGGGCAGGCCGGCGGTTTCCCATTCGAATTGCGTAAATATCGGACCCAGATCGGCTTTGAGCACGTCGGACTGAGGCGTGATGTTGATCCAGGCGCCGTCGCCGTCGGCGGGCCGGTACTGCACGCGCACGCGCTCGAAAAACGCCTCGCCCTTGTTGTAGCCCGAAGTTGTGATACGTCGAATCGTGCCCGGTTGAGCCGGATCGTCGTTGACGACCACATAGTTTTGCTCCGGTACATTGATTTGCACCTCGCTACAGGGGCGGATGAAATGCACATCTACATCAATGTAAGAGTAGAACTTCGGATCGTTGTCTAATGGGAGAGCCAATGCCAGATTGCGCTCGAACTCACAATTGGAATACAGCGCCACACGCAAGCCGGTGTAATCGTATTTCTCTGGCCCGCGCTCCACAGTCACGGTCACCGGTACAGATTTGCCGTAGGGCACGATAACCAACTGGGTTTCGTCGAACGGTTCGCCGTTGAGTTTGATAATAGCCCCGTCGGGGTTGTTGGTGATGATTTCGCTGATGCCGTATGTCCAATCCTCATTGGAGGCGCTGAGGTTGCCGAGACTGAATTTGAAAAAAGCGGGTTTGTTGGCAGGCACATTGGTGGCTACAAACTGGGTGCCTGAATCCAGTTGCAGGTTTGGCCCCTCACGGTTGGCGGTACCGGGTTCCCAAGGGCAGGAGGACTGGCCTGATCGCAGGCGGAACACGGGCGTTTTGTACACCGAGTCCATCGCCACATCTACCGAGAAGGCGTCGCCGGGGTCATTGTCTTTGAGTGTGTAGCCGGTAGTCAGGCCCTTTTCGGTGCCGTTCTCCGTTTTCCAGGCGTTGCTGGATTTGACGATTGCATTGAGTTTAATCTCCGTGCCGACATTATCAAATTCAATTCCGAATGTGGTACCAATTTTCGAATCGGTATTCACCCCGTTCTCATCGCTGTTAGCGATAGTGGTATCGGCCGTTTCGGAGTACTCATACTCTACGCCCGCATCAAAGGAAAGGTTACGAACCAATTTCGCTTTTTCCTTGAGGCCAGCATTTCGGGCAACGATTGCCTCCCACCGCCGTATGGACTCATTGTAATTGGCCGTATCGGCGGGCGTGGCATTCGGGTCGGCTGCCAGGGTCTTCAGATAGCGGATGACCGTGTTATTGATGTTAAACTCGGAGTAGATGAACGTGGTGGCAAAATTTCCAGGCTGTACTTCGATCACCTGCTTGACACCCACCGTACAACTATCGAAGGTGACCTTGTCGGCAAGCCCGAAGATCAGGTTGATTGCCTCGCCCACGTACAGGTCACCGCCGCGTGCACCACCCACGATCAGGTCCTCGTCGCTGGTTGAGATTTTGTTGTTGAAACTCACGCAAGTCTGGAACGAATTGGAGGTAACCTTTTTATAGGTCACTTCGGTTTCGATGTTTGCCTGGAAGTCCGGATCCACAGTTACAATTTTACCCAAACCAAACGGCGCTACAACAAAATTGATCGTTGGCGCAACTTCAATATCTATACTCGCACTGATACCCGCTTCTACTTCCATCGAAACTTCAGTGGTCTTGCACACTTTTTCCGTTTTTTCAATAAACGCCGAACTACCGTCTCCGGGCGGGTCGCGCAGGATGACGGAGGGCATCATGGGCATCATCGTCGTGAAGGTGTTCAGTTTATTCCGTATACCCGTTACGACTCCCTGTTTCACCAAACTACCCGTGCGGCCGGCCACCGAAGTACCCAGGATTTGCAACGTTTTCAGGTAGGGGGGCGAAGGATTCGGGCCGCCGACCTTGAACTTGTATTGCAAGGTTGGGCCACTCAGAATGGTATCAAATGTCACGTCGTCGGCAAAACCGTTGATGAAACGAATACTGCCGGTGTCCAAGGGGCACACGCCGTCGTCCAGTACATTGTTCATTCCGTCCACAATCTGTTCGTACTGTTCCACAATGGACACGCTCAACGTGACCTGATCATCCTGATCCAGCACGATAAGACCGGGACTGCAATTCGGAACGGTATCCAGACCACTGTTCAACGCGATTTGCAGCGGCGAGAAATAGATAAAATTGATCGCCGTATCGCGTTTGGTCAAATCTACCGTAGAGCCGCCCTGTACCTGGAAAAAGGTCTTGACATCCGGGTTGGAGTGCTCCGTTACGGATACCGTCATTTGCTCCAGCGGGGGCAAGTCTTCAAAATCGTACTGACCGTCGGGGTAGGGCATGGTTTCGGTACGCACAAAACATTCGTCCAGTGAAGCCACTTTTACCAGGCACACCGTGCTGGGAGTCAGGATGGATTTCTTGCATTCGCCGCCGGCCACCTGCACCTTGACTTTGCGTGTAGTGAGATCATTGAACAGAATGCCCGCGATGGGACTGGACACATTGATCACTTCCCAAAAGGTGGGGGAAAAGATGTGGTCTTCGAACACCGGGGTCAATCTGGCCGTAGTGCCCGGCTCCAGGTCAATGGTGAACTTGCCGGTGGAATCGGTGTAAATACGCGGGCTGTACGGCTGGTCGTTCACCAGAATTTCCACCTGCTTGGCAAAGCAGTCCGTGTTTTTATAGCGCACAAAGCCCGACACCGGCACGAACGAGCGGTCGGTGAAATCCACCTGGTCCACCGAGGTCACACTCGGATTGAGCGTTACCTGTCGGGTACCGGGGGTGAACACGTGCGGAGTAGTCATCTGGTTGGGCGAAAACGGCGACCATTCTGCGCCGCTGTTCGTGCCCGAGCCGGTGAGCAGCGAGCCGCTGTTGTTCAGGCGGTCGCCGCTGCCCTCGTCGAGGGCGAAATACACGCGCAGACCGCGCTCCTGCGGGTCGCGGCTGAACAGAAAGTGCTGCTGGATAGCCGTTTGCGACAGTGTCGTGTCGTACAATGCGACCTCGTCAACCAGGCCGTCGAAGTAGTCCTGGTTGTCGGGACGGGAACCCAGGAACCAGGCTTCGCTCGGACTGGACCAGTCGCCCGTCACGCCAACAAACGTGTGGCTACCAATTGGAGCACCGTTTTTGTAGGCCGTCACTGTCCGGTTGGTCCCACTGCTGTCTATCGTGAAGGCGAGTTGTTGATAGCCCATGCCGAGCGTGCCGAAATTCTTTTCCTGGCCGTTTATCAGGAACATGACATCACTGCTCAGGCCGTTTTCCCGGAGAAATACCCGGAATTCGTTGCCGGTCCAGCGTTTGGACAGCAGGCATTGGTCGCCGTTGGGGCCGGCGCTGTTCACCCATAGTTCCAGGGTGGCTTTGGGTGTCACGGAAAAATCGGGCAGGTTGGCATTGTCCTGCTCGTTGCGCACGAACTTGAGCGCCCGGTGCAGGTAAAAATCCTTGGATGGGCGCGCCAAAAAGGTGGTGCCGGTGCCATAACTCACGCCTTCGATGCGGTAAAAACCTTCATCGTTGGTCATACCTGCCGTGCGCACCACAGGGCGGTCGGCACTGAACATCGGTCCGCAGAAGGACAGCACGGCCCGGCGCATGATATCGAACGACTTGGTGCCGAGTTGTTCGTCCATCTTCCAGTACAGTTCCAGATCGGAGGTGAACGAGGAAGCCGTGTTGTTGCCTACCTCTGCGAGATCCAGTTCGTCGAGCGAGCGGTGGTAGATGCGCAGTTCGTCCAGTTTGCCGCGCCAGCGGCCGGTGCCGGCGCGAGCGCCAAGGTTAAGTTCCTTTGCGGAATAATCCGACCCAGGCGATGCGTTTTGGGCCGCCAGGGCGCCGTCAATGTACAAGCGCAATTGGTCGTTGTTAAAATTGAGCACAACATGGTGCCAGTCCTTTTTTGTGGCATTGGGAAATGCGGCGCTCAGCAGCGTCGTGGCGCCGCGATCTACTGAGATGCCATCCTGCCCGCTGCTGCTTACGAGCGGACGAATGTTCAGCAAATAGGGCTGGTCCAATTGCAGGATGGTCGCATCGGCGCCGGCCGAGTCGGTTTTAATCCAAAAGGAAATGCTCCACGGGGCGCCGGCAGTTGGCATAAAACCTGCTGCACTGGTGTCGCGGTACAAAGCGCCGTCGTCAAAGCCGAACATGGCTGAAAATCCTTGCAGCGGCGTGAGAGAGATGAGGGTGTTGGGCACGGGGTTGCCGTTGGGTGTTTGCACCCAGCCCGTCACTACGCCGTTGGGCACCTGGAATCCGATTGCCTTGCCGGGTTGCCCTTCGCCGTAAATGTTGATGCCGCGCACCTCGTAGTTGTACGGGCGCCCGGCGATGACGTTGAAATCGTTGTAATTGCGGGTCTTGCTGTCCACGGCTGCCAGGAAAACGCCGTCGCGGAAAATTTTGAAACCCTGGTTGGGGAACGGGCCGAGGGGGTTGTTCGACCAGGTCAACTGGATGCGGTCGAGCAATTCGCCCTGGCTGGCGGCGACCATGGGGGGCAGCGGTGCTACGAGGAAACTGGTCCAGTAGCCGTAGTACGAACTACTGTCCGTTCCCTGCGCCAGGCCCACGACCATCTGGCCGATGGTCAGTTTGGTGCGCCGGCTCAGGTTTTTCATTTTGGTGCCGCTGCCGTAGTTGAAAAAAGCGGCGGTAGGGCGGATGGAATCGGTGCCTGAAGAAAAGCACGCGCCGTCTTGTTGCTGCGTCTGCCCATACAGGCCGACACCAAGGCCGAGCAAGACGAGCAGCGCCGTGATATACCGTACAAGTATGCTATTTTTCATGAAACGAGGTGTTGAATGGAAGAAGGAAAGGTTTCGCATTGCGGGAAAAACCCCTTAATTTAAGGGTTTCGGCCACCTTTTCTCCGTCCCCCCAACCCCTAAAGAGGAGTATATCGCGGGAAATGGAATACCGTTTTCTACCTTATCCGCATGGTACTCCCCCTTTAGGAGTGGTACTTGCCGGCAGACAGGCTGGATACATCAAGGTTTTTTACCTTATCCGCAATGTACTCCCCTTTAGGGGTCGGGGGGCCAGAGAAAAGGGGATTACCTATTCCCCGTCATCGCCTCCATCGCCTGCATACGTTTGGCTAAGGCGTTCAGTTGGGCGCTGAATTCCGTCTGATTGGTTTGCAGCGCGGCATTGGTAGCGCGGAGGCTGTTAATTTCCATGCGCAGTGCATTTTTCTCAGCGGTCAGCGCGGCCACCTCGGCTTTCAATTTTTCAATTTCAGCGTGGTGCATCTTGACGATCTCATTGGTGTAAATGACCATCTTCTTATAGTTGATGCTCAACGGAATCTTTTTGTCCGCGTCTTCATAAAGTACCAGACATTTCATACCGAGGCTATCCACTTCTTCTGCAATGTAACCAATTTCCTTGGAGCTATTCGGGTCGGGCTTCCGAGTGTATCTTTTGGGTTGCAAATTGAGTAACTGACTAAAATCCTCATCAAGCGGTACAATGTTGTGCTTGAAACGACGAGAGGAGGTATTGATGGTAACACCATAGTCATTGCCCTCGGTGCCGGGGGGATTCCA
>JAEUUV010000186.1 GCA_016787285.1 Saprospiraceae bacterium | reverse complement strand
GAAATGCAGTCGGATCCCGGCAAACTCTTGCCCTTCGAAAGCATGGGTGTGGACGGTTTTTGGGAGTTGCAGTTGCCCAAGGCAGCCAATGCTTTTGATTACAGTACCATCGCCGATGTGTTATTTACCATAGAATATACTGCTTTAAACAACACGGACTACCGCCGCCGCGTCATCGCCAACCTCGACCGCCGCTTCTCTGCCGACCGCGCCTTCTCTTTCCGCCGCGATTTCCCCGACCAGTGGTACGACCTCAACCATCCGGAGCAAAGCAACGAACCGATGGCGGTAGCGTTTGAGACATTGCGGGGTGATTTTCCGGCCAACATTGAAGGCCTTGAAATCCGGCAGGTAGTGTTGTTTATCGCCAGAAAAGACGGCTTTGAACAGGAAGTAAAAGTAAAACACCTTCGTTATCAACTGGAAGATGGCGCCTGGTTGGGTGGCGCTAACGACCAGAACCTCAACACCGTAAACGGTGTCCTGAGTACCCGCACAGGCTCTTTCGCCGAATGGGATGAGTTTAGAGGAAAAACGCCGGTGGGGCGGTGGGAGTTGGCACTGGCAGATTCCAATAAAATCCGACAATGGCTTAAAGAGGAGCAAATTGAAGATGTGCTGTTTGTGTTGACTCTGGAAGGAGAAACCTACGCATGGTCTGCGTAACCATTCCCTTATGTACAATTAAACCACCTCAAACCCATGCCTATTTACCTAACAACCAAAGTCCCTTCCTCCTGCCTGTACGGACTGTTCCGTCTCGTTGGCAATATTGTCGGCGTGTGCATCATAGCATTGGGAGTTATTTTGTTAGCACCTGCGTTGCTTTTACTATTCTTGGTAATAATTGCCTCCAATAGCTCACTTGAAGTTCCCACAGGTCTAATACTCGATTACATCGGCGGGATCATTGGCTTTACTATCTTATCGGTACTGGTTATCAAACTGGGATACCGGGTGAAGCAAGGCAAAAGAAGGCGGGTACTTTTTCTGCGTAAGTTTGGATTCGAGGGTGCATACCGGACACTGACCTTCGCGGTAAGTACCGCTATGGGGAAAAATATGCGTTTAATTACGCTTGACGATGGCAAAATAAGTCCGGTTGGAGTGCCGGAGTCTGTCAAAAGAACCTATAACCGCGGGCAATGGACCGGCATTATAGTTACCCTTGCTGCTATCGCGCTTTTTTTATATGTCTTGAACGTTTACCTGCCCAATTATTTTGACAATTTCAATGGATCGGATATTTATGACAAGACTGTCGAAAAACATACATCAGAAGGACGTGGCGCGATAGAAGCCAATATTTCAGCGTTCTTTTCCACCATATTCAGTTTCATTTTTTGGGTGGGTTTCCTTTTCCTGCTTTCAGGTTTATTACTGGGAACAACTTTGTTATTTGCCGCCGTATCAGCATCTTCAACCCTGTTTTACGGCGTGTCGTACAGGTATGCCAGTCGTCCCGAGCACAACAAAGCCTGGCAAGTGCTTCGGGAAAAAGACATTGATGCCACATACAAACGTATCAACAAAATGTTTTCAGCCACATTTGCGCCGCGCTTGGTTGTTTTAAAAGTGGCTGATGGTATCTGGCAACTGGTCGTTCGTGAGTCTTTCAAACATGTACATATAAGTATTATAGACATCTCACATCCCACTGAGCACCTGCTTTGGGAAATTCGAACCGCAAAAGAACAAAAATATCTCCCTTATATCCTAATCGGGTCACAGGAGCGAATGATCCAAATGGTTAACACACCACATGAAGGTTTAACCGTTGTTGAATTACAACTAACAGAAATTCTGGATGGAGAAATGGTACTGATGTATAACGTTTCAGATAAAAACGGCATGAATGACTTTGCCGTTTACCTCAGAAGATATATGTCCTCCCACTCATAGCCACATCGCGTCGCCACCGACGACCGCCGCGTACTGGAACGGGTGTTCGGTTCGCTGCGGGATTTGCTGCGCCACACATAGCCGGCAGGTTTCAAAAAAACACTCGTACCGCAGGAAAAGCAAGTATTCGCGCTGGTGCGGCGGTTTTAATTTTTTTTCAGCAGCCTGGGCACCTTTCCAATTTTGAAGGGAACAAACAGGAAAACGCCCCGACAATTCGGGCGGACTTTCCTTCTCACTTCAAAATTGTTTTCACACATGAAAAATCCGGTGCTTTTCCTCACCCTTTCCCTTCTGCTGACGGCTTGCGGCAGCAACACCCCGACCGGTATCGCCGGCAAGTTTCTGGAGTGCTTGGCCACCAAGGAGTACGACAAAGCCATGCAGTACTGCACCCCCACGGCAATTATGGTGGTCAACACGATTCGCAATATGGACCCACAACCGGCCCAATCCGGCAGGTACATGGTGCTGCGCGACTCGGTGGTCGGCGATCAGGCCTGGGTGTTTTACACCGACACCAAACTCGCCCCGGACGCGGAAACCAAATTGCAAATGGCTAAAGTGGACGGCAAATGGAAAGTGGACGCGCGTATGGAAAAATGATCCTGCTCGCCCTGCTGCCGACACTCGTCGCCTGCCACAGGCCTGCCGAAGAGCCGGGTCGTCCGACAACACCGGACGACTCGCTCCTCCTGACCGGCGACCTGGTGTACCGCTTCGGCAACGGCGTGTACTCGGCTTATTTTCGGGATGTGTCGCAGCACGAAAAGCGCTATTCGCATGTAGGCATCGTCATCATGCCGGACAACGGTAGCCCGGCACAGGTGGTACACGCCGAGGCAAACGACTACACCGGGCAAGGCCATGTGCGCACGGAGCCGCTGGCCGGATTCCTGAAAGAAGCGCACGACTGGGCGGTTTACCGCGTGCAGGCCAGGGAACAAACCGGCCAGGATATCGCCGCCAAAGCGCTTGGGTACAGCGAACGCCGTGTTCCGTTTGATCTGGAATTCGACGCTGCCGACACCACGGCTTTTTACTGCACGGAATTAGTCATGCACTGCGTCAACGACGCGCTCGGCGAAACCCGCATTCGCCCGAACAGCCGCCTGAGCGGCAGGCAGGTCGTAGCCATTGACGACACATACCTGCACGACTGGGTAAAGATGGTAACCCGAAAAACCGGATCGAAGTAGCCCCCGAACCGATCTATCTGCTCACACACTCAACTTTTTCATCATGGAAAATTATCAGGCAAACAACCCGAACCCCCAGCAATTCACCGCTGAAGTGCGCGATTTTTACCAGCGCGACTTCAAAAACCTGCTCCTTTACTTTTTCACCGACCCGATCAACGGCCTGCGCGCATTTTTCACCAATCCTTCGGAAAAAGCGCCCATGCAAGCCGGCATACTCTTCGCCACGGTGTTCGTGCTGTACTTTGCCGGCAGTTATATTTTGGTCGGCGATATGCGGGACTACATGAGTTTTTCGAGTTTCCTGTCCATAGGACTGAGTCCCGTGCTGGTTATGCTGGCAGCCGCCACGCTTTCGTTTGTGGTGAAACTCGTCTCCGGCGGCGCCAATTTCAAAAGCGAATTGCTGACCGGTGCACTCTGCGGCAT
>JAEUUV010000172.1 GCA_016787285.1 Saprospiraceae bacterium | reverse complement strand
GACCCAGCCCGCCGTCGGATTGGGGTACACCGACACTAATTTGGACCAGTCCGGAGTGCCGGTGCTCACCAGATCGTCTACCACAAACGGGCCTGCAACTGTGGAGCAGCCCTTGGAATCGGTCACGATCAGGGTGTAGGTGCCGGCGTTCACGCCCACGAGGTCTTCTGTGGTGGCCACGGTTTGTCCGTCGCGTTTCCACTCGTAGGTGTAGCCCGGCTGACTGCCGCCGGTGCTTACCAGAATTTTTCCAATACCCTGCCCGCCCACGTCGTGGGCCAGTTCGTCTACTGCTACGGTGATCGGCGTCAGGATGGTGACCGTGAACGAGCAGCCGCCTACGTTGCCGCTTGCGTCGGTGAACGTGTACGTCGTGAATGTAGTGCCGGTGGGGAACTGCGAGCCGCTGGGGAGTCCTTCGAGCAGTTCAAAAAATCCGCCGAGCATCAGGCAGTTGTCGGTGGCTACCGGCGCCAGATACTGCACGGTGCGGTTGTCGGCGCACTGCACGATGTTTGCCGGGCAGGTCACCTCCGGTGCCAGATCATCCACAATTTTTACCTGAATGTTCAGGCTGCTGCTGTTGCCGGCGGCATCGTAGGCCGTGACGGTTACGGTGTGTGTGCCCAACTGCAGGCAGTCGAAATTGGGCGGCACGATGTCGTCGCCGGCCAGTTCGCAGTTGTCGGTGGCCGTCACGCCGAGGTTTTGCAAGGTCAGGCTGATAACGCCCGCCGGGCCAAGGGGCAGGGTTACCGGGCCGCCGGTGAGTACCGGGGCTTCGGTGTCGTTGGCCAGCACAGAAACGTTCAGTTCGGTTGTGCAGCCGTTTTCGTCGGTAGCCGTGGCGGTGTGCGGGCCGGCGGGAAGTGCGTTGGCCGTCGGCCCGGTTTCGCCGTTGCTCCACAGGATGGCGATGTTGCCCGTTCCGCCGCCGGCAATCACGGTAGCGGAACCGTCCGGTGTGTCGGGACAGGACGCGTCGGTCACGAGGCCTTCGGACAGTGTCAGCAGCGGTGGCTCGCTCAGGGTGACATGGGCGTCCACGGTGCAGCCGTTGGCGTCGGAGACGACTACGGTGTAGGTGTCGGCCCCGAGGCCGGTAGCAGTCTGGGTGGTTTGTCCGTCGTTCCACAGGAAGGTGAAGGGCGAGGTACCGCCGCCGGGTATGGCGGTAGCCGTGCCGCCGGAAGCGCCATGGCAGGCCGGGTCGGAGGAAACGGTTTGGGCGGACAAATCACAGGCGCCGCCGAAGACATTGACTGTCTGTTGAGCGGTGCAGCCGTTGGCGTCGGTGACGGTCACGGTGTAATTACCGGCGGAGAGGCCGATGATGGTCTGGCTGGTGGAACCGCCCGTCCACTCGTAGGTGTAAGGCCCGGTGCCGCCGCTCGGGGCTGCCGAGGCCGTGCCGTCGGAGCCGCCCTGGAAGGTCGGCGCAGTGCTGGTGGCATTGGGCGCCACGGGATCGGGCTGGCCGACGGTGCCGATGGCAGTAGCCGTGCAGCCGGAGCCGTCGGTCACCACGACCGTGTATGTTCCGGCGGCCAGATTGTCGGCGGTGGGCGTGGAGTCGCCAAAGTCCCACAGGTAGGTGAATACCCCATCGCCTCCAGAGCCGGATACGCTGAGCGATCCATCGGAAGCGCCGAAGCAGGTAGCGTCGCTTTGTGAGATCAGGTCGGCAGACACGGGTTCGTCCTGCCCGACGGTGGCTTCGGCGGTGGAGGTACAACCGTTTTGCGTGTTTGTCAGCGTGAGCAGGTAAGTGCCCGGCTGAGTGGCCGGAAGTATCGGGTTGGCGCCAGTGTTTGTGGTGCTGCCGTCGGGCGCCGTCCAGCTGTGGTCGAGAAGGGCAGGATCAGTGTTGGAGGTATTGCTCAGGTTGACGGGCGTGAAATTGCAATCCAGCGTTCCTGCTACGGAGAGAGCGGCATCCGGTGCATCACCGTCGGCATCCACTTGTGTTTCGGCCACAGCCGTGCAACCGTTGGTTGTATTGGTGGCCAGCAGGTTGTAGGTGCCTGCTGCGTTGATTTCCGGCTGGAGGGTGTTTCCGCCGGCCAGAATATTTCCGCCGTTGGATGCTGTCCATTGGTAGGAGAAATTGCCGGAAGGCGAGGCATTGGTGCCCTGCAAATCCAGAGTAGTGAGCGCACAGGTCAGTACTGCCGGTGGCTCAATGCCGATTTCCGGTTGTGCTACGTCCTGCCCGATCTCGGCTGCTACGGTGGCTGTGCAGCCGGTTGTCAGGTTGGTGGCCAGCAGGGTGTAGGTGCCCGGCGCATTAATTTCCGGTTGAAGCGTGGTTTCACCTCCGAGAATATTGCCGCCGTTGGAGGCCGTCCATGCGTACGAGAAGTTGCCTGAAGGCACTGCATTTTGGCCTTGCAAAAACTGTTGGGTCAACACACAGGTAAATGCCGGCGAAGTAGCGATGGAAACCGGGGGCGGCACGGTATTCAGAGCGACTACTGCGATGTCGGTGGCGGTGCAACCGTTATCGGGGTTGGAAATCCAGAGTTGATAGGTGCCGGATTGATCCACCGTTGGAGTAGGTGTGTCGGCGCCGCTCACGATGTTGCCGTCGGCTGTAGTCCAGGTGTAGGTAAGTCCCGGCAGATTGGTCGAGCCGTTCGTATTGAGCAGGACAGACTGGGCGACGCATGTGATGGCATCGGGAGCATTGGCTATTGCCACAATGGCTTCCGTATCGGCATCTACCTGAATGGAATCTGTTGCTGTACAGCCATTCAAGGTGTCGGAAAGCAGCAGGTAGTACCAGCCTGGCGCATTGACCGTGGGCGTTGGTGTATTTTCTCCGCTTACGATATTGGCGCCGGGAGACGCGAGCCAGGCATAAATTAAATGTGGATTGGAGGTATCCTGTGCAGCACTCAGGGTGACCAGCGGCACGAGACAGGAAACGTCTTCCGCCGGCCCGATTTCGATAACAGGAATTGCTGTGTTTTGTGTCACAAGTACCGTATCGGTTTTGGTGCAGAGGTTGTTGCCGTTGGTTACCTTAAGGATGTACATGCCGGCAGCGTCGGCTCTGGCAATAATGCTGTCTTTGCCGGATACGATATTGCCATCGGGGGTAGTCCAGTTGTAGTAAATGCCGAGGCCCGACGATGACCCGACACCGGAAAGAACGGATTCCGGCAGCAGGCAGTTGATCGGGTTGCCGTTGGCTTCTGCTTTTGGTGGGATGGTGTCCACCACGACTTCTCTTTCAGCAACCGAGGTGCAGCCCGTAGTTAGGTCGGTTACCAGCAACGTGTAGGTACCTCCGGCATTAATTTGTGCATTTTTGGCAGTTGCTCCGCTTACAATGTTGCCGTCATCAGTACTCCATTGGTAGGAATAATTCCCACCGGGGGAGGCGTTGCCAATGAGTGTCATTTGCTTTTGGACACAGTTCAGGGATTGGGTGGTGGCAATAAACGCAGAGACTTGATTTTGTGCCTCGATGACGACGGTGGTTGCTGTAGCAGAACAATTTGAGTAGTTCGGGTCGGTATTCATGACCAACAGCGTGTATGTGCCCGGGGCGTTAATAACCGGATGGAGGGTGTTTTCGCCGGAAACAATATTGCCGTCGGGAGTTGACCATTGGTAAGCAATATCCGGCCCGACTGTAGAGCCTTCGCCGCTGAGCGTCATTTCGAAGTCCTCACAAAAATGGAGCGAAGGAGCCGGTTCGGCAACGGCTTCCACGGAGGTAAAATGTATTGTCATTTCATCTTCGGACTTGCACAATGGGCCGAAGTACAGGTCGTCAATGGCATTTGCATTAAAGGAAAAAACAGATCCGATCTGGGTAATGGACAGATTTGCTACCGAACTGGCGCCACTGTTCCATGGCATTCTGAAATTCCCCCAATTGCAGGAGCCAGGGGGAATATATGTTTGTGTAACACCATTTATCTCAATTCTCAGTGCTCCTTTAAACTGCAATCGTGTTGCCCAACCTGAGAATAAATACTCTGTATTCGGGTCAACAGATACAGACTGGGCCCAAATTATCTGATTGACTTTTGAAGAGCTGGTTGCCAGCATCAAGTATCCAGGATCGGGAGTATGATCAATACATCCCGGGTAAGCAGGATTGGCATCCTGAGGTTTGCCCAATACATCATAACGATCGGTCGGAACAAGGTCGCCCGGACTATATTTGAGGTCTGAGTGAAAGCCGACATTACCTTCTTCAAACATGGGGTTTTGGATCAGATTGATGGTGGAGTCGAAACTCCAAACCAGAAATTTGTACGTAGTGGTTTGATTGGTTCCCGCATAATAAATCAGGCTGTTCGGAAACCCTCCCTCCCAGTAATACTTTATTGGACTACCCGGAAAACCCAGTGTGTTTTTAATGCTTCCCGTGAGCGGAACAATTATCTCATCCTGGTTACAAACATAAAAATCGGGTCCTGCTTCTGCTTCAAACGGACACGGCGAAGCACCAGCAGGGGTTGAGGTGTCTGCAGACTTGGCAACCCCAAATTTATTGTGGGACGCCTGTGCATGGAGGTTCTTGCCGACAGCAAGGCCAGCAAGTAACATTAGTGTCAGAAAGGTGCGTGGGAGGTAGAGTTTTTCCATAAAATCGATTTTTGAACTGTTTTAAAAATTTAATCAAAATCCAAAAAAATATTTGCCTTTGCGAGGTTAATCGCAAAATTGTGCGCTTGATTTGATGATTTTTAAATTTTTATACGAACAAAAAATGTCGGTTTTTTCCCAAAGACGATTTTGTTGTGCCTTTTCTTTTTTGTATCTCCTGTAAACTCCGCGTGAGGGCTGGAAAAACCTGTTCGTCAATGGCATCCATCGCGTGGCGGAAATAAAAAGTTAGCCCAGGCATGCAGCGGATATCTGCATGCCTGGGCATCCTGCATAAACAGTTGAAAAAATACTAAAACTGCCCTTATGTCACCGATCCAGCACGACTTTGAAAGCGGCCTGCCCGCGATCGGTGCGAATGAGCAGGGTGTACATCCCGTCGGCCAGTACCGACCAGTCCAAAGCCGTTTGCTTTTGCACTGCCGTGCGCTGTTCCAGCACCAGGCGGCCTGTGGCGTCGAACACGAGGAATCGCAGGTCTGCCGTGCTCAGGGCATCATCCGGCAGTGCCACATTGACCCAGCCCGCCGTCGGATTGGGGTACACCGACACTAATTTGGACCAGTCCGGAGTGCCGGTGCTCACCAGATCGTCTACCACAAACGGGCCTGCAACTGTGGAGCAGCCCTTGGAATCGGTCACGATC
>JAEUUV010000171.1 GCA_016787285.1 Saprospiraceae bacterium | reverse complement strand
CTGCAGGAAGTGTTCGACAAAGCCGGGCCGAACGACCTCGTCCTGTTCTATTTTTCCGGCCATGGCCTGAACGGCTCCTTCCTGCCGATTGACTTCGATGGCTACAACAACAAAGTCGGGCATGAGGAAATCGCGGCGCTGTTCAACAAGTGCAAGGCCAAGTACAAACTCTGTATCGCCGATGCCTGTCATTCGGGCAGCATTTTTGCCATGCGCTCCGGCGAACCGGAGCCTGTGCTGAGTCAGTATTACCAGACATTGTCCAAGGCTGTGTCCGGCACGGCGCTTATCATGTCGTCCAAAGCAGATGAAACCTCGCTGGAGTCGGCCGGCCTTCGTCAGGGTGTGTTCAGCCACTTCCTCATCCGGGGGCTGAAAGGTGAGGCCGACAAGAACAAGGATAAGATTGTATCGGTACAGGAAATTTACGAGTACATCTACGAAAACGTGCGGGCCTACACCGGCAACCGTCAAAGCCCGGTCATCAAGGGCGGCTACGATCCGGCCATGCCGGTAGCGGTGGTGCGATGAGGAGATGAAGCCTGATTGCAGTGATTTGATTGATTTTTTGGCACTGAAAAAGTTTTTTCAAGAAAAAACAGGTATTTAAAATCAATTTATTCTCAACAAAAAAAACGATTCGGAAGTTAAATAAGCCTTGCCTGGAATTTCAAAAAACTGAAAACCAGTTTTTTAGTTTTTTACGATTCCAAATGCCTGGAAAAAACCGTAAAAAAAACGAATCAACAAACGTCGTTTTTTGTCCTTTGCCGGCGAAACAATGCCCTGCACTTTTGTACCGTTAATGAGAGCGAACGGCGGAGATAGGAAAAGAAGCGGTACCTCATTAACCACTCAATTGTGACTTTTCATGAGATTATACGGGAAACCGCCGCGGCGCAAACGAGCGCCGCGGTTTTTTTTTGCCCATATGTCTCGTCCGCTCTGAAATATTCCCGGCATACTTTTGCCCCCGGCGATTTCCTTCGGTTGCCACTCAAACACAAACGCTTCCCATGGGTATTGTTTTCGGTCTGTTCCTACTTGTGGTGCTGATAGCCGGTCTGCTGCACCGCCGCCACGAAAAAAAAACCTGGCTACGCGAAGAACGCCACGAGGAAAGCGGTAACTGGATAGACAAACGCGCCGGCGAACGCGGCACCTACGGTTCCCTCGACGCCGAACGCGAAGCCGAACGCCACGCGCTCAGCCGTCAGGGACGCATCAGCGACCTGGCGCTCGACCTGCGCAACTACGCCTTTGAACACATCCCCGAATTCCACGAACGCAGCGATGCCGATCTCCGGAATTTTACCGCAACTGCCCGATCCGAAGCGGGGCGCCTTCTTTCCACCGCCGAGGCCATACTGAACGGCCAGGCACCCGAAGTCCCGGCAGCCGGCGATGATCCGCACACAAAAGCCCTGAAAAAACTGTTGCTCGATTTTTCATACGAACAGTTTCCGCAATTGCTCGATCTGGAACTGGACGCTATACGGCAGTTCGACCGGTTCGCTGCCGGTATAGCCGCCGGATTGCTGGAAAAAATGCAAATGAACTAACCAGCGTCCGTCCAGGACTTGCCACGCTCACTTCCCTGTTCGATATTTTTGGCCACCTTTGCCCCACGGATAAGTCCGTGGGCTTAAAATGCTCCCTTAAATAAATTCGCGAATCAATCGAATCAATCGAATCAATCGAATCAATCGAATCAATCGAATCAATCGAATCAATCGAATCAATCGAATCAATCGAATGTCTCCAAAACTCAAAAGCGCGCTCCGGTTCGTGTTTTTTCTCGGTATCGGCGTGACGATTCTGGGGCTTGTGTTTCGCAGCCAGAACGCCGCGTTTCAGGAACAATGCCGCCTCGACGGCGTGCCTGCCGACCAGTGCAGCCTGATAGACAAGTTGCTGCACGATTTTTCCACCGTGCATCTCGGCTGGATGGTGCTTGTGGTCACGGCGTTTACGGTGAGCAATATGTTTCGGGCGTGGCGCTGGCAAATGCTGCTGGAGCCGATGGGCTACCGCGTGCGTTTTGCCAACAGTTTTCTGACCATCCTGCTCGGCTATTTTGCCAACCTTGGCTTTCCGCGTATGGGTGAGGTGGTGCGTGCCGGCGCGCTCGCGCGTTACGAACGCATCCCGATGGAGCGGGTGATGGGCACGCTGGTGGTGGACCGGTTGATGGATTTCGTGTGCCTCGGCCTTGTGGTAGGGCTGGCGTTTCTGTTCGAGGCGGATACGTTGCTCCATTTTATCACGAACCGGCAAAGCGGGGGTGGAAATATCTGGCAAAGCCCGCTGGTGCTGGCCGCCCTTGCTGTTCTGGTTTTGGGCGGAGGGCTTGCCTGGCTTTTCCAAAAAAAAATTGCTGCATTGCCCCTTTTTCAACGGATCGCCAACTTAATTGAAGGTTTTTGGGACGGGTTGCGCAGCGTGTTCCGGCTTCGCAATGCGGGGCTGTTCGTGGCGTATTCGGTAGGCATCTGGCTGATGTTTTATTTGCAGTGCTGGTTCAACCTCAAGGCTTTTCCACCCACGGCACACCTCGACCCCGGCGCCGCACTGATGGTCTTTGTGTTTGGCACTTTGGGCTTTGTCATTCCGGCGCCCGGCGGCATGGGGTCGTTCCATGCGCTGGCCATCGCAGGACTCGCACTTTATGCCATTGACGGCAGCGATGCATTTTCGTATGCCAACATCGCGTTTTTTGCCATTCAGATTTTTTACAACATCGTAGCAGGGCTGCTTGCTTTGCTGTTGCTGCCTGTTTTGAATAAAAAGGTTTCTGGTTAGAGGATTTGAAGGTTTCTGGTTTGAAGGTTTCGGGTTCGCCAACCCGTAACTTTGTGCCGCTGTTGGCGTCCCGCCAACAGCAACTGCGAAGTTGGATGTGCCTGCTTGTTCCAGCAATTTGACGCACAACCAACGTAAAAATCTCTCGAAGTGCGGGGAGTCGTCGCAGGTCGTACGTCAGGTTTGGCATCGGTCTCCGCCATTGCTATTGGCGGGACGCCAACAGCGGCAAAAAAAACCTCCGACCAGAAACCTTCTAACCAGAAACCTTCTAACCCTCCAACCAGAAACCATCCAAACGACATGAGCAGATTTGCACACATTCATCAAAAAATAAAAACCGCCGAGCAAATACGCGATGCGGTTGCTCAATGGCATGCTGCCGGCGAGCGCATCGTTTTCACCAACGGCTGCTTCGATATTTTGCACTTCGGCCACCTGCACTACCTCGCCGAAGCGCGCGACCTCGGCGACCGTCTGGTGATCGGCCTCAACAGCGGCGACTCGGTGCGGCGGCTCAAGGGAGCTACACGCCCGATCAACGATGAAGCCACTCGCGCCCACCTGCTTGCCGCGCTTGAGGTGGTGGACGCCGTGGTGTTTTTCCCGGAAGACACGCCGCTGGAACTCATTAAAACGGTGCAGCCCGATGTGCTCGTGAAAGGCGGCGACTGGAAACCCGAACAGATCATCGGCTCGGACCTCGTGTTGGCCCGGGGCGGCGCCGTGCGCAGCCTGCCCTTTGTGGACGGCTATTCCACTACCAAAATTGAACAGAAAATCCTGCTCGGAAAATAATCACTTATGAACTTCTGGCTTGTAAAATCCGAACCCGACGTGTACAGTTTTGAGCGGCTTGTCGTTGAAGGCAATGCCCGCTGGGACGGTGTGCGCAACTACCAGGCTCGCAACAACCTGCGTGCCATGAAGGTTGGCGACCTCTGCCTGTTTTACCACAGCAACATCGGACTGGAAATCGTCGGCATCGCGCGGGTAAGCACGGAACATTACCCCGACCCGACGGCAGAAAAAGGCGACTGGTCGGCGGTAGACCTGGAACCGGTTTGTCCGCTGAAACGCCCGGTGTCGCTGGCCGAAATCAAAGCCCATCCGGACTTGCAGCAGTTCTTGCTTGTTCGCAACCCGCGCCTGTCGGTGATGCCTGCCACGCAGGGAGAGTTCCTCCTGCTTTTGGCACTCGGCGAGACTGAAATGGCAATTTGATGAAAATCAGGTGAACGAATGACAAAAGCCCGACGCCATTTTTTTGGTGGGTAAAATTTTGCATCCTACCTTGGCCGGCCAATTAATTCCTGAATATTCATCGTTCACCTTTTTTTCACTCATCTATGCTGTCGGTTAGTAAACTTTTGGAAGGAAAACGAAATCAAGTTACCTGGACGGTTACGCCCAACCACATGGTCATCGAAGCACTCGAACTGATGGCCGAAAAAAATATCGGCGCCGTGCTGGTGATGGACGGAGAGCGCCTGGCCGGTATTTTTTCCGAACGCGACTATGCCAGAAAGGGAATTATCCAGGGCCGCAAAGCCAAAAGTACTCCCGTCACCGAGGTGATGACCGCCAATGTGTTCTCCGTTACATCAAAAATGACGATTGAGGACTGCATGAACCTGTTCAGCAGCAAACGTATCCGACACCTCCCGGTGGTAGACGAAGACAAAGTGGTCGGGCTGCTCAGCATCGGCGACATCGTGAACGCCATCATTCAGGAGCAAACCAACCATATCCAGTTTCTGGAGCAGTACATTTCGGGAACTTAGTTCTGACCCACCAACTGCTTTGCCTTGGCCAGCGCCTGCACGTGGTAGTCGCCGGCAGGAACCGTGTCGGCAAATTTGACCAAATCGGATTTCTGAAGCAACACATCCAGCGCAGCCTTGTGCATGTCCGGGAAGTCGGTGTGTTTCAGCAAGGCCGCGATTTCCCCGGTCGTGGATTCCGTCGCCGGGATGCCGTACCGGTGTTCGAGGTACTCCCGGACAATCATGCTCAGCGCCGCGTAATATTCGAGCAGGCGCCCTTTTTGCCAGGGTTTTTCGCGCTCCAGTGCTTCTAATTGTTTCAAGGCAATTTCCTGCGGGGACGGTGCGAGTGGCTCCGGCGCAACCGGAATCGGCGCCGGTCGCTGTGGTTTTTTCCGGCGTCGGATCAGGCGATACAACACTAACAGCACAACAAATGCTGCTGCCGCCCAGGGCCAGTAATCGTACCACAGCGTGGGTTCCCGGCGGATGTCCCGGATAGTTTCCAGGTCGCGGATATCCGACGAAGTCGTAGTGGCCGTCACGGTCAGCCGTACCGGATTGGTCGGTACGGTATCGCCGAGGTGCAGGTGTACCGTCAGCGGTGGCAACAGCAGGGAGGCGGTGTCCAGTGCAATCAGCGAAAAATGCTGCACCCATTTGTTGCCGGAATGTTGCCAGGTGGAGCGGGCGAGGATGTTGTCGGGAGGGAAAGCCCGTTGCCAGGCGGCGAAATTGACGCGCTGCGGCGTCACGGTAGTTCCCGAAACCAGTACGCGAAGTGCAAATGTATCGCCCACCTCTACCCGTTCGGGATCAAATGCAGCATTGGCACGCACCTGCCCCATTGCCGTACCGGGAAGGCAAATAACGGCGAGTATCGAGGCAAACCAAATGACCGGTATTTTACCCATGCGCCACGATTTTGGAACGTTGAGCAAAAAAACGCAGCAGGGCACGCACATACGGCTGGTTGGTACACAGGCTCAAAAAATCGGCGCCGGCGCGGCGGAACATCGCTTGCGTCGCACTGCGGTGTACTTCAAACGTATGCTGGTACTGGTGACGCAGGCGGGTACTGGTGGTGTCCAACCAGGCTTGTTCGCCCGATTCGGCGTCGGCTACGCGCAGTACGCCCACGTCGGGCAGGTCGCGCTCCAGCATATCCCAGCAGTGGATACCGATGCAGTCGTGCCGGTTCGCCAGTATGCGCAGCGCGTCTTCGTAGCGGTCGGCCAAAAAATCGGACAGCAGGAAGCACACGCTGCGTTTTTTCAACACATTGTGCATGAAACGCAAGGCGCCGGCCAAGTCGGTGCCGCGTCCGGATGGTTTGGCCGACAGAATTTCCCGGATGATGCGCAGGATGTGTTGCTTGCCTTTTTTGGGCGGGATGAACAGTTCGATCCGGTCGGAAAACAGCACGACGCCCACCTTGTCGTTGTTGGCGATGGCCGAAAACGCCAGCACGGCGCAGAGTTCCGTCAGGTATTCCTCCTTGAACTGGGCGTGGCTACCGAACGCTGTGGAGCCGCTCAGGTCCACCAGCAGCATGACCGTGTTTTCGCGCTCTTCCTCAAAAACCTTGATGTACGGTTCGCCGGTTCGGGCCGTCACATTCCAGTCAATAGCCCGCACGTCGTCGCCCGGGTAGTACAGCCGCACCTCGCTGAACGACATACCCCGGCCTTTGAATGCACTGTGGTAGCCGCCGGTGAACAGGTGGCTGCTCAGGCCCCGGGCCTTGATCTCGATCTTGCGGACTTTTTTGAGCAGGTCGGCGGTTTGCATGTTTTTAGGTTGGAGGGTTTCTGGTTGGAAGGTTTCTGGTTGGAGGGTTTCTGGTTGGAGGGCGAAAGTAGGGTATTAGCCCAATGTTTTAAGAACCTTCCAACCAGAAACCTTCCAACCAGAAACCTGAAATCTTCCAACCGGAAACTAAAAAAGTGAAGACACGAGTCGAACCCATGTCTTCACTTTTTTTCGGCAAAATAGCCGTAACGGAAGTCCCGTTTGACCAATCAGGCAAGGGCGTTGACGAATTTCGTCAGGCCGCTTTTCAGGTTGGATGCCTTGTTGCGGTGAATGCTGCCGCGTTTTGCCAGCCGGTCTACCATGCTGATAATTTTCGGCAAGAACTCAATAGCCTCTGATTTGTTCTTCAGACTGCGCAGGTTTTTGATGGCCGTACGCGCGGATTTTTTGTAGTAACGGTTCTGCAAGCGGCGTTTCGAATTTTGACGGATGCGCTTCAGTGCTGAACGGTGGTGTGCCATATTGATCTAAATCGTTGAAATTCCTGAATGTAATATGCTAAAAAACAATACCCTTGTTTTTAGGGCGGGCAAAGGTATTTCTTTTCACCAGAAAAATAATACCACCCCCTAAAAAAATGCCGACAGTGCTTGCAAGTCATTTCCCGCCGAAAGCCTTAGTTTTGCCGCGTTTTTGCCCTAATTGCTTGATTTTTTAACGTTTATCAAAAAATGAAAGATACTTCCGCAGTATTTAATGCGCATCCGCAGTACATCGAATCCCTGTACCGATCGTGGCAGGCCAACCCGGAATCCGTGGAATCCGACTGGGGCGCCTTTTTTAAAGGCTTCGATTTTGCCCTGACATCTGCCAATGGAAACGGCGCCTCCACCGGCAGCGCACCCGCCGCCGACCTGAGCCGCGAATTCGCCGTACTCGCCCTCATCCACGGCTACCGTACACGGGGACACAAACTCTCTACCACCAATCCGATCAAGCCCCGCAAAGACCGCAAGCCAAAACTTGATCTGGCAGACTATGGGTTGAGCGAGTCCGATTTGGACCGCCCCTTTGCCGCCGGCGTGGAAATAGGTCTGCCCAACGCTCCCCTGCGCGATATCCTGGCACGCCTGAAAAATATCTATTGCAAAAACATTGGCTTTGAGACCGCGCACATTCACGACAAAGAACGCCTGTACTGGCTGCGTGAAAAAGTGGAAGGCCGTAACCTCGCCGAGGACTTCGGCTTCCCCGTGGAGAAAAAACGGCGAATTCTGGAAAAACTGAACGGCTCCGTAGTGTTCGAGCAGTTCCTGCACACCAAATTCGTGGGTCAGAAACGCTTCTCGCTCGAAGGCGGCGAGGCCACTATTCCTGCGCTTGATGCCGTCATCAGCGCCGCCGTGGAGTCCGAAATTCCGGTACAGGAAATCGTGATCGGCATGGCCCACCGCGGACGACTGAACGTGCTGGCCAACACAATGGGCAAAACCTACGAGCAGATTTTTACCGAATTTGAAAGCAAAAACATCCCCGACCAGAGTTTCGGCGACGGCGACGTGAAATACCACCTCGGGTTTTCCTCCCAGGTGAAAACCGCGCACGGCAAGGACGTGTACCTCAAACTCCTGCCCAATCCGTCGCACCTCGAAGCCGTGGACCCCGTGGTGCTGGGCTTTGCCCGCGCCAAAGCCGACGCGCTGTACGGCTCCGAGTACGACCACATCCTGCCCATCCTCATCCACGGCGACGCCGCCGTTGCCGGGCAGGGCATCGTGTACGAAATCATCCAGATGAGCCAGTTGCCGGGCTACTACACTGGCGGCACGCTGCATTTTGTCATCAACAACCAGATCGGTTTCACCACCGGCTGGGACGAAGGGCGCTCCAGCACCTACTGCACCTCGGTGGCCGAAGTGGTGCAAGCCCCCGTTTTCCACGTGAACGGCGACGACCCCGAAGCCGTCGTGTACGCCGTGGAACTGGCCACAGAGTACCGCCAGAAGTTCAATTCCGATGTGTTTATTGACATGGTGTGCTACCGCAAGTACGGCCACAACGAAAGCGACGAGCCGCGTTTCACCCAACCCGACCTGTACGCCGTGATCGGCAACCACCCCAACCCGCGCGAGGTGTACAATGCCCGCCTCGTGCAACGCGGCGACGTGGACGCCGCCCTGGCGAAGGAAATGGAATCGTCTTTCCGCGCCGACTTGCAGGCCCGCCTCGACAATGCCCGCCAAAACAAACTTCCTTATGCCTACCAGGAAACCGAATTGGCCTGGAAAGCCCTGCAAATCACTACCGACGACGCAGCGTTTCAGCATTCGCCCGAGACCGGTATTTCCCGAAAAACGCTCGACCGGCTGCTTGATCATTTGCTCAAACTGCCAAAGGATTTCAATCCGCTGCCGCAAATTGCCAAAGTGCTCGACGGCCAGCGCGCACTGGTGCAAAACGGCCAGATAGACTGGGCACTGGGCGAACTACTGGCTTATGGCTCCATCCTGCTCGAAGGCAAAGACGTGCGCATGAGCGGCCAGGACGTGAAGCGCGGCACCTTCAGCCACAGGCACTCCTGCCCCATTGACGCCGTCAGTTACAACCGCATCAACCGGCTCGACGGACTTTCCGACAACTCGGGCCGCTTCCTGATTTACAATTCCCTGCTCTCGGAATACGCCGTGCTCGGCTTCGAATACGGCTATGCATACGCCAATCCCGATGCGCTGGTGATCTGGGAAGCCCAGTTCGGCGACTTCGCCAACGGCGCCTCTACGATTATTGACCAGTTCATCCTCGCCGGCGAAACCAAGTGGCGGCGTATGAACGGACTCGTCATGCTGCTGCCCCACGGCTACGAAGGGCAAGGTCCCGAACACTCCTCGGCCCGCCTCGAACGGTACCTGCAGGGCTGCGCCGGCAACAACGTGACGGTGGCCAACGTGACTTCGGCGAGTAACTTTTTCCACCTCATGCGCCGCCAGTTGGCGCGTCCGTTCCGCAAACCGCTCATCGTGATGTCGCCCAAATCCGGCCTGCGCGCGCCGTACAACCTCGGTCTGCTGGAAGAAATCAGTGCCGGTACCCGCTTCCGCGAAATCCTAGACGACACTGCTGCCGATCCGAAAAAAGTGAAACGCCTGCTCGTGTGCTCCGGCAAGGTGTACTACGACCTGCGCAAGCGCCAGGAAGAAGAAAAACGCACGGACGTGGCTATTGTCCGGCTGGAGCAGATTTACCCATTCCCGAAAGTGCAGTTCGAGGCGTTGCTGAAGAAATACGCCAAGGCCAAACTGTACTGGGTACAGGAAGAACCTGCCAACATGGGCGCCTGGGGCTACCTCGCCCTGAACCACGGCGAGTACGGCTGGACGCGCATCAGCCGCCCCTCGGCAGCCAGCCCGGCTACGGGGTTTGCAAAGAAACACGAGAAGGAACAGGCAGAAATTGTGGCGGCGGCGTTCGGGTGAGGGCAGGCTTTTTGTCGGAAATACACGAACGCTCCGCAAATCGCCTTACCTTCGCCGCCGGCTCCGAAAACGCTTGACCTTTTTTGACAAATAATGACTCAACTCCACAGCATGGTTGGCAACCTGACGCAAAACGGCGCCAAACTCAAGCGCATTTTCATAGAACCCACCCTCCCGGACGGCCTGTCGCCCCTGCGCGATCTGGCGCACAACCTCTGGTGGTCGTGGAACCACGAGGCAATCGAACTGTTCCGCTCCATTGACCCGCAACAATTCGAAGCGCTGAACTTCAATCCCCTGGCCCTGCTCGACGAACTGAGCATCGAAAAGGCGCAGGAACTGCTGAACAACAGCGATTTCACTGCCCGCATGAAACGTGTTTTCGCGGAGTTCAACGCGTACATAGCCGAAGCGCCCGCCAAAAAGCAGCCGCAAACGGCCTATTTCTGCATGGAATACGGCCTGCACCAGAGCGTGCGCCTGTACTCGGGCGGACTCGGTATTTTGGCCGGCGATTACCTCAAGGAGGTCAGCGACCGCAATGTGAACCTCATCGCGGTAGGTTTGCTGTACCGCTACGGCTATTTCCAGCAGTCCCTTTCCCTGCACGGCGAGCAAATTCATCAGTTGGAAGCCGCCAAATTCACCCAACTGCCCGTACAGCCCGTGCGAAATTCCCACGGCGAGTGGATCAAAATTCATGTCAACTTCGGCGACCGCACCGTGTGGGCCAAATTGTGGGTGCTTCAGGTGGGCCGTGTACCGCTGTACCTGCTCGACACCGATATTGACGACAACATCTGGGAGGATCGTTCCATTACCCACCAGTTGTACGGCGGCGACAACGAGAACCGCCTGCGGCAGGAAATTCTGCTCGGTATCGGCGGCGTGCGCGCGCTTAAGGCCATGCACCTGGAACCGGATTTGTACCACCTGAACGAAGGCCACGCGGCGTTCCTTGGCCTGGAACGCTTGCGCAATTATTTAAAAACCAAACAACTGCCCTACGAGCAGGCGCTCGAAATCGTGCGCGCTACACAGTTGTTCACCACCCATACGCCGGTACCGGCGGGGCACGACAGTTTTCCGGAGTCGCTCCTGCGCGAGTACCTGTTCGACTACACCTACGCGCTCGACCTCTCGTGGGAGCAGTTTGTTGCCTTTGGCCGGGTGAAAGCCGACGACGCCAACGAGCGGTTTTCCATGAGCCATCTCGCCTTGCACACCTCCGTGGAAGCCAACGGCGTGAGCCGCCTGCACGGCGCCGTGAGCCAAAAGATGTTCAACGATCTATACCCCGAGTACAACCACGCCGAGTCGCACGTGGGCTATGTCACCAACAGCGTGCATTTCCCTACCTGGATCGCCCCCGAGTGGCTGGCCCTGTACCGCAAAACCTTCGGCAAAGGCTTTTGGGAAGACCAGACGAACCGCAAGTTCTGGTCGAAAATCAATGCCGTGCCCGACGCGACGATCATGGACATCCGCCGCACGCTGAAAAAACGCCTGCTCGACTGGGTGCGCCGCAGCCTGCACGACGACCTCATGCGCCGTGGCGAAAACCCGCGCAGCATTTTCGAAATTACCAACGCCATCCGCGACAACGCACTGGTCATCGGCTTTGCCCGCCGCTTCGCCACTTACAAACGTGCTACGTTGCTGTTTTCCAATGAAAAACGCCTCGCCGAGATTGTGAACAACGCCGAGCGGCCCGTGCTGTTTCTGTTTGCCGGCAAGGCGCACCCTGCCGACAAAGGCGGGCAGGAATTCATCCGCTTCATTTACAATACCACCAAAAATCCCGACTTCAAGGGCAAGGTTATTTTCCTCGAAAACTACGGCATGGAAATGGCCAAACTGCTCGTGCAGGGTGTAGACATCTGGCTCAACACACCTACCCGGCCCAAAGAAGCCAGCGGTACCAGCGGCATGAAAGCCGTGCTGAACGGCGTGATGAACTTTTCCGTGCTCGATGGCTGGTGGTGCGAAGGATACCGCCCCGGCGCCGGCTGGGCACTGCCTGAGCACGACACCTACGCCGACCCGACCCTGCAAAACGAACTCGACGCCGAAACGATTTACAACACCCTCGAGAGCGACATCATCCCGACCTACTACGACCAGAATGCTGCCGGTATCAGCGAGCGCTGGGTGCGCCACATCAAAAATACTATCGCCGATATTGCACCCGATTTCGTGATGAAACGTATGCTCGACGACTATCAGGAACGCTACTACGACCGCCTTTGGGCACGTAGCGGACGGCTGAAGAAGAACCAGTTTCACGCCCTGCACGAACTGGTGGAGTGGAAGAGTCGCGTGCGCCGCGCCTGGGATGCCATCGAACTGACCGACCTGCAGGCGCCCGATACGTTCAACCGTTCGCTGCCGTTAGGCGCGAATTTCGAGGCCGGCGTGACCCTGCACCTGCAAACCCTGAGTTCGTCTGATCTGGGTGTGGAAGTCGTCTTTTTCCGCCGCCGCTCCGAGACCGAACTCGACCTCATCGGCACGCATGAACTGGAACTTGACCACCAAAAAGGTGCTTTAGCCACCTACTCCTGTAGCATTACTCCGCAAACGGCGGGTGTGTTCGAGTATGGGTTCCGGTTGTTTCCCAAACATCCGCTGCTGGCACACCGGCAAGATTTCGGGTTGGTGCGGTGGCTGTGATCTGTAGGTGCCTGCCGAGGCGCAGCAGCAGGCTTAAATATTCATCAAACAACGGACGATGCACCCGATGCGACGCAATGTCTGCCATACTTTCGGGTACTTGTCCCAACAGGCATCGTAGCATTCAAATAACAACAATTTGAGTGATTGCCCGTCGGGGTTTTTGATTTCGTCTAATTGCTTGGAGAGACGCTCCAATTCACTTTTAAAACTCTTGAGTGTCGTAGCGGACATCCCCGTCCCAGCCCGTTCAATTCGATCCATCAGGGAAAGGGAATTGCGAAGTATGGTTGCTACTTCCCCGGCCCAGGGCTTGGTCGAACGTAGTGCCTGCGTCAACGCTTCCTGCATTTCGGGACGGGCCTCGGAGCAAGCCGCCACCAGTTGACTTGCTTCGGAGGAAGTCGGGGCGGCTTGACTAAAAATTGATGCGGGAGCAAAAAAGGCGGCAAACAGCAAACAGATAAAATAGTGCATTTTCATTACTTGTTGCGATCTAAAACAGGTGAACAATTGATGGCACAAAACTCGGGGCCGGGCTTTTGCGGCCTGATCAAAATGTGTAAAAAAAAACTAAAAAGGACTAAATCCGCGTGCTCGCCGGATCGAATACGGCTTCAGGATTATTCCGGCGACTGAATTCCGGACACGCTCTATGTAGTTCAATTTATCAATACATTAGCCGCTCGAAATGAAGCAGGGCTACTACCACCCGGCCTCTTTTCGCGCCGTATGTTCCTGCTCGACCACATCAAACGATCGCTGAAAGACGACTGCATCGCCACCGCCCGGTACGATGAAGCGTTCCGCCGTTTGAAGAGCGAGATTTTGGCGCCCGACTGCGATTTGTACAACGACACGGTTATCATTCAAAGCCGGTACAACGAAACCAACCGCGCCGGCCATCTCGGAACTATTGATTATGGGGAAAAAGACCGCTCGTTCAACAACATCGCCGAAGCCCTCGTCTGGCTCGTGGATGAAATCGAAACCGACAATCTGATAGCGGACTGGAAAAAGGAAATCGAAAAACACGTCGCCATTCCCGAATACCACGTTTTTACCTGCGACCGGTTCGACCAGAACGACCAGTTCCAGTTGGCCCTGCTGGACGCTGAAACCAAAAAAATCCACCACTTCTACCTGTATGGCGATGCCCGCCAGGCGCACGAAAGCCTGCACCAACGCCTCGGCCGCGACCTCGGCGGCCACCTCCTGAACTGGGAAGAGGGCGACTACGAACCGGAAACCAAAATCCTGTTTAAAAGCCTGAAACCTTCCGTACACCGCCACCCTGTGCTGTACCGGCGCGAGGTGATCCGCACGCTTTTTGCCCGGTTTTTTCCTAAAATCAACGAAAAAGAACCGCTCGACTCCAAGACTGTGGCCGACCTGCTCCACAGTCCCGACCTGAGCGGATTCGGCCCGGGCGACCTGGTGTTTGTCTTGCTCACCATGGACGATGCCAACTGGAACAAGGAGGTAACTCCCGTGGCCGTCGAGCATTTTATAGGCTCGTTTCTGAAAACCACCTTGCCCGATTCCGCACCCCGGTTTTTCTTTTTCTTCGGCATCGAATACGAAAAGGCCAGTCTTGGCAAACAGGAAGAGGTGCGCACAGCCATTCAAAACCGCACGCACGGTGGCGAGGCCCTCGACGAACTGAAGCCCGTCGGCGCCGACGACATCACCGAGTGGTTCAGCCGGTACCGCAAAATCATGCTCGAACGCGGCAAAGAACCCAAAGAAATGACCGCCGCCTTCTTCGGCCCGGCAAAACTGCTCGACATGAACGAAATCGAGGCGGTACTCTTCGAACTCATCAGCCGGCACAACAAAGGCCTCGCCATCCGCAGCGAAAACCTCAAAAAAACCTGAACCTGAGTTTTCAACCCACGGATTTATCCCTGGGCGGAAACCTCCCAACCCGAAACCCGAAACCAGCAACCTGTTCAACCATGATCAAGTACATCGCAAGTCCGGCCCAACAGTACGCCCTCGAAGCGGCACTCGAAATGAATCAGCCTCTGCTCATCACCGGCGAGCCGGGTACCGGCAAAACCGAAATGGCCGACTGGGCGCTGGACTACCTGAACAAAAAAACCGGCAACGCCTACTGGCCCGAGGTGCTGCGTTTCAACACCAAAACCATTTCAAAAGCCACCGATCTGTTCTACACCTACGATGCGCTTTCGCACTTCCAGGCGGCCAACCTGCGGGGCGGGCAAACCGCGTCGGTGGAGCAGTTCATCGCGCTGAATGCTTTCGGCAAAGCCGTAGCGTACTCAGACCCGGCGCGTACCGAGTTTGCCGAAAAATTCAAACTCGCCCTGCCACCCAAACCCATGAACTCCGTGGTGTTGATAGACGAGGTAGACAAGGCGCCCCGGGACTTCACCAACGACCTGCTCGACGAAATCCTGAACTACCGCTTTGCTATCCGCGAAATTCCCGATTTCATGGCGCAAAAAGCGCCGGACAGCCGGATTGTGGTCATCCTGACTTCCAATTCGGAAAAAAACCTGCCGGACGCCTTCCTGCGCCGCTGCGCTTTTTTCCACATCGAATTTCCCAAGGGAAAACTCCTGCGCGACATCGTGGAACTGCACCTCGGCGCCATCACGCCGGAAACCAAACAAGGCTACGACCGCCTGCTCGCCTTTTTCGAACGGGCGCGCGAAAAGTCGGTGCGCAAGGCGCCCGCTACCGCCGAACTCGTGGCCTGGCTCCGTATCCTCGGCCTGAAAGGTTACCTGACCAACACCAACACCGACGAACGCCGCCGCCTGCTGGAACAAAACCTGATGTTTCTGGTGAAAACCCGGGACGACCTGGAGGCGGTGAGCGAACTGCTGAAAAATGCCGAGGTGTAAACCCGTATGCACCCGCAACACGACCATATCGCCCTTCCGCTGGAGCAGTTTTTTGTCCAACTCCACGCCGCCGGTTTCCGCATGGACACCGGGCGGAAGTTGCGTTTGTTGCGGGCGCTTCAACACCATGCCGCCGCGCAGGTCGGCCACCTGTCCGATCTCAAATACCTGCTCGCGCCGTTCGTGGCCACCAGCCCCGAAGAACAACGGCGTTTCCACGAATTCTTCGACGCCTTCCTGCTCGACTGCCGGCTGGAGGCCGACCAATGGGCCAAGGGGGCCGCGCCCCCGCCCGACGTGCCGCAGGAACCGCCGCCACCCCCGCCAAACCCGCCCAAACCGCCGGGTTTCTGGAGAAAATATCGCCTGCCGCTCACCGGACTGGCACTCCTGCTGGTCGTGTTGTTCTACTTGATCTACAAACCGCCGCCGCCGTTGCCCCCCGCACGTATTGATTATACCCACATCCATCCAGAGTACATCCATCCGAAAGACGGTATTCTCCGGGAGGGGGCGAAAACTAATTTCCAAAATACCGCCACCGATCTGCACCCCGACTCCAGCCGCTGGGAGATGCGGGATGCCGAAACCGACTCGCTCGAACGCGCCGACACCGCCTTGTCCATCCGCTGGACGGCTCAAGGCTACGGGCGCACCAAAAAAATCCTGCTCGACGCCGGCACCCGCGGACGCGACTCCCTGCTGCTGGACATCCACTGCGCGACCCCGCCCGCCATGCCCGCCTGGACAGCCCCGGAACCGCCGCTCGTGCAGGGCCGGTCGTACACCTTTGCCGTGACGCCGAAGGAGTCGAACGCACAGGTGCAGTGGACCTTCCAGTCGGTCGGCCGCGACACGGTGGTGCCGGGCAATACTGCACGAATGCGGGTTGTAGAAGCCGGCACGCTCACCGTAACCTGCAAAATTTATTTCAACGACCACAACTGCTACGTGTCGGAAAACCGTCCCTTTAGCGTCGGCTTCGACAAACCCATACTGCCCTTGGCCGGGCTGCAATACGACAGCCCGCGCACCGATTCCCGCCTGAAACTCTGGGTATGGCTGCTGTTCCTGCTGCCCCTGCTGCCGGCAGCTTGGTTGCTGTGGCATTGGTGGAAAAAACGCCGCGAAACGCCGGCTGCGGAATCCGATGCCGAAATGGCCGACCGCTACCCCCTGCACGACAAAGGCCCCTACTTCATTCCGTACCTGCCGCCGGACGGCAAAATCAGCACGCCGCCCGACTTTTTCCGCATGGCCGAAGTGCTTCGCCGCCGCGAGGAGAGCGAACGCCGCGAGGTGGACGTGCCCGCTTCCGTGCGGGCCACGGTGGATCGCGGCGGTTTTCCGACCCTGCTCGACCGGCGCGACACCACGCCGCCCAACTACCTGTTCCTCATCGAGCGGCCCGACTCCCGTGACCAGCAGGGGCGCCTGTTCGAGCGGCTTGCCACGTTCCTCGAAAACCAGGATGCCCCCCTCGTGGCATACTACCACGACGGCAACTACCACAGTTTCTGGAACGACGCCAAACCCGACGGTGTCTCGTTCAGTTACCTGCACCGGCAGTACCCCGGCCACCGGCTGGTGCTCATCGGTACCGGGCACGCGCTGGCCAACCCCTATGACACCCGCCTGCCTGCCCTGCGCCGCGCCCCGCTGGAGGCCTTGCTGTATTGGAAAAAAGCCCTCTTCCTGTCCACCATGCCCGTAAGTGCCTGGGCCGCGCCCGAAGTGCTGCTGCACCGGCACTTCCTGCTTTTTCCGGCCGACACCGCCGGCATACGCGCCGGCCTGGAGGCGCTTGAAGTGCTGGAAGAACACGAACCCGGCCCCTACCTCAAGTGGGAGGCCGCTCTGGCCAAAAACCGCCCCGACCCCGATCCACGCTCGCGCCTTTGGGAAACCGCCGAGCAGCACCGGGAATTTCTGAGCGCTGCCCCGGCCGCCGACTTTAAGTGGCTCTGCGGGCTGGCCGTGGCCGTGCAGCCCGACTTTGCGCTCACCGTGGCTATCGGCAAAAAAATGGGCGTCGAGGTGACCCACGACGGCTTGCTCCGCCTGAGCCGTATTCCCTGGCTGAGTCGCAACGAACCCGACACCCGCCTGCGCCTGGAACTGCTGGACTGCCTCAGTGCCGACGAGGAACGCCTCGCCCGGCAAGCCGTGGCCGAAGAACTTGACGCCGAAGACGTGCAGAAAGACATCGCCGGTGGCTTCGCCGAATTGGACTGGAAGGCCAACCGCGCCATTCACCGCTTCGCGCTCGACCCCAATGACCCCGACCAGCGCCGCACCCTGCTCGAACTGATGCAACTCGGCCTGCTTTCCGAAGGCCAGTTGCGCGAACTGGACGGCATCGTGGAGCGGCGGCTGAACCGCCGCCGGAAGTCCGGCCCTGCCGGAAGCGGTTTTGCCGATCCCGCCGGCGCTCTTTTTGCGGAGTACATGCACCGAAAACCGCTGTTCACCCCTGCGCTGACCGGCGCGCTGCTGCTGGTGGCGTTGTCGCTGGGATTGTGCGCAGCGGGCTGGTGGCAGCAGCGGCATTGGCAGCAAAACCCGGAGCAGGCGCCGGCGCAGCAGCAGGAAGTGGTGGATTCGGCCCTGATCTGGCACAACGAGGCGGTGCGGATGGCGCTGAAAATCCGGGCAGAGGAGGACTATGCCGTGTGGGCCGGGCCCTTGCAGGATACGGCGCGGTTGGCGGATTCGCTGTTTGAAAGAGCAATTCGCGACTGGAGTGGAGAATATCTGCTTGATGAAGAAACGGAGCCTTACATCCATCGCCAGAACTTCCGGTTCAACATGGCAGCCCAGCGGTTTAATTTCTTCCTGACCGATTCAGTCGGTGGGGAAGCGCTGAATGCTGCTGCGGAGGAGTTCACGAGATTGGCTACAACGGTACGCGAGCAGGTCGTAAACAACGGAGTTCCGCAAGAGAGTCCCCGACAAATTGCACAAGACACCTTCAAGGTGTATTCCTTTTCCGAAATCACCACCGCCAACATCAATGCGT
Source organism: Saprospiraceae bacterium (assembly GCA_016787285.1). Taxonomy (GTDB): domain Bacteria; phylum Bacteroidota; class Bacteroidia; order Chitinophagales; family Saprospiraceae; genus M3007. The sequence goes on along the minus strand of JAEUUV010000171.1, from coordinate 922 downwards.
TGCACGGTCTTGGCTTGTGCAAATATTTTCAATACCGTGCGACGAAAGATACGTTCCTCTTGCCAGGCGCCGGGCCGCAAAATCGGGCTGGAGAGGTGTTGCTTGCCGCCGCTGTTTCCGCTTACAACGACCTCCTGCTCGGCTCCGATTCCCTTTACTTCGATACCCTGAGCATGCCGGTAAACCTTGAAACGCTGTTGTTTCCGGAAAAAGAAACTGGAAAGGAGCAATGCCGGCTGGTGCCCCGCCGACGGCAACCGCTTGTGCTGCGCAATCGTGCGCTCAGCCAACCGGAGTTTGATGAACTGCTGAAAAACCCGACAGGACGCTTGAATCAGGAAACCTACCTCGACATTGTACCGGGCGAGACAGAAGTCGTGTATTTGGACAGCGTGCGATTATCCTACAAAATCCGCTACAAGGGCATAACCGGCTATGTGCCCATTTTCGTCGGCAACAAACCCACGCTGCTGCCCTGCGGGGCCGGTACGGCAGACACCGCGCAGGATACCCGCCGAATGATCCGATCCGACACCACAGCCCGGCGCTCCGGTCTCGAAATGGTACCGTTACAAGGCGGCACCTTCATCATGGGCTGCCGCGACGAAAAACGCGACGGTGACTGCTCTGACGACGAAAAACCTCCCCACGGGGTGACGCTGCATGATTTTTCCATCGGCAAATACGAAGTGACGCAGGCCGATTGGCGGCAGGTGATGGGCAGTGATCCACCAGAATTGTACAACACCGGCTGCGACCAGTGTCCGGTGGAAGGCGTGAGTTGGAACGACGCGCAGGAGTTCATCAAAAAACTGAACGCGCAAACGGGCAAGACCTACCGCCTGCCCTCCGAGGCGGAGTGGGAGTACGCGGCCCGGGGCGGGACCAAAAGCCGTGAATTCCTGTACAGCGGCAGCAACAA
>JAEUUV010000110.1 GCA_016787285.1 Saprospiraceae bacterium | reverse complement strand
AGGCTTCACAACATAATTGTCAATTCTGCTACCAACATTAGGCCTCTCCGAGGCCAATTTTTTGTCAATCTGCCACGAAAAGCCCGGAGTCAACGTCGAAAATGAACAGAATTCGAAAAAAATTCGGGATGACTCATGTTTCATGTTTTAGAAAATCACAAGAATAGAAGACCGCATCACCGGGAGATTTTATCAGGATCTGCCCGATTTTACTGTCAATATTCAGGATACCGCTGAAAACAATGTTGCTATCGATGATGAGTTTTTTCATCCCCGCTTTTTGCGGCGCTCGCGCCAGTTCCGTTTCACAGAGGCCACGATGCTGTCAACGTCAGCGGATGAAGTGGTAAATTTCGATGTTAATTCGCGGTAACGCAGGTAATTCAAAAAATCCTGAATATCAGAGATGTCACCTTTTGCCGGGATACGAATAACATACTCGTCAGCGATTTTTTCGATAACCATGTTGGATAAATTTTGACTGCAAAGATAAGGTTGCAAGTGAATCAAAGTGAAGTTTGACAGGATTGCAAGGCAAGGCACATTCCACGGCCACTGCATTTGCAGGAAGGCCTGGATATGGGGGGCTGGAGTGCTATGGCACAGGCAGCACACGCTCCGCTGTTTTCGTTACACCCCGGAACTGCGAAATCAAACATCCAACCCGCACATCCAATCGAATACCATGCAACCAACCCAACCGTATCCCCCCGAACCCAATGCCTGGCATCGGCACAACACCACCCTCAAAGGTGTGATCATTTTTGTCCTCGTACTGCTGTTGCTCATTCCGGCAAGCATGGTGGAACGGCTGATTCAGGAGCGCGAAGGGCGCCAGATCGAAGCGCATGAAGAAGTCAGCAGCAAGTGGGGCGGTATGCAAACGCTTTCCGGCCCGGTACTGGTACTGCCCTTCCGGGAACTGATTCGGGACACCAACGGGCTGGCTGTGAACAGCCGCTACAGGTACGCATACTTTCTGCCCGACCAGTTGAGTATTACCGGCGACATTGCCCCCGAGAAGCGGCACCGGGGCATTTTCGAAGTTGTGCTCTACAGCGGCGCTTTGCGCTTGGAAGGGGTGTTCGAACCATTGGCCATAGAGAAAAGTATTCCGTCCGATGCACAAATTCAGTGGAACAAAGCCGTTTTGGCCGTAGGTCTGCCCGATTTGCGCGGCCTCAAGGATCAGGTGTTGTTGCGCTGGGGCGACAAAACGATCGTGTCGGAACCGGGTATCCCGGTGCCTGGTGTCAACGCCAGCGGCATTCATGTTCCGCTCGATTTGACGCCCGCCTCCGGTCAACCCGACAGCGCACACCGCTTCCGGCTCGATATGGCCGTAAAAGGCTCCAGTTCCCTGTTTTTTACGCCCGTGGGTAAAGTGACCACGGTAAAATTAGCCTCCATCTGGCCCGACCCCAGTTTCACGGGCGCGTTTTTGCCGGATGAAAAAAACATCCGCTCCGATGGCTTCAGCGCCTCGTGGAAGGTGTTGAACCTCAACCGGAACTACCCGCAACAATGGACCAGCGACCGGGAGGTGCATTTTCAGGAAAGTGCCTTTGGGGTGAGTTTTTTGCTCCCGGTTGACAACTACCAGAAATCCACACGCTCGGCAAAGTATGCGGTGCTTTTTATCGGCCTTACGTTTTTGTGTATGTTTTTCCTTGAAATGCGGCATTCCAGGCAGGTGCATCCGTTCCAGTACGCGCTCATCGGTTTGGCATTGGTCATTTTTTACACCCTGCTGGTGTCCATCTCGGAACACACATCCTTCAACAGCGCCTACCTGATTGCGGCGCTTATGACCGTTGCGCTCACCGGGCTGTATGCCCGCGCCCTGTTTCAATCGGCGCAAATGGGTTTGCTGGTAGGCGGTACCCTGGCGGCATTGTATGCGTTTTTGTTCGTCACGCTGCAACTGCAAGACTTTGCTTTGCTGATCGGAAGCCTTGGGCTTTTCTGTATTCTGGCTATTGTGATGTTTTATTCCCGGCGCATAAATTGGTACCCCGCGCCTTGAAAATTCCGGGGCGCCGGTGCGAGACACCTTGTTCGCTAAAAAACAGAAATACTCCCCAGTGAATCCAGCAAATGCCGACCGCCCCGGTCAATTGAATCCACCAGCACACCGGCCTCGTCCCAGCGGCGCCAGATGCCGATTTCGCGGTTGGCATAGCGGTACCCCTGCTGGCGCATCTGGCCCGTACAATACCACCACGTGCAGGGGCCGTAGAACTTGTTTTTGAATAAAATGCCCTCGAAGCCCACGGAACTGTCGGGGCAGATTTCGCAGCGCCATTCAAACCTGCCGTCGGGAGTAAAAAGCGACCTCCCCTGCAAATCGCCGGCCTTGCCGTACCATTCCTCCCGGAAAACCCGCTTGCCATGGATGTAAACGCGGTGGCTGAACGTGCTGTCGGCCAAATACTGAACGTGTGTGGTGTCGGCAGCCCGATCCGCCTGCTGCTGAATGTCGGAACGTAGCGTCTGATACCAGACTTCCGGGCTTGCCGGGGCTGGTTTTCGGCATTGCATCAGATAAAGTACAGGAAGCAACAAGCCGGCGATTATGAGGGTGCGTTTGCACATGGACATGGATTGATCAAACTAAGTTTGTGGTACATATTATTCGAGGGCAAATTCTGTGTGACGTCTGTGCCTTGAGTCTGTGTAATGTCTGTGCGAAATTTATCGCGTTCAGCATTGTGCTTAGAGTATAGCACACAGACGTTACACAGACTCAAGGCACAGACGTTACACAGAATTTGATAATTAAATATATCCGGAACTTATCTGGCAAAAAAACGATTCGACCGGGGCTGTGCGCCGGGCCTGACAGGTAGTATCCATTCCAAAAAGGTGCGTAAAAGTAGAGTCAATCTTTCAAGCAAACCCACCCGCAAGATCAGCAGCCGGTATGGCGATCATCCTTGACCAATCCGCGCCAGCGGCACCCCGTCCACCGGCTGGTACACCAACGGAACGGCCTCCGAAACCACGTCGCTCTTGTCCAGCCCGAAGGCTTTTTCGTCCGAGGTGCCGAGTTTTTTCAGCCAGAAGTACCCGTTCAGCAACACGTCGTCGCGCAGGCTGAACTCGTTTTCGGCAGACAGGAATTTCTCCAGCACCACAAATTTGAAATCCGGCTCGGGGTTGTAGCGGGTGGAGCCGTCGGGCCGGATGTGCAGGTTCAGTTCCTGCCGCGTGACGAGTTCCTGCACGATTTTTTTGAAATACAGTTCCGTGCGCGGCTGTACCCGGAAGCCGATGTTGATGTCCACGCGGATGACCTTGTCGTCCAGCAGTTCATGCACGCGGTACTCCAGCGTGTAGGGGTCGTCGGTGCGGTTGAGGTGCAAAAACCAGTACACGTCGGCGCGTTTCGGTTTTTTGGAAAAAATGGAGCGTATGATTTTTTCCTCGATGTGCTCTGGGTTGTTTGCTTTGGTCAGGTAGATCAGGTGAGTCGAAAATTTGGGTATTTCCTGGTCGTTGCTCAGGCTGTCGAGCAGGGTGGTGTAGTGCTGCAGTTCCACGAACCGCACGAAGCGGTTGTTGATCTTGCGGGCAAAATACCAGATGTACATGACCGAAAAAAAGCCCAGGCCCATGAACACCGCCACCGAACCGCCGTGGTGGAATTTTTGCAAATTGGCAATCAGAAAACTGATCTCGATGACGCCGAATACCAGCAAGAAAAGTACCACCCGGGCCGTGTGCCATTTTTTCACGAATAGCAGGTAGTACGACAGCAGGAATGTGGTCATCAGCATGGTGACCGTGATGGAAAACCCGTACGCCGCCTCCATGTTGGAGGAATTGCCAAAATAAAACACCACGGCAAGGCAACCCACCCACAGCAGCAGGTTGACCGAGGGAATGTAAATCTGACCTTTCAGTTCGGACGGCTGCCGCACGGCCACACGCGGCCAGAAATTGAGCGACATAGCCTCCGAGATCAGCGTGTACGACCCGGAAATCAGCGCCTGCGAAGCAATGATCGCCGCCGAAGTGGCAATAGCGATGCCGGGCAGCAAAAACCACTCGGGCATAATTTCAAAAAACGGATTGCGCCCCTCCAGTCCGGCGCCGGCAGTGTGGTGCATAGCCCACGCGGCCTGCCCGAGGTAGTTGATAATCAGCGAAGTTTTGACAAATCCCCAGGTGATGCGGATGTTGTGCCTGCCGCAGTGTCCGAGGTCGGAGTACAGGGCCTCGGCGCCGGTAGTACACAAAAACACGGCGCCGAGCAGCCAGAAACCGCCCGGGTACACGGTCAGCAATCGAATGGCATAGGCCGGATTCAGCGCTTTCACAATTTCCGGGTATTGGAATATCTGTACGATGCCCAGCACGAACAACATTGAAAACCAAACCAGCATCATCGGGCCGAACACCGCGCCGACTTTATGCGTGCCGAAACGCTGGAAAAAGAAAATGCCGGTCAGGATGGCGACCACGATGGTGGCCGTGGGCAGGTGCGGCATCACTTTTTCCAGTCCCTCCACTGCTGACGACACCGAGATCGGCGGCGTGATGATGCCGTCGGCCAGCAGGGTGCTTGCCCCGATAATGGTCGGGAACACCAACTTGCCGCGCCCGAACCGCCGCACTAATGCGTACAGGGAGAAAATGCCGCCCTCCCCGTGGTTGTCGGCCTGAAGCGTGAGGATCACATACTTGAACGTGGTCTGGAAAACCAGCGTCCAGAAAATACACGAGATTCCGCCGTACACGAGCAGTTCGGATACCTGGTGCTCCCCGACGATGGCTTTGAGCACGTACAGGGGCGAAGTGCCGATGTCGCCGTAAATAATGCCAAGTGCAACCAAAAGCGTGGCTGCCGTTACCCGAGAAGATGCGGAGCCGTTGGTACTGGATTTCATAAAAAAACGGATTTGAAATGATGCCTATCCTTCGCTGAACCGGTAGCCTACGCCCGATTCCGTCAGGATCAGTTTGGGCCGGTTGGGATCGTCTTCAATTTTTTTTCGCAATTGGCCCACAAATACCCGCGGGTACTCCGTGTGCTCCACATATCCCGGCCCCCACACCTCGCGCAGGATGAACGCATGCGTGAGTACCCGGCCTTCATTTTTGACAAACAGCGCCAGCAAGGCGTATTCCGTGGAGGTCAATTTGACGGCCTCGCCGTTTTTTTTGACCGTCCGGGTCGTCAGGTCAACCGTTAGATTGCCGAAAATTTTAACCGGGGTATTTTGCTCGTTCACCGCCTGACGCAGTGCCGAACGGATGCGTGCCAGCAGTTCGCCGGTACGAAACGGTTTAACCAAATAGTCGTTTGCACCGTTGTCCAGCGCCGTGACGATGTCGTGCTCCGAACTTCGGGCCGACACGACGATGACCGGCTTGGCGTACCATTCGCGCAGGCCGCGAAGCAGCGCCTGACCGTCGCCGTCGGGCAAGCCCAGGTCAAGCAAGACCAGATCGGGTTGCTGTGCGGCGGCCATGATTTTTCCTTCGCTGCCCGTGGCTGCCAGCAGACAATTGTATCCGCTGGATTGCAGCGTGATGAACAACAGTTTGCGGATGGCGGCCTCGTCTTCGATGACCAGAATGCACGGGTTTTTCATTTTTCATGCAGGTTTTGTGGCAAAACCGGGGTCGGGATTTCGATCTGGAAGCGGGCGCCGCCGCCTTCGCGGTTGCACAGGGAGATTTCACCCCCCTGCGCCTCAACGAATCCTTTTACAATGTACAAGCCCAGGCCGGTGCCGTCGGCTTCCGTGTTTGCGGGGCGGTAAAATTTGCCGAAAACCCGCTCGGATTCGCCAGGAGGGAAGCCGGCGCCGTTGTCCGAAATGTCCAGTTGCAATCGGTGCGTGATCTTGTCGCGCACCAGTTCGAGTGGCGCTCCGGGTTGTTCTCTGATTTCAAAATGTCCCGCCGTGTCGTGCTCGACCGAGGCCGAAATGCGCACCCGTGTTCCGGCGGGCGTGTGGCGAAACGCATTGAGCAGCAGGTTGCGCACGATTTGTTCCGTCAGCCCGTAGTCGAGACGCACGAGCGGCAGGTTTTCCGGCAGGACGATCTCAACCGGGTGATCGTGGCTTTCGGGTGTAAGTTTTTCGAGGGTGCTATACAGCAGGTCGGCTACATCGCACCATTCTTTTTTGGGGGAAATCATGCCTGCCTCAAGACGCGACATGCTCAGCAGGTTTTCCACCTGCTCGCTCAGCCGCAGCGCCCCACCGGAAATTTCGGTCATCAGGGCAGATTTTTGTTCGGGCGACAACACGGTTTCGTTTTCCTGCAAGGTATCGGCTGCGCCCAAAATAGCCGCCACAGGGGTGCGCAGTTCGTGCGACAACGAGTTGAATAAGGTGTTGTACAATTTCAATGAACGGTCGCTTTCCGCCCTCCGGCGCTCCACCTGCTCCAGTTGGCGAACGCGTGCATTGATGACGCCGTTCAGAATGGCCACGATGAAGTACATGATGATGAGCAACAAATCCTCGCCGCTGCCGATGGTAAGCGTGAAATGCGGCGGGATAAAAAAGAAATCCCACACCAGGGCACTCAACACCGCCGCGACGATCACCGCCTGCAAGGCCATGCGCATGGCCAATACCGATACGGCGAGCAGCAGAATCAGCGCCACCGAGCGGTATCCGATGTAGTCCGAAATCGGATAACAGACAGCCGCAACGATCAGCACGGAAGTGCCGGCAAGGAGTGTTTGGCGCAACGGATGGACTTTTTTCATGGTGACGTGCGTTCGCAGACTTTCGAGGTTTTTACCGCCGCGCCTCGGTCGTGCATAATCCTGCCGCTTGCGTGTTGGGCGGGGACAAGCCCCGCCCCTACGAGAAAAGGGCCAATGCACGAATACATTCGACACAACCAAGTAGGGGCGGGGCTTGTCCCCGCCCAACGCGCAAGCGGAATTTTATGCGTAGCCGAGGCGCGGCGGTAAAAAACCTGGAAGTCTCCTGCTCGCAGTAAATTCAACGCGACAAAAGTCCGGAAAGGCTTGTAAACAAAAGATAAAGGAACAGGCGGCGGCGTAAAGATTTTGTAAAGACTACACGGCGGCCTTTTCCGCATCCCACGGCGCAGCCTTTTCCAACTGCCCCGCCAACCGGAACAGCATATCCTCCTCGCCGAGCCGCGCAGTGAACATCGCCCCCACGGGCAGATTTTCCGCCTCGGTGCGCAGCATGGGCACCGACATGGACGGCTGCCCGCTCAGGTTGGCCAAAGGCGTCCAGGGGATGTAGTCGTAAATTTTATCGGCCAGATCCTTGATCGTCGCTTTCACGGCGCCGCCCCAGCGCAGGGCGTTGATGACGGCCATCAGGCGTTTTTCCGCAGGCGATGCCTGAAGGGAACCGATAGCAATGGGGCGTTTGCCCAGCGTAGGCGTGAGCAGCAGGTCGTACCGCTCGTGGAAGGCCGCGATACGCTTGCCGGCTTCGTACCATTTGCGTTTGGCAAACGTGTACTCGGCTGCCGAAAACGAACGGCCCAGCAGGTTGAACGCAAAGGTCTCGGCCTCCACATCGCTCGGGCGCACCGGGCGGCCCAGGTACTGCGCCATCAGGTTGATTTCGCCGGCGAGTTCGCCGGCCACCACCACCAGAAACGCTTCCGACAGGTCTTCTTTTCGGTAGGGCAACTCGACTTCTTCGACGGTATGGCCTTCCGAGTGGAGGATGTCCACGGCTTTTTGCAACGCCGACACGCAGGCTTCGTCCACGCGCATGCCCATCGTGTGCTGTGCCGTAAAACCAATGCGCAATTTTCCCGGCAGGGTATCCACTTCCTGCGCATAAGGCCGCCGGGGCGGCTCGATGATGTACGGGTCGCCGGGTGCAGCGCCCTGAATGGCGTCGAGGTAAGCGGCGGTGTCGCGCACCGAGCGGCTCACGCAGTTTTCCACCGCTGCACCCGACCACATTTCGCCCTCCAGCGCCGACCAGGACGTGCGTCCGCGGGTGGGTTTCAGGCCAAACAGCCCGCAGCACGAGGCCGGTATGCGGATACTCCCGCCGCCGTCGTTGGCCGTGGCGATGGGCGTAATGCCCGCAGCCACCGCTGCTGCCGAACCACCGCTGGAGCCGCCGGGCGAATGTGCCGGATTCCAGGGGTTGCGCGTGGGGCCGAACAGTTTGGGTTCGGTGAACGGTGTGATGCCGTATTCCGGCGTGTTGGTTTTGCCGAGGATGAGCAGCCCGGCCTGTTTCATTTTTTGCACCACAAAACTGTCCTGTTCGGACACGTAGTCGCGGTAGCCCCGGCTGCCGGTGCACATGGGCATGCCGGCCACCTCCATGCCGAGGTCTTTGACCAAAAACGGCACGCCGGCAAAAGGCGCCTGGCGATCCACCCGTTTGGCCTCGTCCCGCGCCTCGTCGAAGCGGCGGTGGATGACGGCGTTCAGGCGGGGGTTCACGGCTTCTATGCGGGCAATGGCAATGTCCACTAATTCGAGTGGCGTGACGGCGCCGGTTTTCACCAGGGCGGCGAGGCCGAGGGCGTCGTGTTGGCGGTATTCTTCAAAAGTCATGCGCGGAGGAAGTTGGTGAGCCAAATGGGCGCGCAAGGTAAGTTTTCACCGCATTTCTATCCTCCCTGAAAAACCATCTTCCCGCTCCAGCGCCGCTCGCCCTGCCGCAATTCGTACCAGTACACGCCTTTCTGCGGGAATTCAGTTGCAGGGATGTGTTCCTGTGCCCCGATCCGGTTGCGCTCCAGAATCAGTCTTCCGCCGGAATCGAACACGCGCAGCGCCGTTTCTGCAGCGGAGTTTTCGTTTTGGCGCAGCCAAAAACCGGCCTGTCCGAAAGGATTCGGGTACACGTCCGGCGCCGTCCGGGTTGTCGGCCCGAGGTTTTCCCACACCAGTGCGGGTTGCAGCGCCGTGCCTTCGGCCCGGAAGGCGGCTCCCGGAGTCGGGGCGGATACCAGGCGCAGCGCTTCGCGCAAGGACCCGGAAGTTTTGCTGCGGAAAACGAGGGCAAACAGGTCGGAGCGCCCGCCGGAAATGGGTATCCCCCGGGAATTTTCGAGGCAGGCCGTGACACAGTTCCGACCAGCCGGACGGAGGGCAAAATGGTCGGATGTCAAACCCGGCGACAGTGGCTCCACAGCGCTCACGGTCAGCAGATTCGGGTCGAATGAAAGCGTGAACTGCGCTCCCGCCATTTCAGTCCAGTCGGCGGAAAACACCACGCGCACTGCTTCGCCTGCGGCAAAAGCACGGTCTTGCACGTGCAAATCCCAGTCGTCGGCAAAACGCGTTTCGGCAGGCCCGGTCAGGTCGGTTGTGGCGTTACCGTTCACATCGCCCACTTTCAGTCCCACGAAATTGACGACTTGCGGCGAGGCCCCGGGTGTCAGGCTTACCCCTTCGGGAAATACGGTTTCAAAAGGGTTCAGCGGGTTGGGAAACGTGAAATCCGCCGGGACAAACCGCCAGGAATCCACATTCGCCAGATCGGTGTCAATGCCGAGAATGAGTTTGCGCAGGGTGACAATATCGGCGGTAGACACCGAGCGGGAGTTGTTCACGTCGGCGGCGATCATTTTATAGGGCGAACTCAGGGTTTCAATGCCAAGTATATGCCGGTTGATGAGCACGAGGTCGAAGGTGCTCACGCCGTTGAGCGGGCTGCCGTCGCGCTTGGGATACAAGCCGTTGGCGAGGCAGGGCGCGCCGGCCAAAATTTCGTACGTACCGGCCGGGCCGGTAATCTGCTGGGGCTGGCTGCACACCAGCACCTGTCCGACGGGCAGTCCGGCCTCTGTTTCGATGATGCCGCTCGCCGCCACAGTGGGCGCCGTCGGAATGGAAAAGACGGAATCTATCGGGAATGTCCACAGGCCGCGCGCGTACGACGCTGCCATAAGTTCCTTGCGCACGGGATTGTGTTCGATGTCGTACACCGGCACGAAGGGCATGTTGCCGCCGAGGCGCTGCCACTGGGCGCCGCTGTTTCGGGAAAAGTACACGCCGGCGTCGTTGGCTACAAACAGTACGCTGTCGGCATGGCCGGGCAGCACGAACAGGTCGTTGACGGGGATGTTGGGCAGGTTGCCGCTGATGTCGGTCCAGGTAGCGCCGTTGTCGTTGGAGCGGTGCACATGCGGGATGTACTCGTTGTCGCGGAAACCCGAGTTGGTGACAAAAATCCGGTTGGACACGGTCGGCGAGGCGGTGACGGACGTGACGTATCGGTTGGGCAATCCGGCGCTGATGTTGACCCAGTTGCCCGTGGGTTCGCGGCGCCACACGTTGCCGTCGGTAGTGCCGGCGAGCAGTTTTTCGGCCAGTACGGGCGACTCGTCGAGGCAGGAAATCGTGTGAAAACGCGCGCCGTAGATGATGCCGTCGGTCAGGTCGCCGGAAATGGCGCCCCAGCCGCTGCCGTTTTCGGAGAAATAAACCCGGTGCGTGCCGGCAAACAGCCGGGTCGGGTTATGCTTGCTCATAAAGTACGGCATGTCCCAGTTGCAGCGGTCCTGTGTGCCGAGGCAGGGCGAGCCGAATTGCCAGGTGGCGCCGCCGTCGGTTGTTTTGTGGATTTCGCCATTCTGCGTTTCCACCCAGAACGTGAGGGGATCGAGCGGGTCGAAGGCGCAGCGGAAACCATCGGCGGAAAACACCGAGTTCCAGTTGTTGTAGGTGTTGCTGTTGCCGCGCTGAATGCCGTTGTCCTGCGCGCCGGCCCAGTAGTGGTTGGGTTCGTGCGGGTTGTATGTGGTGTGGTAAAACTGCGTGGTAGGCAGGTTGTTGCTTTTCGTCCACTGATTCTGGCCCGGACTGTGGCGGTACACGCCGCCGTCGCAGCCGAGGTAGCGCTTGCCGGTGGAGGCGAACTGCAGGTCGTGTACGTCGGCGTGCGAATTGGCGGCCACCTGCCATTGGGTACTGCCGGCCTCTTTGCGCCACAGCACCACGCCCAGGAAGTAGATGTCGTCGTCGTTGTTCGGGTTCAGGCGGATTTTGCCAAAATACCATCCGAAATTGATGCAGGCATTTTCGAGGGCGGAAACGTTGATAGGCGTCCAGGTGGCGCCGGCGTTTTCGGTTTTGTACATGCCGCCGGTGGTAGCCAGGGTGTCAATGTACACGACATACACTTTGTCGGGGTTTTGTTTGGACATCGCCAGTCCGGTGCGTCCGTTTATTTCGGTGGGCAGACCGCCGCCCAGGGCCGTCCAGGTAGCGCCGCCGTCGGTCGTTTTGTACACGCGGGCGTTCGGGCCGTGGATGATGGATTCCTGGTTGCTGCGGATGCGGTCCCAGAACGAGGCGTACAGCACCTGTGGGTTGTTCGGGTTGATGACCAGATCGCTGGCGCCGGCCTGGTTGCTGACAAACAGCACGTTTTGCCAGGTGATGCCGCCGTCGGTGCTTTTGTACACGCCGCGTTTGTTGTCGCGCACATAGGGATTTCCCATGACGGCGGCATACAGCGTATTGGAATTGGCGGGCGACACAAACACTTTGGAAATGATTCCCTCCTGGCCGAGGCCGAGGTAGTTCCAGGTTTCGCCGCCGTCGGTGCTTTTGTACACGCCGTGGCCGTTGAACACGTAGGCCGGCATATTCGGGTCGCCGGTACCGGCATACAGGATGTTCGGGTTGTTGGGGTCGTAGACAATGTGGCCGATGGATAATTCCAGGTGATTGTCGAAAACAGGCCGCCAGGTGACGCCGCCGTCGGTGGTTTTAAAAATACCGCCTGCGGAGAAACCGGCCAGCACGGTGTTTTCGTCGGTGGGGTGTATGGCCAGCGTGTTGACGCGGCCGCCCACGTTGCCCGGGCCTTGCAACGTCCAGTTGCCGCCGGGTTCGTTTTCGGCGGCAGATTTTTTCGTGTGCTTTTTGACGAAGTCCGCCCTGAGGAAAGCGATATGTTTGCGCCAGCCTTGCCAGTCGAAGTCCTTGTCGGGATACGAGCGCTGGAGGAAAAACTGGTCGTTCGGCGCGGATTTGCGCTCCAGCGTGTCCTGTGTTCGTTCCCGGCCGGACTGTCCGCAGGCCGTTAACAAGGCAATACATGAAAAAATCAAAGCGTAAAAAAAGAAGCGCATCATAATGAATCGGTTTGAGAGCCTGTTGCTTGTGAAAATGTCTGCCCTGCGGGGGAGGGGTCTACTCACAAGCGGCATGGATAAAGCCACAACAACAAAAAAAAACACCCAGCAAAAATAGCGCCCCATTTTAATCCGAAGCACGTTGCCTACGACCTGAAAATGCCCTTCCCTGACATTTTTATCACTCCTCACTCCTCACTCCTCACTCCTCACTCCTCACTCCTCACTCCTCACTCATCGCTCATCACTCCTCACTCATCGCTCATCACTCATCGCTCATCACTCATCGCTAACATAACTTGATTTACCTCCTGCTTTCCATTGCCTGCTCCGTCCTGTTGGGGTTTATTTTTAAATTGTTTGCCCGCTTTGGCGTGCACACGTTTCAGGCCATCATGTTCAATTATTTCACCTGCTTAGCCTGCGGGTGGCTGCACAGCGGAAACCTGCCGTTTTCGGAGGCCGACCGCGGGGAACCCTGGATGCCATATGCGCTGCTGCTGGGTCTGGTGTTTATTTCGGGCTTCAATACGGCGGCGCTGACGGTGCGTTACTTCGGCGTGACGGTCAGCCAGGTCATGCAAAAAATGTCCATCCTGCTGACGGTACCTTTTGCCATTCTGGTGTACGGCGAATCGTCGGGTGCAGCCAAATTGCTGGGTTTTGCGCTGGCCCTGTGCTCCATCGTATTGGTGAACTGGCCTGCATCAAAGCAACAGACCACCACCAATAACGGCCTCGGACGCTTGTGGATTCCGCTCCTGACCTGGGTGCTGGCGGGGGTGATTGAAATGGTATTTGTGCTGGTGCAGCACAACCGCATGACCGACCAGGGCGATCCGGCATTCATCACCACAATCTTCAGCACTGCGGGCATCCTTGGGCTTGCGGTGTGCGGTTTTGGCTGGGCAAGCGGCAGGTTCGCGTTTTCGTGGCGTAATGTGGCGGCCGGCGTGGTGCTCGGCATCCCCAACTACGGCAGCATGTTGTTCCTGCTGATGGCGCTCGGCAGCGGCATGGAAGCCTCGCTGGCTTTTCCGCTGACCAACGTCGGGATTATTTTGGCCACAACCATCGGCGCGGTTTGGCTGTTTGAGGAGCGCTTGTCCGCCGTCAACTGGTGGGGCATCGCGCTGGCGGTTGCCGCCATTGTTTTCATTTCTGTTTGATTGCCGTCATGGAAAAACAACCACCCGCACTTCAGGAAAATCTGACTTTTCACCCGTACAACGTCATGCTGTTCCTGCTGCTGTTCGGCCTGACCTTTCTGTTCCTGGCCCTGACGGCCGGCTACTGCTACATCCGGGTCACGAAGGGCGTGCCGCCGGTTCAGTTGCCCGGACTTTTTTTCCTCAACACGGCCATCCTGCTCGGAAGCAGTTACACCATGATCCGGGCAAAAAAATGCTACTTGCTGGACAACACCGCCGGTTACCAGCAAAACCTGCGCGCCACCATCGGCTTGTCGCTGCTGTTCATGGTCATGCAGGGAATCGCCTGGACCTGGTTGTTCAAAATAAACAGCGTGGGCATGGGCAGTTCGACCACCGCCGGCTTTTTGTACGTCCTGTCCATTGCGCACTTTGCGCATGTACTGGCAGGACTGCCGTTTCTGGTCGTTTTTTATCAAAAAGCAGTCAAACACATGGTGGATCCGGTGACCGTGCTGGTGTATTTCTCCGACCCGGAAAAACGCCTGAAACTGCGCCTGCTCGGCATCTACTGGCATTTTCTCGATCTGCTCTGGATTTACCTCGTGTTGTTCCTCGGCATCAATGCGCTGATTTGAACGCCTGCAATTTGATCGGGGAGATTGCCGTTTAGGGTGCCTGTTTTCACCGGTCTTCTTCAGCCATGCTACCTGTACAATTCAAGTCGCTTTTCATTTTCAGTCTGCTATTCATTTCTTTTACCCTCAGCGCACAAGGCAAACTGCGCCCTGCGGGCAAATTGTCGCAGGAGTCCATCGAGCGGCTTCACCTGAGCGAGGATACCCTCGTGGTGTTGTCGTACGCCGTGGTGAACGACACCTCTGCCGACACGCGTTTTCTGGCCTGCCGCAGTTTGATTACGGCTCTGGTGCGGGCGTTGAAAATGGAAAATTCGTTCAAATACCCCTTCGAGCGGCTGAAGAGCGTTTCGGTTCTGGCGCCGCCGGACAGCAGTTTCCGGGTGTTTACCTGGCAACTTTTCGTGAACGACTCCACCTACCGCCACTACGGCGCCATTCAGATGAACAGCAAGGAACTCAAACTTTTCCCGCTGATAGACCGGCGATTTGAAATGACCGGCCTGCCCAACCGGGAACAATTGCCGCCCAACCGCTGGTATGGCGCCGTATATTTCAACCTGCGGCCTTTCGATACGCGCCAGGGGCGCAAATACCTGCTTTTCGGATTCGACGGGTTTTCGTTTTTTGACAAACGCAAAGTACTCGAGGTGCTGAGTTTTGATGAAAAAGGCGAGCCGGTGTTCGGTGCGCCGGTCTTCGAACGCGACGGCAAAACCGAAGAGCAACGCATCATTCTCGAATATACCGCCGACGCCAAGGTGCGGCTGAACTGGGACGAGCAGTACCAGATGATCCTCATGGACCACCTGATTCCGTTTCCCAGTCCGTACACCGGCGGCATGATGTACGTGCCGGACGGGAGTTACGACGGCTTTAAACTTGTAAAAGGGCGCTGGAAATTTGTGAACAAGGTGTTCAACGACTCCCAGGACGAAGCCCCGCGCCCCAATCCGGTGCTGGATGAAAAAAGCCGGAGGAACATCATCGGCGGCTCGGGAAACCCGCAGAAAAAGGGGAAAAAGGAGTGAGTTGTGGCAGTGTGTCAACCCCGCCCCCGCCGGGCAAACGTATTAAAACTGGGTAGCCCACACGAAGGACGCTGGTTGTTGAAAATCGAGAAGATTACATGATTGCAGATTACATGATTTAAGATTGTTGAAGTATGTAGAGTTGACCGCCAGAGGGATGTTTCAGGTTTGTGGTGTACGCTTCGGATACATCAAAAATCTTAAATCATGTAATCTGCAATCATGTAATTCGCATGGTTATCAATAACTTGAGTCTTTCATTTGGGCCATTTAATTTTCATGCGTCTTCCCTGGGGGTGGGGGCGAATCCCCGGGCGGAGTATACCCGGCAGTATCGAAGTTATTAGTTTTGCGCTCCGAGTACCCGACACCCGGGTGTGTCAAACCACAATACCTGCTACCACATCATCACAACGAAAATCGCTATGCGCACCACCGTGCCACGCTACCAGAAACAACTCCTGCTGCCCGAACTGGGCGAATCCGGTCAGGCGCGGCTGGCTGAAGCCCGGGTGCTGGTAGTGGGCGCCGGCGGACTGGGTTGTCCGGCCCTGCTGTACCTGGCGGCTGCGGGCGTCGGCTGCATCGGAATCGTGGATTTCGATGTGGTGGAAGAGTCCAACCTGCAACGGCAAATCCTGTTTCAGACCGCCGATGTGGGCCGGCCCAAGGTCGAGGTGGCTGCCGAGCGTTTGTCGGCGCTAAATCCGGAGCTGCAGGTAGAGGTTTTTCGGGAGGCCATCGGTACCGGCAATGCGCTGGAGTTGATCGCCGGTTTCGACCTCGTGCTCGACGGTTCCGACAATTTCCCCACGCGCTACTTAGTGAACGACGCCTGTGCACTGCTCGGCAAACCGTTAGTGTACGGCTCGGTGTACCGGTTCGAGGGGCAGGTCGGGGTGTTCAACGTAGCGGAAAACGGCATCCGGACCACCTACCGCGACCTTTTTCCTGAACCGCCCGACCCCTCGGAAGTAGCCGACTGCAACGAGGCCGGCGTGATCGGCACCGTGCCGGGCATCATCGGCACGATGCAGGCGAATGAAGTCATCAAAATCGTCACCGGCGCCGGCAAACCGCTGTACAACCGCCTGCTGACCTACCACGCCCTGCACAATACCCTGCACGAGATCGGAATTTTGCCACACCCGGAGGCGGCGCTGCATGCGCCGAACGATGCGGCGGAATTCCGGGAAACGGACTACGACTGGTTTTGCCACGCGGCTTCCGATGCGTTCAGCCACCTGAGCGCGGCGGATTTCGATGCCTTCCGGCGGGCCGAGTCGCCGCTCCTGCTGGATGTGCGCAACCCGGACGAAACACCCCGGGTAACAGAATTTGAGCACCTGTGCATCCCGCTTTCCGAACTTGGCCGGAACTTGCACCGCATTGAAAAAAACAGGGCATTGGTCATCTTTTGCCAAACCGGCGTGCGGAGCATCACAGCCGCCAACCTGATTGCCGGCAGGCTCGGGCATCCGCGCGTTTACAACCTGAAAGGAGGAATCGTACAATGGAAAACAAACCCGTAAGTCCGGACAAGGCGCATCGGCACAAGCAAGTCTTTGTGCAGGGGCCGGTCGGTCCGGATTTTATCGCCGAATCCATCGCCAAACACAGCGCAAAGACCAACATCGGCGCGCACAGCATTTTTCTCGGACAAGTGCGCAACGACCTGCTCGACGGGCGGGAAGTGGTGGCCATCGAATACTCCGCCTACGCGGAAATGGCGGAGGAAAAATTCCACGAAATCCGGGAGGAAACCTTCGCCCGGTACCCGCTCACCTGCATGCACATCTACCACAGCCTCGGCAGGGTAGGGGCGGGCGAGATCAGTTTGTTCGTGTTCACCTCGGGCGTACACCGCCGCGAGGCCATTGACGCTTGCAACGAAGTGGTGGAGCGCATCAAACAGGAAGTGCCCGTGTGGGGCAAAGAACTGTTTGCCGACGACACCTATACCTGGAAAGAAAACAAATAGCCTGCATGGTCAACATCACCAACAAAACAAAAACCCTGCGCACCGCCGTGGCCCAGGCCATCGTGCGGGTGAGCAAACCCGAAACCATAGACGCTGTGCGGAACAAAACCGTGCCCAAGGGCGATGTGCTGGAAGCCGGACGCGTGGCCGGCCTGTTCGGCATCAAACGCACCAGCGACATGATCCCCGACTGCCACCCGTTGCCGGTGGAATTCGCCGCCGTGCGCTTTTCGATGGACGGACTCGACATCGCCATCGAAACCGAGGTGCGCACCATTTACCGTACCGGTGTGGAAGTGGAAGCCATGCACGGCGCCTCGGTGGCCGCCCTCACGCTCTACGACATGCTCAAACCGATAGACAAAGGCATTGAAATCCTGCACATCCGGCTCGTGGACAAAAAAGGCGGCAAGTCCCAGTACAAAGACCAACTCCCGCGGCGCCTGCACGCCGCCGTGGTGGTGTGCTCCGACACCATTTCCGCCGGAAAAAAAGAAGACCGCGCCGGGCAGGCCATTGCGGAAACCCTGCAGCAGTACCCGGTGGATGTGCGCGACTTCGCGGTGATACCCGATGAGATCGCCGAAATCCGGCAGACCGTGCAGGCGCTGTGCGACAAGGGCGCCGACCTCGTCGTGCTGACCGGCGGCACCGGCCTGTCGGACCGGGATGTGACGCCCGAAGCCATTCGCCCCCTGCTCGACCGGGAGATACCCGGCATTGCCGAGGCGGCGCGGAGTTACGGGCAGGAGCGCATGCCCTACGCCATGTTGTCGCGGAGTCTGGCGGGCCTGTGCGGGAAAACGCTAATTCTGGCGCTGCCCGGCTCCACCCGGGGCGCGCAGGAAGGTATGGATGCGCTGTTTCCGTACCTGCTGCATCTGTTCCGGATCATGGAGAACGTCGGGCACGACTAACGGGATCATATACTTTGCCGCCGAGTATTGACTGTGCTTATTTCGTATGCGCTATGTTTGTCATTCCGTAGGAAACCGTCCACGCTTCGGCGGGCGAGCCGTGCAGGATACCCGCCGTAGCGTGGACGGTTTCCTTCGGAATGACAAACGCGGCATTGTCGGAAAATGCGGAGTGCGTGCCCGCTGAATCGCGGGTTTCCAGTCCAACTCAGCGCTCATCACTCCTCGCATAATTGAAATTTTCTTTGCATGTTTTTTGGATAAGCGAAACAGTCCCGCTACTTTCGCAGACCAAAACAAATACCAATGGGACAAAACCCGCCGCCACCGATGTTGACCCACGCCCCCGCTTTCGGCTGTAATGCCGGAGACGGGGGCGTTTTTGTATGGAGCAACGGGCTGGATTCAGTGGGCGGCTTCGCTCAACTCCCGTGCATACGCCATCGAGCCTTCGGCATCGTGGCAAGGGCAAGAATGTGCGGCTCAACGGCGAATGCAAGGCTAAAAGTTAGTTAAAACTGACATTACGCACCCCCCAAAATTAGGCGAGTAAAGTTCTTTGACAGTAAGACATTTGAGGTTCAAAAACGGAACCATGCTAAAGGCCCAGACCTTTGAGTTGTACGTTGACTACCTGATCGCCCACCAAGGCCAAG
>JAEUUV010000089.1 GCA_016787285.1 Saprospiraceae bacterium | reverse complement strand
CGTGGCCGGTGGCGCGTACCTGCCCATCATGTCCGATGAGGCCCTCATCGTGGAAGGCACCGGCTCGGTATTTCTCGCCGGGCCGTACCTCGTGAAGGCCGCCATCGGTGAAAATGCCGACAAGGAAGTGCTCGGCGGAGCGGCCACGCATTCGGAAATTTCCGGCGTGACCGACTACAAAATGCCGAACGACAAAACCTGTCTCGACACAATCAAAGACCTCGTGGACAAGTTCGGCAAGTTTGAAAACGCCGGATTCGACCGCGTCAAGCCGCAACCCGCAGCCGGCACACCCGAGGATATTTTTGAAATTTATCCGGAAAACGGCGCCAAGCCGTACGACACACTCGAACTGCTGCGTCGCCTCGTGGACGAAGGAAAACTCACCCAGTACAAGGAGCACTACGGAAAAACCATCATCACCGCTTACGCCCGCATTGACGGATGGGCCGTGGGCATCGTGGTCAACAACCGCCAGGTAGTGAAAAATGCCAAAGGCGAAATCCAGTTCGGCGGCGTCATCTACTCCGATTCGGCGGACAAAGCCACGCGGTTCATCCTGAACTGCAACCAGAAAAAAATCCCGCTCGTGTTCCTGCACGATGTGACCGGCTTCATGGTCGGCACACGCTCCGAGCACGGCGGCATCATCAAGGACGGCGCGAAAATGGTGAACGCCGTGTCCAATTCCACCGTGCCCAAGTTCAGCATCATCATCGGCAACTCTTATGGCGCCGGCAACTACGCCATGTGCGGCAAAGCTTACGACCCGCGTCTCATAGCCGCGTGGCCGACGGCCAAAATTGCCGTGATGGGCGGCGAACAGGCGGCCAAAGTGCTGACACAAATTCAGGTGCAGTCGCTCAAGGACAAAGGCCATGCCCCCGACCCCGATGGCGAACGCGAGTTGTTTGAAAAAATCAAGGCCCGCTACGACAGCCAGACCACGCCCTACTACGCTGCCGCCCGCCTCTGGGTGGACGCCATCATTGACCCGCGCGACACCCGCCGCTGGATCAGCATGGGCATTGAGGCGGCAAACAATGCACCGGTGGAGAAATTCAATGTGGGGGTGCTGCAGGTATGATGCCTGCCAAGTTTTGTCATCTCGTAGAGATCCGTCCACTCTACGCGTTGGTCGGGCAGAGCGACAATAAAACCGCCCGTAGAGTGGACGGATCCCTACGAGATGACAAAGGCAATGCTGTGATAATCAGACAAATTTCAACGACCGACCTACCCGCACTCCGCGACCTCGCCGAGCGCACCTTCCGTGATGCCTGGCAGCACATGAACGAACCGGAACCCTTCGAAGCCTACTGCCGGGAACATTTTGCCGTGGAAAATCTCGCCGCCGAACTGGCCGCTCCCGACGCCGAATTCTACTTCGCAGAACAGGATGGACGGCCTGTTGCCTACCTGAAACTCAACCTGAACCGGTTGCCCCACTCGTCAGACGACTTGCAGTCGTCGGACGAGTGGTACGACCCGGCCCTGCAACTCGAACGAATTTATGTCCTGCAAGACGTGCAGGGCCAACGCATCGGCGAGCGCCTGCTTGCCTTCACCGAAAAACGCGCCCGCGACACCGGCGCCGCCTGGGTATGGCTCAGCGTGTGGCAAAAATCCCCGCGCAGCATCGGGTTTTATGAAAAAAACGGCTACGAAATTTTCGGCATCGAAACCTTCTGGGTAGGCGATGACCCGCAACCGGATTGGCTGATGCGAAAACGCCTCGCCCCTCAGTAGTACGCCAGCCACTTGCACTCCTGCACGATCTGTTTGTAAAAATCCGAGTTCGGGTACTTTTTCAGCCGGTCGTAGTAGCCCCGGTAGGCTTCCGGCAGCACCGGGACCAATTTGCTACCCGGGCGGTACGTGCAATCGGGATGGCAAAACCACTGCTTCTGCTGGCAACGGGCAGCCATGAACGCCGCACGGGCAGCCAGTTCCGGGTTGCGGGCCTCGGCGAGGGCTTTTTCAAAAAAATTGAGCGCAAGACTGACGTCGGTATTTTCCCTGTTGCCGTGCGGCGAATCGCGAAGCGGAAAAATCGGCCCTTGCGCCAGGCGGTTCCAGTTGTGGCCGCTGCGGTAAAAATCCATGGCTTCCCACTCGTAGCCGAAATACGACATGTTGTAGTAGCCCAGCCCGATGAGGTAGTAGTACCAGGAGCCGACGGGGTCTTTCATGGCTACCGCCGCCTTGGCTTTGAACTCGTAGCCGAGCAATTTTTCCACAATTTCCCGGCGGGTCAGCAACAACGAGTCGGTGATCGGGCGGTGGATTTTTTCATCAAAAACCTCCTTGAACGGGCTAAACCTCGGCATCCGGGCGTCCTCCGTGGCCGGTATTTCGCGAAGCACGGAAAGTGCCGCCTCGGGCTGGCCTACGCTGAACAGGTAAGCACCCTTGATTTCCAGCAACCGGGCGATAATCTGGTTGGGGTTGGTGTCTATCTGCATGGCGCGTTCCAGCAGCGTGGGATCGTCGGAACGGGCTACCTCCAGCAGGTCGTCCAGTACATCCGGACGCGGGTTGTAACGGATTGCTTCCGGCTCGTAAGCCGCAAGAATGGCCTTGCCGGGATGGGCGCTCTCGGCATAGCGGGCCGACAGAAAATCCTGCAAAAACGGCTCAAACCCGGGCACGGTTTTGAACGTATCGTAACTGCGGATGCGAAACGAGGCCTGATCGGCCGTGGCAGAGGAGCCGTCGAGTTCGAGGATTTCGCGCAAGAGCTCCCACACATCCAACTGCCGGGCCAGCACCTTGTCGTAATCGTTGAACCGGCTCAACTCATCGCGCAGGAGGTCGAACGATTTTTGCGCGGCGTAGCGGTCGCCGGCAAGCAGTTCGAGGTAGCCGGTCATCGCCTTCCAAAGTTTGGGGTTGGGTGTTTCGCCCTCTTTGGCAACATTCCGCACAAAACGCTGGAGAGCAAGCAGGCGTTTGGCGGCTGCTTCGCGTTGTTCCTTCCGGCGCTTGACGCCGTACTTGCGATCGGTGACGGGCGTTCGCAAAAACACCCGCTCCAACTGCTGCACGGTACCTACCAGGAGCAATTCGAGATGTGGACTGCCGGGGTCGAGCCGGTAAATCGTTTCCAGGTCCTCCACGAGATAAGTGCCGGATGTGCCCGCGCGAAGCAGGTATAGCGTGGCGCGTTCGACGTCGGTCTGGCACATCCGCAGCGCTTTTTCCCAGTCGTTTTTTTCGCGCAGTTGAAAACTACGGAAGGCCTGAATCCGCTTCGATTTGCAGTTGCGAAACACGATGGAGTAACGGTACGCCGCATCGGCTGTTTTGCCCAACTGCTGCAAAGCGCCGGCGAGGTGTCCGAGTGTCCAGAAGTACACGATGCTGGGTTTCTTGCGGTCGTACTTGGGCAACAGGTAATTGTACAAATCCACCACCATTTGCCACTGCCCGGCGTAGTGCGCCAGCCGGATAATCTGGTAGGCGTAGCGCTGTTTGAAAAAGTGGGACCGTGTTTGCAAAAAACGCGACTTTCCTTCTTCGATCAGCGTCAGCATAAATTCCTTGTCGCGCTCGGCACGCACCCAGCCGTCGCTCATGGCTACCACGTGCGGCTCACACTGTTTGGCAAAAACCAGATAGTCCAGCGCCTCCACGCAGCCGTTGTAGGCCAGTACTTCGGCAAAGGTGTTGCCGCCCAGCATGTAGGGCAATTGCGCCGCCTCGCCTTTTACGACTGCCACGTCGCGCAGGGCAAGCAGTTCGTTTTCAGTGGCCTGGTACACGACATATTCCACGTCGGCGGGAAGCGGAATGCCGCAAAACCGTTCGATCCATTCCGCGATATTGTCCTCCCGCTGGAGGTCTTTGCTGAAATAATAGCGCTCGTAGTAGTCATCCCAGGTGGTAAAAAACGGCGCATAGGCGGCGTTTTTGTTCACGATATCGGGCAGCAGGAACGAGTATCCTGTGAATGCCGGGGCGTCCGGAACACAGGCGCCGGTGGTCGGTTGTTCGGGTATGTGGCGGTGTGCCGGCAGAAAAACGAGAAGGAGGATAACTGCCTGAACGATACGTATTGTGCTGGGTGCCATAATTCCGGATTTGCGCTATGCATGCTCGTGAGGTGCAATGCCTCAAAACACGCTGCCATTCATGCTGAATTCAATCCTCAAACTCTCCCTCCCACTTGGCAATCACCACCGTAGCCAGACAGTTTCCGAGCATGTTCACACCCGTACGCACCATGTCCATGAGCACATCCACGCCAAGAATGAGGTACACCGGCCAGTCCTGAATGCCGAATTGGCCGATTGTGCCCATCAGGATAATCAGCGAAGCACGGGCCACGCCGGCCACCCCCTTGCTCGTTATGAGCAATACGGCCAGCAGCGTCAATTGGCCGCTGATCGAAGTAGCAATGGGATGGTCGGTGGCTTGCGCAACAAACACCGCGGCGCAACTCAGGTACAATGTGGAGCCGTCGAGGTTGAAACTCATGCCCGTCGGCAGCACGAACGACACAATGCGCCGCGGGATGCCGTAGTCCTCTAATTTTTGCATGGCCGGGCCGAGGGCGGCTTCGCTGGATGCCGTGGAAAATGCAATGGTGATGGGTGAATGCACGGCGTTCCAGAATTTCCGGACGTTGATTTTCATCACCAGCACGATCAGGCCGAATACCACCACCACAAAGGCGATAAGCGAGCCGTACAGCGTCAGCACCAATTTGGCCATCGGAATGAACACATCGAGGCCCATTGCCGACACGGCAGATGCCATAGCGCCCAGCACGCCGAATGGTGCGAAGTACATGACGATGGTGGTAAACTTGAACATAACCGCCGTCAAACTTTCGCAAAACGACACCATCATGCGGCGGTGCCTGCCACCCGCCATGTTGATGCCGAGGCCGAACAGTATGGAAAAAACCACCACCTGCAAGACTTGGTTTTCGGCCACCGACTTGGCGATGTTTTCCGGAAAAATATGCGCCACGATGTACTTCCAGTCCTGCTTGGGCGGACGGTCGGCGATTTCTTTGGCCACCGAAAACGTGGATTGCAGCGAATCCACGCCGCGTTGCAGAATGGCGGGGCGCAGGCTGTCGGGCGCGTTTTCGTACTCCAGCAGGATTTGTTCGGTGCGGCCCATAACCATCGGCGCAGCCACATCTTTCCAGTCTTTTTTTACGGAAGCCGCCTTCGAGGCAAGTTTTTCGGCTTTTTCCCGCACGATTCGAGGGTCGTCGCCGGCCTTGGTCAGGTTAATGGCCAACAGACCAAACACCAAAGCCAGCGAAGTGACGGCAATGAAATAACCGAATGACTTGGCTCCCAAACGCCCCAGCGAGGTCGAGTCGCCATGCCCGGCAATACCTACCACAAGGGTGGCAAAAAGCAGCGGCGCCACGAGAGTTTTGATGAGTTGCAGGAAGATTTTCCCCAGGATATCGAGGTTTGCCGCAAAGTCGGGCACAGCCCAGCCAAGAAATGCCCCGACGACGAGGCCCATCAGAATCCAGAAAGTAAGGCTTGATTTCAGATTGTTCCAGTTCATTATTTGTGCATGGCAGATGCTTGGTCAGGCCACGCACAAATGTAGAACCTTGATCGTAATTCAGCGAACATGGAAACAAAATGAGCATGCCCGGGGGACAGGGGTTTTATCCCCAAAAAACAAAAACCGGACATGCACACACACGCCCGGTTTTTTGTCCATACTTGAAAATTGGTCGGATTATTCAAAAAGAAACCCCGAGTGATCGGGTCAATTTTTTACGCGAATTGACGGAACAAAAGTAGGCTTTACCTTTGAACCACAAAGCGTATCGCAGCAATTTTTTTTTGCAACTATTTTGTCCCGAATGCCGAACGCGCCGCATGCCCGGTGAGGTATCCGAAGCCTGCAGGCAAGGCGCCAAGGATTCCGGTAAGCAGTAAAATATGACCACTTGACAAACCCATGAACAAGTTGCCGATACGTGCCGACAAAATGCCTTCATTCGGCACATCCAGCAGGTATGCGGCGGAAAGCCAAAGCAGGAAGCCGCCAAGAAAGGCGGCGATAAAACCGCGCCCGACGTTTTGCGGAAACAGCCAGCCTGCCAGCACTCCGATGGGCGCCACACCCCACCAGGGCACCCCCATGTGGCAGAGTTGACCGGCAAAAAAAACCAAACCAAAAACAAACAGGGTATTTTTCATTTCGGCAAAAGTGTTAGTCGGGCCAATTCCCGATCGGCGGGTGCGGCATCCTTGTTTTTCAAAAATAGCAGGTCGTAGTACTTGCCGGTCGCCCAGGCATCTACCATGTTGTCGTAGTATCGGCTGCCGGGGTTGCCGGACTGTCCGCCCGGGTATACCCCTTTTGCGCGCACTTGCTCGCCAAGTTCCACGATCATGCGCCAGGAAGGGCCGTTGGAACGGGAAATAGCGTTGGGAGCCGAGCCGTGCCCGCCGAGTTCGAGATCGGTGCGACTAAAGGCTTCAATTTGGGCGATATGCCGAATCGCGAAGGGTCGGTATTTGCCCCAGCGCACCCGTTTCTCCGGGTTTTCTTCAAAAAACTTTTGCATTCGGGCAAATGCATCGTGCACCAATTCGCGGGCGGTTTCTCGCTGTGGCGTATCCTGCCGGTCAAAAAAGATACTCGCCGTGTCGGACTCCAACAGTTCGATGAAGCGCCAGCGCTCGGGCAACAACACGCTTTTCCCCTGTTCGCGCAGCATCGTAATTTCATCCCAGGTGCGCCAGTAACAGGAGTCGAACCACACTTCGTAGAGCGGAGGCGCCGTAGCCGATGCTTCGTAGCGGAAATCCCAGTTGCTGAGTTCGGCGGCCAGTTTTTTGCCTTCTTCTCCAAGTTTATCGCGATTCAGCAAGCGCAACAGCACAGGCAGGGCATCGGCGGCGCGTTGGCTGAAGTTGTCCAACTGGATGGTTTTCATGCTGTCTGCCGTCGCGTTCTGCAGCGCCGTGAGCCGGTCGAATATATGCCGCCCGCGAGTGCCGTCGAAATCGGGCGACAGGTAGTAGTACGGGTAGGTCGGTGGCGTGGAGTGCTGGTTTGCGGAAAAAACAAACCCGCGTGCGGGATTCCGCATGGCCGGCACCTGCTCGGGCGGAATAAATCCCCCCCACGCGCTTGCTTGCTTGCTGCCGTCAAGCACAAAACGGCCTTGCTCTCTGGCACGAATGGGCAAACGGCCCTGTACGGTCATGGCGATGTCACCGGTACGAGAGGCAAAAGCGAAATTTTGTGCCGGGCTTTCGTAACCCCGGATGGCTTGCCGGTAGTCGGCGTAGTTTTTAGCGCCGTCCAGCCACATGAGCATCATCATTTCGGCAGGGGCAGGCTCGTCGTGCGTGACCCATCGCAGGGCACAATCGCGCAGCGGATGCTCTGGATCGTGGTCGTAGGCCACCGGCCCCCACACCGTGTACCGCACGGTATCGAGCAGGGGCGCTTGCCCTTTGATCCTGATTTCCTCTACCTTCAATTCTGCTTCACGTTCCTCGCCGTCGAGCAGGTAGCGGGTACGGGCGGCGTCGGCCCACCGGATGCGGTACCAGTCGGACACGTCGTGGCCCACGTTTGTCACGCCCCAGGCAATGTCTTCGTTGAACCCGATGATGATGCCGGGCAACCCCTGAAGCGATACGCCGTAGCAGTTTTGCCCGGGCGTGTGGATTTGTACTTGAAACCAGATGGACGGCAGCGTGAGGTTCAAATGCGGGTCGTTGCAAAGAATGGGGTCGCCGGACGCGGTTTTGGAACCGGCTACGGCCCAGTTGTTGGAACCGACGATGTAGTCCGGGCGCTCGCCCAACGGTGCCTGGCCGGTAGCCTCTTGCGGCGCCGACGAGTAGTCGGGTTCGTACGCAGGCGTTTGGGGGCGCGGAATAGCGGCCCATTGGCCGGTGTCGGGGATGATCGGGCGTTGTTTCGGATTCCACTCCGGGTACAGGTAGTTGAACGTGTCGCGACCGAACAAGGCGTACGCATTCGTGGAAGCCAGGTCGTTTTCGCCGGCGCAAAGGGTTTCGGCCATAGCCTCCACCAGCAGGGCGGTTTTTAGCGGCGACCAGGGTTCGGGGGCGTAGCCGAGCAATTTGAACTCAAGCGGATAGTCGGCAGGCTTGAGTTGCGCCACGTAGGCGTTCACACCGGCACAGTATGCTTCCAGCAGCCGCATGCCTTCGGGCGATTTGCTCCAGCCGCGCACGGCATTTTCAGCCGCAAACACCATGCCCCGGCGGCGGGACAACCGGTCTATGTTGAGCGTGCGTTCGCCCAGCACTTCCGACAAGCGGCCCGCCGCCTTGCGGGTGGAAATATCCATTTGCCAGAGCCGGTGCTTCGCCGTCACATATCCTTGCGCACGCAAGGCATCTTCGGTGTTTTCGGCAAAAATGTGCGGCACGAGCAGGTCGTCGTACACGACCTCAACCTTGCCCTTCAGACCGGAAATCTGGATTTCGGCAGCAGGAAACCCTGCGGTGGATTCAGCATTTAGCCAAAATCCGCTGAACGGGTTGAAAAATGATCCCAGGGCCGGGAGCGTATTCGACCCGACATGTTGCGGGGTTTGCAGCAGC
Source organism: Saprospiraceae bacterium (assembly GCA_016787285.1). GTDB lineage: Bacteria > Bacteroidota > Bacteroidia > Chitinophagales > Saprospiraceae > M3007. Next base: position 18,108 of record JAEUUV010000089.1, on the reverse strand, counting down.
CATAGCAGGCCAATCGTGAGCAGCAGGAACAGAAAAAATCGAACGAAACGCATGGAGCGAAGGTAGGACGCACTTTTCATTCGACAGAAAAAATACTGCCGTGAGATTTGTCACAAGTTGGATTCAGACCAATCGTCGGCAATTTTCACATTCAGTTAATCAATATTTCACAAGGAGACCCTTGATCAAAAATATTTCCAGAAATTCACAAAAAAAACCGGGTGGAAATTTGTTTCGGCTCCAAAAGTCGCCTTAACATTGCACCAAGTAGTTTTTGTGTTTATTTGTTTGGGTTAGAGTCCCTCGCTGCAATCAGCGAGGGATTTCTATTTGGGGGATACGGCTACCCTCCCGCTTGCCTTCGGCGTTCCATCTATGGCCACGCGGTAGACCAGAATACCGCTTTGAGTCAGTTGCTCCACCGGTACCCGCATCCGATGCTCGCCCGCCGGCAAATCGCTTTCGAAAAAATACAGCAGGCCGCCCGTTGCGTCAAACACCTCCAGCCGCACCGGCTTGTCTTTCGCCAAACGAACCGGCACAAAAAAATCGCCGGCAGCCGGATTCGGATATGCCGGCAGTACCTCATCCGTGCCCGGAATCGGCAAAGGATCAAACGCAAGGCTCAGATCAACCGTGCGGTCTTCGGTCAGGTATGCTTCTGCTTTCAGGCGTGTTTGGCGCAGGCGCAAAGTATTGCTCAACATAAGCGGCTCGGTTGCTGTGACTTCCAGGTAAAAAAGCGGATCCGTGGCCCCGATATGCCATGCGACAGGGCTTACCCAACTCAGTGTCAGAACTCCAGGCTCCGGCTGAAAAAAGTTGTCGGCTGAAAAATCCGGCAAGGTTCCTTGCGCCAGCGACGTGATCTGCAACTGCTCCGAGTCAAATTCAAAAGCGGCTTGCAGGCCATGCCAGGTGCTGAATTCGGACAAACGCACCGGAACCCGAACCGATTGGCCACGCTCCAGTCGCATATCGGGCACCGTGAACGCGGCACAACTGCGTGGCTGGAATTCGAACAGGGAAGATGTCACGGCATTGCCGCTGACGTCGCCGACTTTTACGGCGATAAAGTCCGGTAACGGCTCTGTGCGATGACGGTCGAACGTAACCGACTCGGGGATCGGGCCGGCTATTGGATTACTTGGCGGGGGAAATACGTAGTCGTCCGGGATAAAACGCCAGGAGGTGTTGTCGAGCAGTACGGTGTAAATGCCGAGAATGAGTTTGCGTAACTCGGATGCATCATGTAAGGAAATCACGTAGTTGCGATCCACATCTGCAGCGATGAATTGGATAGCATGATTGAAAGGCTTAATTTCAAGTAGGTGCCTGTAGATTATTACCAAATCTAAAGTAGAAATACCATTGAGCGGGTCATGGTCTTTAGTTGGCCAAATGGTAAGTTCATTATCCTGACTGGCGCCGGCAAACAAATCAGCCGCAAGCGGCAGTCTTCCGTCACCGGAAATATAAATCGTATCGCTTGTTTGCCCCGCTTGCGTTACTACCGTCCAGGTGACATTTTCCTGGGCTTCGCCGGCCTGTAAGGTGTCCGGCAACAGCGCGAACGAGCATCCCGAAGGATTGGTCAGTTGAATGGAAACAAACGTAAAGGCCGTGTTGCCGGAAGTGTCCCGTGCCCACACTTCTGCCAGGGCCGGCCCGGGTAAGTCGGCGGGAGTAAGTGTCAGTTGGGCGCCGTTCGGGGCCACCGGGAAGCCGGAACCCGCTCCGAGGCTGCGTACACGCAGTTCAATCAAACCGGTCGGAGCGCAATTGTCGCTGTACGATTGAAGTAAAGACGCGGGCTGCAGCTCTGCCACACACCGGGGTCCGCCCAGCGCAACCGTCAGGTTGGTTTCAGGTACAAGTAGCGGCGGCGTTTGGTCGTTCGGGCATTGGGCTATCAGGGCTGTTGACGCCCAGAGAGCAAGGCAAAAAATTAACAGGTATTTCATGTTTTTGTGTTTTTAAAAAGTGGCGAGAACCAGAGTCAAAGGATTAATTTTCAATAACTAACATTTGAGTTGTGCGGCCAAAATCCGTTTGCGCCTGAATCAGGTATACACCCGGAGTCCAACCTTGTACCGCTACGGTCAGAGAAGCCGCGTTCTGGTTGGTGGACTGATAGCATAACCGCCCTGCCAGGTCCGAAATCCGTACAGCGCGTAGCGGAATTTCCGAGCCGGTAGCAAGATGTACGGTTTGCGAAGCGGGGTTGGGCCAAACCGAGAATGCGATGCCGGATTGTTCCGGTTGTGCAGTCCCGACAGTTTGAGACACCGTTACCTTCGATTCCGTCGGAGCCGCATCCACAGAGGCGTTGGAAGTGCGCATGAGGCGGATATTCCGGAAAAACATCCGGGTAGTAATCGTCGCTTCGTTTTCGGACTCCGGCTCGCCGAGGTCTTTTTTCCGGAAAAAAATATCGTCTTCGATGATGATGAACATCCGCCCGATGAGGCCGAAACCACTTGTGGGCAAACCGTCGGTACGGGACAATGCCACGTCAATCCGATTTTGGCCCTCGAAATGCCGTTGCATGCAAAGCAATCCGTTGTCGGGGTCGCCGAACCAGGACGAAACCGGTTCAAAATATTGGGGGGTCAGCACTTTGGGATTGTATGCGAGGCTGAACGCCAACCCGTGCAGGCTGTCGGCAGGAATGTCTGAAGTGCCGAGGATAACCGGGATATAGGTCGTTTGGCCGGCAAAAAGGGTGTCGGCGGCGAGTGTCATGGAAGGCACGGGAGCACCCGATCCGCCACCCGGAACAGCAAGCGGCGGCGCGAAGGGGTTATCGGCCAATGGGTCCACTACCCTGCCCCAGTTTGCCACAATAGCGGTAGTATCGCCGGCATCCACGAGTCCGTCGCCGTTGGCGTCCATATTTTTGAAATTGACTACCCGACCTGTCGTGTTTTGGCTCCAGTCGTCGGCCGGCTGACCGGCCCAGTCGTTCGTTGCCCCGGCACGCGGTGTCCCGATAGCGCCATAGGCCAGGCCGAGGTACAGCAGGTCATGGTGGTTTACGGCGTTGTTGTTGTCGGCATCGCCGGGCCAGACGAGCGCTTCCGAGTCCTGCTGGGAGGAACCGAAGCACGACAATGCCGATTCCAGGAACACGCTGCACCCGAGAGAATCCGTCACCAGTACACTGTACAGCCCGGAGGGGATCATTTCGAGCAGGGAAAGTGTATCGTTTGGCGCCAGCACGATGACGGTGGTGCCGTTACTCCATTCAACCGTCAACGGGTAGGCCGGCGCCAAGGGATTGTCGGACAGCAAAAGTAAATTTCCTGAATTACCTCCCGGGCAGTCGATAACCAAAACAAGGTCCCAATCAGATACGCCTGTATCACCGATTTCTACATTCCCGACGCCCGTGCACCCGAGCGAATCCGTCACAGTAACGCCATACAATCCCGCCGTCAGACCCAAATTGGCTTGTCCGGTTACGTTGTTCGACCAGAGGTAGTCGTAGGGCGGTACCCCATTTAGCGGTAAAACCACGGCGCTTCCAAGTTGCCCGTTGGCACAGTTTGCCTGTATAGCCTGCGCATCTATGAGCAGTTCGTTCTCGAGCAATACTTCAAAAGTTTGCACGGAGGTACAGTTGCCGGCATCGGTAGCCGTAACGGTGTATGTGCCCGGCATCAGGTTGCATACGTCCTGTCCGCTGAGTCCCGGAGCCGACCAGGCGAATGAAACCGGCCATTTGCTGGTGGTGGCGAGCACGTCAATACAGCCGTCTGCTCCCGAACAGGAAGCGCTCTGTGCTGTACCGCTTATGATTAACGGAATCGCGTCTACCGAAATGGCCACGTCGGCAAGCGTGGTGGCGCCGGACAGGTCTGTTACGGTCAATTGATACTCCCCGTAAACCAGATCGGTGATATTTTGCTCCGTCGAGGTAAAGCCGCCCGGCCCGCTCCATTGAAACGAGTACGGTGGCGTGCCGCCCGATACGACGGGGTAAGCGCTGCCTTTGGGGTTGAGACAGTTGCTGCTGGCAGGCGTACTGCAAATTTCATCCACCACCGGAAGCCCGGCGGTAACTGCCATATTTGCGTACACCCCACCGGTGCGCAGGGACAAATTCATCAAGTCGCCCGTTTCGGCATACACTTCATAAACAAGACCGTTAGTTGGCCCAAAGCGGACAGGTATGTATTCTGCCTGCGCGGAGTTTACCTTGAAATGAAGGTTGAAAAGGACGGTATCATCCGGCAAATCAACACCAATCGTATTTTGATCAAACCAGATAAATTTTAATATACCCGGGACGCTCGTGTTGAAGTTGGCAGCCGCAAGCCCCAGGGGATTTCCAGGGTTAAAACTAACCGGCGATGCCATTTCCAGATCTTCCGCCGACCAATGCAAACTGAGCTGCATGGAAATGATGTCCTCAAAATTCTGAACCGTCACAGGGAGTGTAACCACATCGTTTTGAGCGCCGGAAACTTTCGGCATACCTAATGAAAAACAAGTGGACTGCCCTCTACCGCTCAGGGGTAACAGGAGTAAAAACAACGCGCAGAACGCTGCGCAAAAAAATCGGGTAAAAAACGGGTAACGACGTTTCATAATTGGGAAAAGTAAAAGTGGTTGAAAAATTATCACGGCACAAAAGTGGTCGTTCGGGCGTTTTCCACACAACTACATTTTTAGGCCGATATAGATTTTTTTTGTGTCACTGAGGCTCACAGAGTTTAAGAGGACACAGAGTTTTCTTGTCATTTTAAAAAATATTTTTACTCTAAATTGGCAAAAAACTCCGTGCCCTCTTAAACTCTGTGAGCCTCTGTGAAATTAAAAAATAGCGATTATAGAATTTTTAAACCAACCTACCTTTGCCGCCAAAGCGACAAACCATGCGTAAAACAAAACTTTTGCTCACGCTTCGGGCACTCAGCACCCGCGAACGCACCTGGTGGCGCGAGTACGTGTACTCCGACTTTGTCAATAAACACGCCGTTTTGCGGGCACTGGCAGATCATATTTTGGCCTACGCCCCGAATTTTGACGCCGATGCGCTCGACAAACGGCAGGTGTATACACAACTGTTCGGCGCCGGCATACCCTACGACGAGTACCGGTTCAACAACCTCGTTTCCGACTTGTACGAACTGCTGCTTGGGTTCCTTGCCTATACGATGCAGGACGAACAACCTGCCGAAGGCCAACTCGCTGCCGCCACCGCGCTTCTGAACCGCAACCTCGACGCACAGGCGGCAGGTATTTTGGCCCGATGCCGCACCTTGCTGGATCGGCGCCCGGATCAGACGGCAAACCGGCAGTTTCTCGAACTCCGCTGGTGGGAAGCCGCCGAACTGCTCGATAGCCGCAACGCCCGCCGGGTTGCCGGCGAACATCTCTACCGGCAAGCCGAGGCCAACGACATCGCTTTTGTGTTGGAAAAACTGCGCCTTGGCGCTGCCATGCTCAGTCGTCAGGGCTTGGCCGTACTGCGGTCCGACGAGCGCCCGCGCTGGCTACCGGAAATCCGCCAATGGTGCCTGCAAGAACCGTTTTTGAGCAACTTGCCGACCGTTCAGGTTTACCTCGCAGCACTTGTCCTGCTGGAACATCCCGACCAGGAATCCTTTTCGGCGCTCACCTCGATTCTGGATACCCACTACGCCCTTTTTAGCCACGAAGAAACTTTTGCCCTGTACCAGTATGCCCTGAACTACTGTATCCGCTGCATCAATGACGGGCAACCAAACGCTTACCAACAAGCACTCCACTTGTACCAAACTCTCCTTGAGCGGAATATTCTGCTGCGGCAGGGGCGTTTATCGCAGTGGACATACAAAAACATCACCACCACAGGCCTGCGCAGCGGCGCCTACAACTGGACGGAACAGTTCCTGCTGGAGTACCGCGACCGCCTGCCGCCTGCCGAACGCGACAATGCCTTCGCTTACAACATGGCAGCATTGTTTTTCGAGAAAAAAGACCTATCCGCTACTTTGCAAACCCTGCAAAACGTGGAATTTACTGACTTCACTTACCACCTCGGTGCCAAGATCATACAACTGAAAAGTTATTACCTGCTCGGCGAATCTGAAGCGCTCTATGCCTTGCTGGATGCCACCAAACAACTTCTGCGGCGCAACCGCAGCCTGTCTGTATTCGGAAAAACCGCCAACCTGAATTTTCTGCAAATACTTCGACAGGCACACCTCTGGAAAGAACGCGAAGGTCACATTGCTTCTGAAAAATGGCGTCGGCAGCGCTTGGCCCTGATCGAAAAAGTCAGCCGGTTGCAACCGCTCGCAAACAAAGAATGGCTCATAGAACAAGGCCTTTCCGACGGCATGCCGGCCGCCGGCTAAATATGACGCCTCCCGTGTATTCCGGCTGTTTTTCGCCGTCTTCAAATACTGTGTTACATACTCCGCTTCTCCGCCCCTCTGCGGTGAAAAACAGAATTTTTTCTTTCCGCCTTCAAATACCGCTTTACATTTGTCCAAAATCAAACCAAACCTTTTATCCATGCGCCGACCGATCCTGACTCTACTGCTCGCCTTCTGCTGTACCCTTGCTTTTGCGCAAAACTACCAGCCCAATTGGGCTTCTCTCGACACCCGCCCGACACCTGACTGGTGGCTTGATGCCAAATTCGGCATTTTTATCCACTGGGGAGTGTACTCGGTTCCGGCTTACACGGCCAAAGGGAACTATGCAGAATGGTACCAGTATTCGATGGAAAACAACTCCCACGAAGGCAAAGTGCGGGAATTTCACCAACGGAATTACGACAATCGCAGCTACTACGATCTGGCCGGCGACTTTCGCGCATCGCTGTTCGAGCCTGACGAGTGGGCCAAACTTTTTGAAAAAGCCGGCGCGCGTTATGTGGTCCTTACGTCCAAACACCACGACGGATTCTGTCTCTGGCCCAGCGCTCAGGCCGACAAAGCGTGGGGTTTCCCCTGGAATTCCGTGACGACCGGGCCCAAACGCGACTTGGTCGGCGACCTGTTTGCCGCACTGAACAAAACCAATGTCAAACCCGGCCTGTACTATTCCTTGTACGAATGGTACAACCCGCTCTGGAAATTTGACCGCAACCGATACGCCTACGACCATGCCCTGCCGCAGTTGCACGACCTCGTATCGCGCTACCAGCCCTGGGTGGTTTGGGCCGACGGCGACTGGGACGAAACACCCGACACCTGGCGCTCGCCCCAGTTTCTGGCCTGGCTGTACAATACCAGTGCCGTTCGCGACCGCGTAGTGACCAACGACCGCTGGGGCAGCGGCACCCGCTTCAAGCACGGCGGTGTGTACACGCCGGAGTACCAGCCCGATCTGGATTTTGAAGACCACGCCTGGGAAGAAAGCCGGGGTATGGGCCATTCCTACGGCTACAACCGAGCCGAGGATGCTGCAGATTACAACTCTGCGCACACCTTAGTTATTCATTTGCTGGACAAAGTTTCGCGCGGCGGCAACTTCCTGCTCGACATCGGTCCGGATGCCTACGGCAAAATCCCGCCCATCATGCAAGAGCGCCTGCTCGAGATCGGCAGGTGGCTGGAAGTGAACGGCGAGGCCATTTATGGCACGCGCCGCTGGCGCATTGCCAACCAGTGGAGCGACGGCAACCGGAACTACAAACACGATCCGGCCAAAGGCGACCTGCTGCTGAAACAAACCATCAACCCCGACCCGGGATTTGCGGTGAAGGAGGTGTTTTACACGTTCAACCCCCAAACCAATACGCTCTACGCCACCCTGACCAAGTATCCGGCGGATAATCGCGTGGTGCTGCGCGACGTGGCCATTCCGGCCAACACAGAAGTGACTCTGCTGACCACCAAACAACGCCTCCGCGCCGAGTCGGTCGGCAACAGCACCACCATTTACCTGCCGCCCTCCGACGCGGCCGCACTCAAATCGCCCCACGCGTTTACCATTAAAATTGCCAACTACGGTGCGTATGTCGCCCGTCCGGAAATCAGTGTCCAGTACGATCCGCAGACGATGCGCCCGCTCGTGTCCATGTCTTGCCCGACACCCGATGCCATCATCCGGTACACACTGGACGGCAGTGTACCTACCGACAAATCACAAGCCTATGTACAACCTGTATCGCTGAACGAAGCCCGCACCGTGCGCGCCAGGGCATTCAAAACAGGGTTGCTGGCCAGCCGGGTGGATACGGCTGCTATTCAGATTTTTACGTTTATGCCCAGTTTGTCCATGTACCGTCAGCCGCAACAAGGGCTACAGACAGAAGTGGTACAAACCGCGCAATACAGCACGAAAACGCTTCAATATGCTACCGTAATGAAACGGGGCACTGCTACGACTTTCGACCTTGATCCGCTCTGCAAAGAAGACAAATGTGGCATGATCTGGAAAGGATATATCCATGTTCCCGAAACACGCGGTTATCAGTTTTTCCTCGAATCCGACGACGGCAGCCAACTTGACCTTGATGGTATCGTGGTGGTGGACAACGACGGCGACCACGGCATGGCGGAAAAAACCGGCTATGCCTATATGCAACAAGGCTGGCACCAGTTGCGTCTGCATTATTTCAACAGCGGCGGCGGTTCCGGTCTGAAGGTGTCGTATGCCCCTGTGGGCGGCCAACGTGAAGCGCTGCCTGCACAAATGCTTGGACATTAACATCCCATATTCGACCACCGAATGCGCATCATCGGAACCATACCTCATCCATCGCTCAAGATTTCGGTATTCAAAATGGACGGACGCATATCCGTCAAATTTGAAAACGCCGGATTCGAGCAAACCTTCAAACTTGGAGAAGACGATCGTTACAGTGATTTGGAAGCCGTTCAGCGCTGGGTGGATGCTCCGCTGATTGAGTCTGTGCTGGAGCGTATGACCGATATGCATCGGAGCCGACTGGCTGCAGACTCCCGTTTGTTCTCCCACGCCACCGATCCGGAGTTTGAAGAGATACTTTGATTGTGAAAGGGTGCTTGAGTGCTTGAGTACAGCTTTCACCAAAACCCAAAAAACACTTAAACCCCCAAACACCAAAACACACAAACACTAATCGTATCATTGCACCCGTTTTTCAAACATTGAATATTTTTAACCATTTCAGCAGTTTACCATGAAAAAATTGCTTTTTACCCTGATTTTACTTTGCCCGCTTGCCGTTTTTGCTCAAACTACAAAACCTGTGCGCTCGTTTTTTGACAAAAAAACCATCGGAGAAATGCGGCTCACCCTGCCGGCCAAAAACTGGAATGATGCACTGGATTCCATGCGCCTCTACGGAGAAGGCATGATGCTCGGCTCCATCAGTATTGACGGTATGAAATACGACGGCGTCGGGGTACGCTTTCGGGGAAACAACTCCTACCAGACCGGTATGAAACGCAACCCCTTCCAGATCAAACTTAACTATACCAACAAGGAACAAAACCACCAGGGGAATACATCGGCGAAGCTCTCCTCGGCACTGCGCGACCCAAGTCTCGTCCGCGAAGTACTGTTCCATGAAATTGCCTCCAAGTATATGCCCGCACCACAGGCATCGTACACCAAACTGTACGTGAATGACGAATATGTCGGGGTGTTTATCAACCTGGAAAGTGTGGAAGGCCAATTCCTGCGCACGCACTACGGTTCCGACGACAGGCCCTTGTTCAAAGCCGGTGTGGACTACAAACCGGAAGGCGTACCCGCCGCATGCAAGCAAAATATTTTCGGCTCGCTGGAGTACGAAGAAGACGTGGATTGCTACCGCCAGAATTTTGAAATGAAATCGGATCGCGGCTGGCTCGACCTTCAGGGATTAACACGTATCCTGAACCGCGAACCCGCCAAAATTGAATCCGTGCTGGACGTAGATCGGACGCTCTGGATGCTGGCACTGAACAACGTTATGGTCAACCTCAGCAGTTACTCCGGCGCCCGCAGCGTCAATTACTACTTGTATCAGGACAATCACGGCCGATTCCAGCCGGTACATTGGGACCTGAACCTGAGTTTTGGAAGCATGAAAAATACCGGCAAAGGCAGCGACCTGGACCTGCGCAACCTCCAGCGCCTCGATCCGCTCCTCCATGCCGACAACAACCTGAAGCCGCTCATCAAACAACTACTCTCCGATCCGCTCTACCGGAAAATCTATCTGTCGCACGTTCGCCAGATCAACGACGACTACTTTGCCAACGGCGAATACGAAAAACGCGCCAGAGATCTGCAGGGAATCATCGTCGTACCTTACACCGACGACAAGAACAAGCAGTACAGCAAGGAGGACTTTGAAAACAGTCTGAAAGCCACCACCGGCAACAAGAGTAAAATTCCCGGCATTGCCGAACTTATGGGCAAACGCGCTAATTTCCTGCAAAAACATCCGGAGCTGACGGCATTGCCTTCCGCTGTCAGCGACATTACGGTGCAGGGACGCGGCAAATACGAAAACCAGCGCGTCAACACCTTTCGCATCCAGGTTAAAGCAGACCGTTTCCCCAAGCGGCTTTTCATCTACTACCGTTTTGCCGACGACCAACTGTACAAATCCATGGTTATGTCGGAAGAACCGTCCAGCGGCTTGAAGCCCGGCTCCAAAATGTTCTCGGCAAGCATTGATGCGGCCGATGAAAATGCCGTGCTCGACTACTACATCCTCGCCGAAAATGCAGGTACCGTGTCGTTCACTCCGCGTGCATACATGAACAGCCCATACAAAGTCAAACTGTCCGATCTGAACAAATAATTATTGCCCAAACAAAGTTTACGTGGTTCGTATGGATTACCGGAGTTCAAAACCGACGGTCCATGCGAACCACGTTCAATTTCAACTTTTACTTATGCGCATTGCTTTTTTTCGTTCCCTGCTACCGATCGCTACCCTGATTCTCGCAGCATACACACCGGTTCGAAGTCAGGATATATATGGCAAAGGCATTCAGGAAATTCGCCTTGAACTTCCCTACCCGGACTGGGATACCAAACTGGACTCGCTGAAAACGGTCAACCCGGAGTCCAGGCTATCGGGCACCGCTTTCGTCAACGGCACCCGTTACGACAGCGTGGGGGTGCGCTATAAAGGCAACAGCTCCTACTTCCGTTCCCGCAAGGATACCTCCCGCAAACTGCCCATCAACGTAAAACTCAATTATCGCCTGCGCGAACAGCAACTCAAGGGCGGCCAAAACACGCTCAAATTATCGAATGCATTCCTGGATCCGAGTTTTGTGCGCGACCCATTAGCCTACTCCGTCATCCGGCGGTATATGCCGGCCCCGGCATGCAATTTTGCCAAAGTTTTCATCAACAAAGACTTTTACGGCCTGTATGTAAACACCGAATCCATTGACGAGGTGTTTATCAAAAAACATTTTGGAACAACCGCCGGATTCTTAGTAAAATGTGACCCCGACAACTGGAAGCGTGTGCGAAGCCAAAGCGGATGCCCGAAGGGCGAAAATGCCTCCCTGATGTACCTCAATGACAGCCCGGGATGCTACGACGCGTTTTACGAAGTGGATGACCCCGCCAGTTGGAAACCGCTCATAAACCTCGTCAAAATCCTCAACAAAGAGCCGGAAAAAATCGAGTCTGTCCTGAATATTGACCAGACGCTCTGGATGCACGCCCTGAACAATGTGATTGTCAACCTCGACAGTTACACCGGCTCGCTCTCGCACAACTACTACCTCTGGATTGACTCTACCGGCGTGGCGCACCCGCTGATCTGGGACCTGAACATGGCTTTTGGAGGCTGGCGTCGCGATTTCAGTTTCAATTCCATGACCGATCTTGAGTTGATCGAGTACAGCCCCCTGGCCGAATTCAGCAACGCCAAACGCCCGCTCATTTCCAAACTGCTGCGCACACCGCTCTACCGGAAAATGTATCTGGCGCATATCAAAACCATTGTTACCGACTTCTTGTCGAGCGGCCAATGGCTTACCGAAAGCGAGGCCATGATGAAAGAAATTGATCCCTGGGTGAAAAAGGACTCGCTGAAATTATACTCCTACGAGCACTTCAAAAATGCACTGGACTCCACTATGGTTATCGGTCCGGACAAAATAATCGGTTTGCGCCAACTGATGGAGCGCCGCTCGAAGTACCTGCTTCGGCACCCGGCATTGAGCAAGCCACAACCCACGATTGCCAAAGTTAAACACACTGTTCAGGAAAACAATCTGCTCGTTTCAGCCGAAGTCGGGAGTGCAGACACGGCCTGGCTTTACTACCGGAAAGACAAGATGTATGCGTTCGCACGCGTGCCCATGAACGACTCCGGGCAAAACGGTGACGCTACAGCCGGCGACCACATCTTCAGTGCCGTTATTCCACGTACCGATGCGAAGCACTACTACATCGTGGGCGAAAACGCCGAAGCAGCAGCCCTGTATCCCGAGCGGGCCTCGTATGAGTTTATCAAGGTAGAGTAACCGAGCCGTTTTCCAGTCGAAGTACGCCGCGTGGACATACCGCAGCGCAAATCCCGCAACCCACGCAGGAGGCACGTACTACGTCCTGCCCGCGTTGGGCATAACTGCGCACGTCTATACCCATTTCGCAAAAGGCCGAGCAATTGCCACAACTAATGCACTGCCCACCGTTGACGGTGATGCGAAACCTCGACAGAAATTTTTGTTGCAAGCCCAGAATGGCCGCCATCGGGCAGCCAAAACGGCACCATACCCGGCTGCCGAGGATGGGATAAAACCCCACGCCGATCACCCCGGAAAAAGCCGCGCCGATCCAGAATCCGTAAAATTTGCGCACCGAATCACTGCTCACAAACAGCATATCGGCACTGCCGGTCAGGTATGCCCGCCATAGCAGCGCTAGCAACACCCCGCCTGCGGCCAGCAGCAGGTACACATGGCCGGGTGTAGCATTCGGGAAACGGTGGCGGCGGTAAAACAAAAAACCTCCGATGCCGCTAAAGAACACCGTCACGAACATGACCATGAAGTCACGGGTAACCCAGTAGGTGTGGCCGCTTTTCAGAAAAAACGCGTACAGCACCGCAAGGGTCATGGCTACAGAGAGGAACAGCACACCATGCACCAGCCACCGCTCGATCCGCCAGGCCCGGAGCGATTTGTCGGACAAGTGCCGGAAGGGATCACCCGCCGTTTCGGCCAGCCCGCCGCATCCACAAACCCAGGAACAGTACCAGCGCTTGCCGAAAAAATACGTCAGCAGCGGGGAGATAACGAATACCATGAGCGTACCCCAGATGAGCATAAACAAGCCGAAGTTGCCGCTGCCGGTCAGTTGTTTGATGAACCAGCCGTCGGTAAAATAGTAGTTCAACGGCCACATGTTTTTGAAATCAAAAAAAGGCTGGTTGAATCGCAGCAACAGTTCGGGCAGCAAGAAAGCAAAAGCCGCCTGGAAAAAAATCACCGACAGGGTTCGCAGCACCTGATAGCGGTTGTGGCGGTATTTGTACATAAACTTCAGGCCCATGGCTAGAATCAATACGGTGTACAGCCCCCCGTACACAAACCATTCGCTAGCCGGCTGTTTTTTCAACAAATGACTCAGCGGATCGAAAAGAGCAACCAATCCGGTGTTGGCCGCACCGTTTTGCCCCAGGCCCAGGTACTGTGGCCACCAGTACAGCAGCACGTAAAATCCGGTGAGCACTACCACCAGCAGCCAGCCCCACACGCCGCGATTGGTCAGCGCTTGCCGCCAAAGGCCGTTGTTTTTAATCCCCTCGGGCACACCCGAGTATTTACCGTGTGCGAAGAGCCAGGTACCACCTGCGATAGCGACCAGCGATAAGCCGGCGACCCAAAGTGGATATGTTTCCCGCATTTGAAGCCAGCCAAACAGCAAGAGACCAAACCCCAGTACGACGGCCGTCAAACCAATTCGTGCGGTGATTTTCAGACGGTGCGCGTCGTCGTGGGCGAGGGAAAAAGAAGGATCAGGCATTCGATTGATTCGATTGATTCGATTGATTCGATTGATTCGATTGATTCGATTGATTCGATTGGTTCGATTGATTCGATTGATTCGATTGATTCTCTGCAAAAAATTTCAATACGCCATTCAGGCTACGGCGCTGCCGAAGTTGAAGATTTTTCCCGGTTTGCTGATTGTATTGCCGGATCAAATCCTGCTCATGCTGCGGGTAAAATTCCGGATCAAAGTTGGCCAACCCAAGGTTTTGGAGCACGGTTTCTATATGTTCGCCTTTTTGCAGCCAACGCTCGCACACCTCGTGGCGGTATCGGATGCCCATGAGGTTGAACCCAAAAACTTGCCCGGAGCCTTGTGTATAGTTCACCCGGATGCTTTTTTTTCCGTCGGAATGCTGCCAGAAAAGTGTAGCCTGACCGTCCGGCAATTCCGCCCGAATGTCGCCGTACACCTGATACTCGATATCAAAAAACTTGGCCGAATTGAACCAGATACCCGGGTTGTAGGCCGTTCGTTCGCCGGCAAGCGTCCGGGCAAGCGCTTCGCCCATCATACGGCCGGTATACCAAACGGCCTCAATGGCCCGGCGGCCCGGAGCCGGGCGGCGGAATTCGGCGCAATCGCCCAAGGCATACACATCCGGCAGGTTGGTTTCCAGATATTCGTTCACTAAAATTCCCCGATTGGTTTCAAGAGTCGTGTTTTTCAAAAAACCGATATTCGGACTTACCCCCGTTGTCAAGCCGACGAAACCGCATTCGATCGTTTCACCGACGCTGGTTACCACTGCCCGGCATTTCCCATGTCCGTCGTCCAAAATTTTCCGGAGTTCTGTTTGCAAACGGAGATCAATGCCATGCTCACGCAAATGACGGCTGACCATCACGGCTTCCGGTGCAGGAAAAATATTGTCGCAAAACTCCCTTTCCCGAACCAGAAACGTCACCGGAATCTGCCGCGAGTGAAACATTTCGGCCATTTCCACCCCGATCAGGCCGCCGCCGACGATCACGGCGCGTTGCTTTGTTTTCTGCATGCAGGCCGCATGGCGTTCCATTGCTTCCAGATCCTGCAAGTGGTACAGGCCATGTACACCATCGAGGTCTTGCCCCGGCCAACCAAATTTATTCGGAGTGGAACCGGTAGCGAGCACAAGTTTGTCATATTCGATATGGCGGCCGTCCACGGCGTACAAAGTTTTGGCGCCGAAGTCAATGCGTTCGATACGGGCGCGCATGCGTTGGATGTGATTTTTATCCCAAAACCACGACTCAAAGGGCTGTGTATCCTGAAGGCGTAAATGCCCCATGAACACGTACATCAGCGCGGTACGGCTGAAAAACACGTCGGACTCGTCCGACACCACGGTAATCGCGCAATCACTTTGTTTGCGGAGCATTCTGGCAGCTGTAATGCCGCTAATACCGTTGCCGAGGATGACTACATGCATGGGAAACAGGTTCAAATTTGTTGCTGTAAATGTAGAATCTCTCCAATTCTCCGCCCCAATTCCCGGCAATTCGATGTGGAGAATGTTCCGGACACGACATTCGCCCAAACAAACTTAACCCTAACTTAAGAATGCCATAGTTAATAATATATTGAAAATCAATCCTTTAAATCACTTTTTAAAGGGTATTGGTACAGAATTCGGTAAATTGAGGTTTGGTTATGCTGTCTCCCTGCGCACCATTTTAGGCATCCAGGTAGCCCTCTCCCCTACCCTTTCCGCCTCAACGCCTCCACCTCCCCCTGCAACTCAAATACCTGCTTCAACAGCCCCACCTTCTCTTGATTCAGCGCACTAATCGTCTCGTACGCGTCAATAAGTTTGGTCTGCAACTCGATGATCTTGTTGCGGAATTCTTCTTTTCCCTCCACAGCAGCGGATAGGATTTCCTCCGGCTTCACTTTTACGAAGGTGCCGAAGTAGCCCTTCTCAATATCCATATATTGGTATAGTACCGCCGTAACTTTTTCAAAACGTTTCCGGGAAGTACCCTTTTCCGCCAGCACAATATCTGACTGGAATATCTCCTCCCCTCTCTGGAAGCCGTTCGGAAAATCCGGCTTCATTTTCTCGTGCAACACCTGGGCCAGGTCGCGGGTGCTGAGGCCCATGTCGGTTTCACGCCACTGCTTAAGTTTTTCGTGTGCTTTCATCGAAAAAAATCATTTAAAGCTTGACAAACCCAAAATGCCGCTTACATTTGCAGCATCATATCTTAATCGAAAGTTTATCACTTGGTTTTTGCAATTAAAATCAGCGTATGTCCGAACACGAAATTCTTGCGCACTACCTCAACGCCATCTACGACTCGCAAAGCGAAATGTGTATGGCATTGGGTCTCGACAAAAAATCGCAACCCCGATTCAGCCAGGCCTTCAAGGGGGAGAAGCACTCCTTCGCACTGATCGTTCGGATCTGTGAGGAGAAGCGGGTGTTATCCAGGTTTTTCTTGCAGGGAATAGCACAAATATTCCAAAAAAAGGATGAAGAAATTATCGCACTACGGAAAAAACTAATCGAAAAGAATTGTGAAGTAGATCGAATCACGTCTCTCTTTCAGGCATTCATGTTAAAATTTCACTCTGATGATCACGCTGAGCCAGCAAGAAATACAACACATTGAAGACCAGTTTGCGGCTGCCATGTTCAAAGCATTTGAAAAAGTGCAGGGAAGCATCACCCAGGCTTCTTTGGCCGCGCCGCATTGGGTAAGCCATTCCGAGGCCATCGAGAAGATGGGCTGGCCGGATATTCTGCTTCGAAAAGGTGTGAAAAACGGCCACCTCAACCCCATCAAGTTTCAAGGCAAAGGCGGCACGCAATACGACGTACAGGAACTCAGCGCGTACAAAGAATGGCTCATGGCCGAGCGCCGCGCCAACCGGCTCCACCCGGATTATCTCACCAACACCTTGGTCTCATCCATACCCGACAACTATGTATTACCTGACAATTCTCAAAAAGGACGCCCGGGAAATCGGCTACCTGGTCGCCGAAAGTCCGTTTCGCGATAGCAAAGAACAGGACGAGCATATTGACATCCGCTTAGACCAGACCACGGAAGAAGAAGCGGTGCTCGAAGCTACGAAATTTGTCGAAAGGCACCGCCTGACCTATTGGGAGGTGCACCACGTCGTACAGGTAGCGGGCTGTCACATCACCAACGGCGATTGGGATTAATTTTTTTGCCCCGGCAGTTGCACATGCGGGGCATACACACAACCAACAGCAAAACGCTCATACCGGTGGTTCCCGCATTCGTGCAGGAGCCGCCACTTTTCTCCTTTCGATATGACGGCATCCAAGTCGAATCCCCGCCCCACTCCGAATGCTTGGGAGCAGGAACACCACAACCTGCAACGTATCCTGAATCTCGACATTAACCTGCGCCGGGAAGAACTCAAAGACGCCCTCCTGGACTACGAGGATGCGCACCCGGGCAACAACCTGGTGGGCAGTAAGGTGTACGAATTCCTGCGGCACTGTCAGAACATCGTCTGGAAGCAATTGGCTGAACTGGCCGTGTCTAATCCGGCGGAATACGAGCTGTGGCGCGCCGGCCAGCGCGGCCACTGGCCCTTGCAGACCAACAACGTGGCCCACGGGATGCTGCTCCGACTTTCGGAAGGCCGCCGGGCGCAACTGCACGAAGTGGGAGCCGCCATCGAGCGTACCAAATCCGGGATGCCGGTGATTTCCGATAACATTCGTCGCACGGTACAAAACTGGCGCCGCAAAACGACGGCTGCATGGGTCACGCAAAGCGGCGACACGCTGAAAGGTTTCCCGTTCTTCCTGTCCTGGACGCGCCTCAACCGTGCCGGAGAGCCCGATCCCAAAGGCCGTGGCAACGTGATCGGCTTGGTCAATTTGACTTGGATTTTTGGCCCGGAATGGGCAGATGCCACGGGCGAAAATGCGACCGATTCGGAGCCAAATGCGGCGGGACAACAGGAAAAAATTTCCACAATTCCCCCAATAATTAAAACCGTTGAAAAAAAGAAGAAGGAAGAGGAGCGGCTTTCCGCTGAAGCGGAAGACGTTTTTTTCCGGTCGGCAAAGCCGACAGAACCGGGGGTAAAAACCGCCCAACAGCAAGGAACGCCCTCCGGTGATTCCGGGCAAATTTTTGAACAAAAAAATATTGCGGCTCCCCCGCCCGCTGCCGGCGGCGGCGCGCTGGCACGGGCGGC
>JAEUUV010000070.1 GCA_016787285.1 Saprospiraceae bacterium | reverse complement strand
CGCCTGTTCCGGCGCGGCCATGGCCGCGCCGGAACAGGCGCCCCCTGTCGTTCCGACCTTACAGGAAAAACGGGAAGGCCCGATGCGATGCCGTTGCTGTTTTTTCTACTTCTGTTTTTCCTTTCCTGCCAACCTGCTGCGCCAAAGTATACGCAACTCGAAGGCCAGGCGCAGGGAACCACGTTTCACATCACCTACCGGGACGATGCCGGACGCGACTTTTCCGCTCCGGTGGACAGCCTGTTCCGGTTGATTGACGCCAGCATGTCGCTGTGGGACAGCACCTCGGTCATCAGCCGTGTGAACCGCAACGAGCCGGAGGTGGTAGTGGATGCGCACTTTGCCGCCGTGTTTCGGCGGGCGCAGGAGGTGTCGGCGGCTACCGAAGGCGTGTTCGACATCACGGTGGGGCCGCTGGTGCGGGCCTGGGGATTCAGTTACAAAAAGGGCCTGCCCCCGCCCGATTCCGCTCAGGTGGACAGCCTGCGGCAACTTATCGGTTTTCAAAAGGTACGCCTCGAAAACGGTGTACTGCATAAAGCCGACCCGCGCATGCAGGTGGACATGAACGCCATCGCCCAAGGGTACACGGTAGATGTGATCGCCTTGTTTTTGGAACAACACGGAGTCCGGCACTACATGGTGGAAATCGGTGGCGAGGTGCGCACTGCCGGGCAGAACGAACGCGGCGAACCCTGGCGCATCGGCATTGATAAACCGATAGGTGAGGGTGGGGGAGAAGGGCGACCCTTGCAGACCGTGGTGCCTGTGAGCGGCAAATCCCTGGCCACCTCGGGCAGTTACCGCAAGTTCGTGGAGCGCGACGGCAAAAAATACAGCCACGCCATAGACCCGCGTACCGGGTACCCGATTACCCACACCCTGCTCAGTGTATCGGTACTGGCCGACGACTGCGCTACCGCCGATGCGTATGCCACGGCATTTCTGGTGCTGGGATTGGAAAAGTCAGTGGAAATAGCCCAACGGGAGGGCCTGAAAATTTACGGGATATACGCCGATGCCGATGGAAACCTGCAGGTGCGCAGCACCTTCGAGTAGTCTTTAGTTCACGGTTTAATAAATAGCATCTTATGGCACTACTGATTGTCGTGGCGTTCATCATCGGTTATGCGATGATCGCCTTTGAGCACCCCCTGAAAATTGACAAAGCGGCTTCGGCCATCCTCACCGGGGTGGTTTGCTGGCTCATCCTGACCTTTGGTATACAGGACATGCCGGTAGCGGCAGCCGGCCTGGAGGACTCCGGAACCCTGTTGCACCATTCCTTGTCGGAACACCTGAGCGGCATTTCGGAAATCCTGTTTTTCCTGCTGGGCGCCATGACCATCGTGGAACTGGTGGACGTACACAACGGCTTCCGGGTCATCACCGACCGGATCAAGACCACCAACAAAGTCAAACTCCTGTGGATCATTTCCTGGGTAGCCTTTTTCCTTTCCTCGGTGCTCGACAACATGACCACAGCCATCATTATGAGTGCCTTGCTGCGCAAACTGATCAAAAAACAGGAGGATCTGTGGTTTCTCGGCGGCTTTGTCATCATCGCCGCCAATGCAGGTGGCGCCTGGTCGCCCATTGGCGACGTGACCACGATCATGCTCTGGATCGGTGGGCAGGTGACGACGCTGGCAATTATGAAAAACACATTTGTGGTTTCTGTGATCTGCTTGCTGGCGCCCCTGCTTGTGGCTACATTCGTCATGGGCCGGAAATCCGGCGAAGGAGAATTGGCTAAAGTAGAGGTGGAGCACAACGACCATACGACGCCCTTTGAACGCAACCTGCTGTTTTTCCTCGGTGTGGCTGCGCTGTTGTTTGTTCCGGTGTTCAAAACTGTGACCCACATGCCACCGTACATGGGCATCCTGTTGTCGCTGGGCGTACTCTGGTATGTCACGGAAATTATTCACCGCGGCAAGGAAGACGATCACCGCCACAAACTGACGGTGGCAGCTATGCTGCGTCGCATTGACACACCGGCCATTCTGTTTTTCCTCGGAATCTTGCTCGCCGTATCCGCGCTGGAAACCTCCGGTCACCTGCGCATGACGGCCGAAGCCTTGAACAATGCCTTCGGGAATATTTACGCCATCAATACGCTGATCGGCCTGCTTTCGGCGGTAGTGGACAACGTACCCCTCGTGGCTGCGTCCATGGGCATGTACAGCCTGACAGACTTTCCGCCCGACCACGACTTCTGGAACCTCATGGCCTACTGCGCCGGTACGGGCGGCAGTATCCTGATTATCGGTTCGGCAGCCGGTGTGGCCTCCATGGGTATTCTGAAAGTGGATTTCCTGTGGTACTTCAAGCGTATTTCCATTTACGCCGCCATCGGGTACTTTGCGGGAATAGCGGCGTACTACCTGGAGCACATGTTCATGCGCTAGGGAACGGGTGCATTTTTAAACTACATGAGCCATCCCGAGTACCGGGATGGCTCATGTAGTTTTTGTGGTCATTCCTAACTCTCCTTCCCGCAAGCCTCTCCCGGTTTGCGGCCACAAACGCCGCAGGCAATGCCGTCTTTTTTCAAAAACGAACTGTTGCCGGCGCAGGTGCCGCGAAACTCGCCGCCTTTGACAAAAAGCAGGCGTATGCTGAACAGGAAAAAAGCGATCAGGACAAACACAACAGAGGCAAGGAGTACGGGCATCATGGTCTGAAATTTTTGCGAAAGATAAGGCCTTTTCTTCCCGAACAGCCCGGAGGAGAGCTGGTTCTTTTCAAGCGGCACATTTTTCATCCACGCCGCTACACACCGCGCTTTTTCTACCTTTGCCCGCTTTGAAACTCCCCCATGCGCGTCGTTTTCAACCTCTACCCGTTTTCGGAAAACCTGTACCTGCCCTCGGCCAATATCGTGCAGGTAGACACCGGCGGGCAGCTCACCCATCTGCTGCAAAAAGCCTCGCCGGCTACCATCGGCGCTTACGGGATCGAACTTACTCCCGTGCTCGCCGCACTTTTTGAGGCCATTGAGCGGCTGACGCCCAAAACACTGGAAGCAAAATTCAAAGCGCCCAAGGCAAAAAGTCCCGCTCCGTTGGCCCAGTTGCTCGCGCAGGCAGAGACCAAAGCCGCCGTGGAAAACTACATCCACCGCGAACTTGATCAGTTTCTGTCGGAGGCCGTACGCCACCGTTTCCCGATCACCCTCGATGCCGAACGCCGCACCTTTGCCAAGGACGTGCAACTGCACCCGGCTGCCGACGACCTGCTGCCGCACCTGTTTTTTCACAAATCGGAGTCCGGCATCGAATACCGCTTCCAGTTGGGCACCGAAACCGAAAAATGGAGCATCCGCGAACGCGATGCTTTCCCGCTGACCAATACCAACCCGGCCTGGGTGGTGGCGCAGTACGCGCTTTTCCGCGTGCCCGGCATCAACGGCAACATGCTGCGCCCGTTCCGCAGCAAAGACGCCATTCAAATTCCGCCCGACAAGGTGCGCGTGTATTTCCGGCAGTTTATTGCCAAAAATGCGGGCCGTACGCAAATCGAAGCCGAAGGTTTTGCCGTGCAAACCGCCGACCGGCTTCGGGCCGTCCGCCTCGAACCCACCGAACACGTGCTGGAAAAAATCTGGCTGCTTCGTCCGGTATTTGCCTACGACGGCGCCGAGTTCCGCTACGGCGAGCGCCGCGACCGGGTCACCACGCTCGACATCCCCGACGATGACAGCCGCGAAATCACCGTCCACCTCATCTGCCGCGACCACGCCGCCGAACAAACTTTTCTGGAAAAACTGCACGCGTTCGGGCTGGAAGAAGACCACCGGATATTCCGGTTGCCCGCAGCCGGCGGCAGTTTGGCCGGTCTCCTGCACTGGCTGACGCAGCAGCGCCCCGCGCTCGAAGCAGCGGGATTTGAACTCGAGGCCCCGCAGGTAGACGGGCGCGTGCCGGCCCTGTTGCCTGCCGGGGTGTCGGTGCACTCCGAGGCGGCGGGCGACTGGTTTGACGTGCGCGGGCAGGTGGAAGTCGGCCCGCACCGGTTTCCGTTTCACGCGTTTGTGCCGTTTTTGCGCAGCGGGAATCCCTGGTTCCCCCTGCCCGACGATACGTTTTTCCTGATTCCCGAAGAGTGGTTTGCCCGCTATGGCGACCTCGCCAAATCCCTGCGCACGGAGGACGAACACCTGCGCTTGCCCAAGGCCTTGTTCACGCTGTTGCAGTCCGACGCACCGGATGCGCTCGAAAACGGGTTTCAGCCGGTTGATCCCGATCAGATTGAGTACCGGCAACCCGCCGAACTGAAAGCCTCCCTGCGCCCTTACCAACTTTATGGAACGAAATGGCTCATCGGGCACTACCGGCACGGCTTCGGCGCCTGCTTGGCCGACGACATGGGTCTGGGGAAAACTCTACAAACAATAGCGGCGCTGCTGTACGTGAAGGAATGCCCCACCCCCGGCTCTCAAGAGGAGGGACTGTTAAAATCAGAGTCTCGTCTGACGAATTTGTCGTCGGATGCATGCGTAGCCCAACAGGATACTGGCTCCACAGCGCGGCTACGCATGCATCCGACGACAAATTCGTCGGATGAACGTTCCCCTGTCGTAGTCCAAACTGCGTCCCCCCAACTTTCGGAGGGTGGGGCCGGGGCACAACTCGACCTTTTTTCTGCCTACCAAACCGAACTCCGCCCCTTGCAGGCGCTCGTCATTTTGCCCGCCTCGCTGGTATTCAACTGGCAGCGGGAACTGGCGCAATTTGCCCCGGCGCTGTTTGTGTACCCGCACATCGGCCCCAAACGGCTGAAAGACATCCGGGCGATTGCCGGGCACGATGTGGTGCTGACGACCTACCACACGGCGCGGCAAGACCTGGATTTACTGGGCAAATTGGAGTGGCGGGTGATGGTGCTCGACGAGAGCCAGCAGATCAAAAACCGCGATTCCGAGGTGTCGAAGGTGGTGCGCACCCTGCGGGGGCAGTTCAAAATTTCGCTGTCGGGCACGCCCATCGAGAACTCGTTGTCGGATTTGTGGACGCAAATGGAATTCATCAACCCCGACACACTGGGCACGTTCCGGGAGTTTCGGGAAACGTTTTTATTGCCCATCGAAAAGACCGGCGACGAGGCCGCCAAGCAACGCCTGTTTGCGCGAATACGCCCGTTTTTCCTGCGCCGCACCAAGGAGGAGGTGGCGCCCGACCTGCCGGCGCTGAGCGAGCAGGTGTTTTATTCGGAAATGCACCCTGCACAGCAGAAGGTGTACGAAAAAACCAAATCGGCGGTTCGGAACGAAATCCTGGGCCTGTTCGACGACCCGAAAACGCGGGTCATGGCCTTGCAGGCGCTCATGCGTTTGCGGCAGTTGGCCAACCATCCGGCGCTTGTGGAGCCGGAAACCGACCTGGACAGCGGCAAGTTCGACGACGTGCTGGCCCAATGGGAAACCATCCGGCGAGCCGGGCACAAGGTGCTTTTTTTCAGCAGTTTTGAAAAACACCTGCAGTTGTTCCGCCGCGAATTCGAGCAACGCGGCTACGCCTACGCCTGGCTAACCGGCGACACCGCCGTGCCCGACCGCGCGCGCGAGGTGGAGCGTTTTCAACAAGAGCCGGCGGTGCAGGCGTTTTTTATGACCGTCAAAGCCGGCGGCACGGGCCTCAACCTCACTGCTGCCGACTATGTGTTTTTGCTCGATCCCTGGTGGAACCCGGCGGTGGAAGACCAGGCTATTGCCCGCGCGCATCGCATTGGCCAGACGCGTCCGGTGACCGCCCTGCGGTTTCTGGCGCGCGGCACCATCGAGGAGAAAATCCGGCAATTGCAGGAGCGGAAAAAGCAACTCGGACAGGAGTTTTTCGCTGCCGCTGCGGAGGCGCCGAAGTTGACGCGGGCGGAGTTGGAGGATTTGTTGGGGTGATTACGGATTTCTACCCCCTCCTTTCGTTGCGTACGCGAAGGTTTGATTCCATGATTGCAGAATACATGATTGCAGATTTTTGAAGTATTCGTAGCGTATACCGCGCTCGTTTGGCCGAGAGCAACGCGGTCAAACGAGCACACTTCAAAAATCAACAATCATGTATTCTGCAATCATGTAATTTTTTTGTTACCCCGATCAGGCGCTGATCGTCCCTCCTACTTCGCCGAAACCAACGCGCAATCCGTCTTTGCGTGCCCATCCGCGAATCGCGAGTGTATCGCCGTCGAGCAGGAAGGTGCGGGTGCTGCCGTCTGCCAGCGGAATCGGCTTCTGGCCTGCCCAGGAGAGTTCGAGCAGAGAGCCGAAACTGTCGGGCGTGGGGCCGCTGATGGTGCCCGACGCCAGGAGGTCGCCCACCCGCAGGTTGCAGCCGTTCACCGTGTGGTGGGCCAGTTGCTGGGCCATGGACCAGTACAGGTAGCGGGTATTGGAGCGGCAAATGACCGTTTCCGGCCCGTTTTCCGGCTGCACGGCCACCTCCAGTTCAATGTCGAGGTTGCGGGCGCCGGTGGTTTTCAGGTAGTCGAGCGGAGGGGGGCTTTGTTTCGGGCCTTTGACCCGGAAGGGCTTGAGCGCTTCGAGCGGCACGATCCAGGGCGACATGGAGGAGCCGAAATTTTTGCCGAGAAACGGCCCGAGCGGCACGTACTCCCAGCGCTGGATGTCGCGGGCGCTCCAGTCGTTGAACAGCACCAGTCCGAAAATGTATTCTTCGGCTTTTTTCACCGGTACGGGTTGCCCCAGAGGGCTGTCTTTGCCGATCACGAAGGCCATTTCCAGTTCGAAATCCAATTGTTTTGTGGCGGAAAACACCGGAATTTCCTCGCCTTTGGGCAGGATTTGTCCGTGCGGGCGGCGGATGGGCGTGCCGTCCACCACGATGCTGGAGGAGCGGCCGTGGTAGCCCACGGGCAGCCAGCGCCAGTTGGGCAGCAGCGGGTTGTCGGGGCGGAACATTTTGCCGACGTTGGTTGCGTGCTCGATGCTGCTGTAAAAATCCGTGTAGTCGCCTATGCGGATGGGCAGGAGCATGCGTACGCTGCGGCGATCCACGAGGATTTGTGCGGCGTTTTCGGGCCGTTCGGGCAGGCAGAGCCAGTCCTGCACCTTGCGGCGTATTCGGTTGGTGGCGGGTTTGCCGAGGGCGATGAAGTCGTTCAGGACGGGCTGTTCGAACAGTTTTTTGAAAAATCGCCGTTTGCCGAACAGGCCTGCTTCGGCGGCGGCGGCGAGG
The DNA here is from genome assembly GCA_016787285.1 of Saprospiraceae bacterium. GTDB lineage: Bacteria > Bacteroidota > Bacteroidia > Chitinophagales > Saprospiraceae > M3007. The sequence continues at coordinate 3,497 of JAEUUV010000070.1, read as the reverse complement.
TTGACGATGTGGTCGCCGATAGCGATACCGGCGCGGGGTTGGCCGTCGCCGGCATCAAAAACGCCGAAGGGCAGGTTGTGAATGGAGAAGTCGGAATCGGTTGGAACGGTAAGCCATGTTTTCATGGCGGCAAAATTCGCAAATGCTTGTCCGAAACCTGTCAAAACTCGAGCAGTTTTTTGGCTTACCTTTGCCGCCCCGCAAAACCTGCTCATAACCACTTCACCGCACTACCACTAACACACTACGCCATGCCGGAAAATATCAACCAGCAACCCGCGATCAACATCGAAATTTCGGAAGAAACCGCCGAAGGCGTGTACTCCAACCTCGCCATCATTTCGCACTCCAATTCGGAGTTTGTGGTGGATTTTATCCGCCTCATGCCCAATGTGCCCAAGGCCAAAGTCAAAGCGCGCATTATCCTGACGCCGCAGCACGCCAAGCGGCTGTTGTACGCCCTGAAGGACAATGTGCACAAGTTCGAGATGCAGTTCGGCAAAATCGAGGAGCCGGAACACCCGCAATTGCCGCCAATGAATTTCAACACGCCGCCGGCGCAGGCCTGATGTTTTTCACCGATGCACCCACCGCTCTTCAAAATCCGGCAAAACGGTTTCTTCGGCTTCATGGATGCCGAGGGCAGGGTGGTTATTGAACCCCAGTACCTGGAAGTCGGTGACTTTCACAACGGTTTTGCCCGGGTACGTTTGAACGACCAGTGGGTACCCATGGATCGCCTTGGCCGGCTGCTGCTCAAACGCATGTACCGCAGTATCGGCCCCTTCGAGCAAGGCCTAGCGCGCGTGCAGGTGGTGCGGATGTGGGGCTACATGGACGAACGCGGCAACGAGGTTATTCCCGCCCGTTTCGATGCTGCCGATGATTTTTCCGAAAACCTGGCCGCCGTGCAATTCAACGGCAAAACCGGCTACCTGAATCCCGAAGGACGGTTTGTCCTCAGACCTGAATTTTCGTCGGGCGGGGCATTTCGGAACGGGCTGGCGCCCGCCGGAAAGGCCGGGAAATGCGGGTTTATCGGCCCCGACGGTCAGTTCGTTATCGAGCCGGCCTGGGACGAGTGCCGCCCTTTCGACGGCTCCGTGGCCGTGATCGTGCGCAACGGGCGCTGGGGCCTGACCGACCGGGAAGGTCGCGAGCGCGTGTCGCCTCAATTCGAGTTTGTACCCGGACACGCGCACGGCGATTTTTTCGACGGCATGGCCCTGGCTTTCCGCGACGGCAAGTACGGGTTCGTGAGCCGGCAGGGCGAAATTGCCGTGGAGCCGATGTTCGACCTCGCAGGCGACTTCGGCGAAGGGCTTGCGCTGGTGGAAATCAACGGCGCTTACGGCTACATTGACAGGGAAGGGAAATTAGTCATCATGCCCAAGTTCGAGGATGCGGGCGTGTTTTCCGACGGGCTGGCGCAGGTGCGCAGCAACGGCCGCTGGGGGTACATTGACCCCGACGGCAAGTTTGCTATTCCGCCCACTTTCGATGCTGCCACCCCGTTCCGCAACGGACTGGCCCGCACCGTGCTGAACCGCAAATGGCAGTACATCAACCGGGAAGGAGACGTGGTGTGGCAGGAATAGGCGATAACTTCAGGCCGTTTCGTACACGTAGTCGCTCAGGTAGGCGTACGGCTTGGTCAGTTCGCCGTTTTCGGCAATGGTTGCCCGGGCAATGATGGCGCTGTCGCGGTCGTGCAGGAGTTCCGGCAGGATATTGTCAATCAGTTGTTTGCCAAAAAAGTCCGAGGCGTCGCGGGGCAGTTCGGAGGGCAGGTTGTCAATGGCCATCACGTCCACGCCGTTTGGGTCAAACGGTGCGCATTCCGCACCTGTCCGGCGGTCTACCCCGTACACCGGATCGGCTATTTTGCTCGGACGGATCGTGACGGGCACGGAGGAATCCGGCATGATGTCGCACGACACGTCGGCGATAACCTGCATGCGGAACGCCGGGTCGGCGATGTCCCCGATTTCAAAAAAGCGCGGCGCTTTGGGGTCGTAAAAAATACCGTTGATGAAGATATCGGCCCGGTGGGTGTACGGTGCAAACGTGCTGACGTATTCCTCGCCGTGGGCATAAAAATGCGCTTTTTCGAAAATGCGCGGCCCGCCGCGGTGTTGCACGTAGTCCTGTGCGTGCAGTTGGGTGAACACCGGGTGGTCAAAATTTTTGTTCAGGAAATCATAGGGCGACACCAGGTGCATACCCATGTCGTGCAGGTTGCGGACGGCTCCGGAGGCTACGCGTCCGCCGCCGGTCAGTACGATACGCAGGGGCGGGAGTTGCATGTGCGCGTACACGGCTTTCACCTCGGCGTAGTCGTGGCACTGATGCATGCGCGGCAACTCGAACAAACCCGTCCGGCGGCCATAGGTCCAGAGTGCGTTGTGTGCACCCACCAGTCCGGCATAAAATCCGAACGCGATGAGGCGGTCGCCGCGCTCGTCGGTGAGTTTTTCGTAGTCCACGAGGCGGATGTTTTTTCCCAGTATGGCTTGCAACAGCCGGCGGTTGTGGGCTTGTTTTTTCACGGTATGTGAAAAAAACAGGTACGTTTTGTCGGAAATCAACTGATCCACGGGCACCTCTTTGACGCCGATCAGGATGTCGCAATCGCGCAGATCGGTAGCCATGGGAATGCCTGCCGCCCGGTATTCGGCATCGGTAAACGAACGCACCTCGGAGGGCTGCACCACCAGTTCGACCGGGAAGCGATCCATAATTTGTGTGCATTGCTCCGGTGTGAGCGGTGTGCGCGCATCCGGCGGCACTTTCCCTTCGCGAATAATCCCGATTTTGTACATAGTGGTAATTGATTCGATTGATTCGATTGAGCCGATTGGCCGAGCGTTATTTTTTCACCGCGGAGACGCAGAGTTTTTCGCTGAATACTGTGGGTGCTGTGGTGAAAAAACTGCGCCGGGCGTTACTTCCGGCATAGTCGCCGTCCGAAGCCCGACTTGAGGCCGCAAAGGTAGGCGATTGGCCCGGCATTCCCGGTGTGGGGTCAAAACAAAGGAGGGGTTTTTCCCAGGAGTCTACCCACGAAATCGTTAGCACAATTTTATGGATAGGCTCTCGGGAAAAAAACACGCCGCGCGCCGAACCTCCCAACGACCGATTGCGTTTACCTTTGCGCTTGGTTGACTGGTTGATTAGTTGACTGGTTACACACCAATGAACCAATCAACCAGTCAACCAATCAACCAATTATCCAATTATCCAATCAACCCAAAAACGGGCCTGTACCTGGTATTGACGGGAAGGTGTAGTCGCCTCGTAAGCATGCCGGAGCATGAGCGGTTGCTCCGTAAAAAACAACGTTCAACAAGTAGATGGCAACTATCAGTATGCCATGGCTGCCTAATCCATTGGATTAGAAGGCCTTTATGCCGCACAGTTGAGGTTCCATACACATTGTGCCGCGTATAACCACTTTGGGACTAGTTTGCGGAACGCCGTTACCGCAGGCGAAACTT
>JAEUUV010000057.1 GCA_016787285.1 Saprospiraceae bacterium | reverse complement strand
CCAAAGACTTCCAAAAGGCCATTGAACAGTTTGAAAAAACCGTGGCTGTTTATCGCGGTTGTAACCAATGCCAGCAATACCAGATGAATGCCGATTTGAGTATTGCACATCAAAATATTGGTGATGCCTGGATGCGTCTGGAGCAACCACAAAAAGCCATAACGAGCTACTCAGAAGCAGCCGACGTGCATCGGTATGTGCTCGCCGCCGCTCCTAATATCCGCACCGCAAAAGGTGCGCTCCAAATCTGGTTTGGCCTCGCCTATGCACAGGCATTTGTGGCTATCAACACCGGAGACGTGGCTTACAAAGAGGCCGCCCGGAAATCCATCGCCGAAGCGGAAGCCGTGCTCGCGCAGTTTCCCAACGAGCCGGGCTTAGCCGACTTCAGGACTGCCATTCAGGAGTTTAAAAACAGTTTGAAGGATTAGTTTTGTGTGTCTGATCCGTGTATGCTGCCCAGATTGAGATGGATTAGACACGGATTTGCACGGATCGGACTCTTATGCTCGCGGAGATTTCCGCGACGACTCCGACATGGTTGCAGCGATCCAGAGATCATTTTTTATCCATACTTCGGGCAGATTGGCCAAGGCGTTAAGCGGGGTGTTAGCCTTGACTGAAGGCCTCCCCTCAATCCTCAAACTCCCCTACCCCAGAAGCATCTATGCTTTTGGCGCCTTTTTTCCCCTCATACAATTCAAACTTCTGAAAATAGCACTCCAGTGGCCCGTTGTACAGCGTGATTTTCCGGGAAGGCCGCAGCCCGAAAGTTTTCCAGGCATCCATGTTGGAAGAAATTAGCCAGGCTGTCCAGCCGGTCCACTGCTGCTTCAGGCGGTCGCCGATGCTTTTGTAAAACGCCTCGATTTCCTCCACCTTGATACGCTCGTCGTAAGGCGGGTTGGTGACGAGGATGCCGGGCGTTTCCGGCGGCACGAGTTTTTCGAAGGGGATTTTTTCCACCTGCACCACATTTTCAAGGCCGGCGGAAAGCAGGTTGATGGCGGTGGAATTGCGGGCGCGCACTTCCTTGTCGGAAGCGAATATGGGAAATGCCGGCTGCCGGATGCGAGCGTCGGCTTCGGACTTCACCTCTTCCCACAGTTTCCGGTTGAAGCCTTTCCATTTGAAAAAGCCGAACGACTCGCGCTTGTGCTGGGGCGGCATGTTCATGGCGATCATGGCGGCCTCGATAGGCAAAGTGCCGCTTCCGCACATGGGGTCCACGAACGGACTGTCGCCGGCCCAGCCGGTGAGCAGGATCATGCCGGCGGCAAGCACCTCGCTCAGGGGCGCCTCGGCTATGTCGCGCCGGTAGCCGCGTTTGTGCAGGCTGTCGCCGCTGGAATCAAGCAGGAGGGTGCATTCGGAGCCGTTGATCCGGGTGTGAATGCGCAGCGTAGGCGCGTCCAGATTCACGCTCGGGCGGCGGTCGAACTTGTCGCGGAACTGATCCACGATGGCGTCTTTGGTCAGCAGCGCCGCGTATTGAGAATGTTTGAAATAGTCCCCTGCCACCATCGCCTCCACCGCCAGCGTGTCGGACACGTCCAGATATTTGCTCCAGTCCGTCTCACGCACCGCCTGATAGTAGGCCTTTTCATTGGTTGCCCGGAAGGTACGGATAGGCACCAATACGCGCATGGCTGTGCGTAATTCGTAGTTGGCGCGGTACAGCAGCCGCTGGTCGCCGGTGCAGGACACCGCGCGTTTGAGCGGAGCGATGTCTGTGGCGCCAAGGGCTGCCAATTCAGTAGCCAGCACCTGTTCGAGGCCCTGGAGGGTTTTGATGACGATGGTTCTGGTCATGTCAGGCAGGTTGGCGGGGTTGCGGGGTCAGAGTTTTCCGGAGGAAATTTTTTGTTCGAGTGCCGGCGTCGAGGCAATTTTGGCGGCTTTTTGCCAATATTCCGTGGCATTGTCCCGCTCGCCCATCTGGTACAGCGCATCGCCGAGGTGTTCGAGAATACCGGGGTGCTTGTCGCCGCCGCGGGTGAGTGCATGCTCATAGCGCGCCCTGGCAGCAGCAGGGTCTTTCTTGCGCAGATGCGCCAGACCGATCTGATCCACGATGCTCAGGTACAGCAAGGTGTTTTTTCCGGTCATAATCGTCGCCTGCTCCAGTTGAACGAGCGCGTCGTCGGGTTTCCCTTTTTCGATGGCCGCCAGGCCGTAGTAGTAGTAGGCAGCGGCCTGGTTGGGGAAATCGTCCATCGCCTTTTCAGCCATGACGAGCATGTCGTCGTAGTTGCGCTGCTCGGCCAGAATGGAGAGGGCGTTTTCCCAAACGGAAAAAACAGTCGGGCTGAGTTTGATGCAGGTGCGGTAGCGGGCCAGGGCTTCCGGAAGGCGGTTGGAGAGGTAGTGCAGATCGCCCGAAAGGCTCCAGGCTTTGGCGTCGTTGGGGTGGGCAATTTCCACCAGCACACCAAGGTCGAGCAGGGCCTGCACAGCCTCGGGCGCCATGCCGCCTTTGCGCAGTTTTTCCAGCCAGGGCATCATCTCCTTGACTTTTCCGTCGAGGGAGAGTTTCGGGTCTTTGAAATACGGTTTGAGCGTAGTCAGCACCGCCAGGTCGGAGCCGGATTTTTCCAGCACGGCAATTTTGGCTATCTCGTCGTCGGGGTTGCGGCGCAGGATGTCCTCATACACCTTGCGGGCTGCTGCATTGTCGCCCACGGATTCGTACAACTGCGCCACGCGGTGGCGGTATTCGAGGTGTTTGGGGTAGGTATTGGCTAATTTTTCAAGTTCGGCGGCGGCTTTTTTGTAATCGCCGAGGCCGAGGTAGATGATGTGTTTCTGGTCGGCGGTGCGTTCGCTCACGCCGGACAGTTTTTCCAACTGATCCAGCGCTTTTAGCCCGCCTTTGGGATCGCCGGCGAGTACGGACAGGTAGGCGAGGCGCTCGAGAAAGGCGCCGTCCTGCGGAAATTTTTTGGTCAGTTCGAGGTAGATACCGGCGGCGTCCTTGGCTTGGCCGACTTTTTCAAACAGGTCGGCTTGAAAAATTCGGAACCACTGATTTTCAGGGTCTTTGGCGGCGGCTTTGGCGGCGGCGTCCATAGCGCTGATGTTGTCCTTGAGCGCTTCGAAGCTGCGGGCCAGCCCGTACCAGGCGGCGGCGTTGTCGCTGTTCTCGTTCAAAAACTTCTTGTAGTAATCAACCGCCTTTTCGTAGTGCCCCAGCACGCGTTCGCGTTCGGCATCAATGAACATGCTTTGGCGGTTCACCTCTTCCTCCGGTACGATTTTGGCCTGGCCGTCGAGGGTATTCTGGGCCAAAATCGGCGACGTGAACAGGTAAAACAGGGCAAGTAGTGCTTTGAGTTTATTTGTCATAGTTACCTTTTTGAAAAATGCGAGAAGTCGCCGAGGTTCAGTTCGTCCTTGGAGCCGATAAACTTGCTGACGTTGCCCACCATTGAGTTTTCGAGCACGGCATTTTTGATCTGCGATTTGTTCTGGATAATGCTGTTCGTGATAACAGTATTTTCCACCGTCGAGTTGTGCCCGACGCTGACGTAAGGCCCCACTACGGCGTTTCGCACCACGGCATTGTCGCCGATAAAACACGGCGGGATAATGACGCTGTTTTCGATGGTGGCTTTGGATGAAACAAGTCCCGAATCGCGGTGAAATTCCAGCATACGCTCGTTGGAAAACAGAATCGCGTCTTTGTTTCCGCAGTCGAGCCATTCCTCGATTTCGCCCGTCCGGAACCGCAAACCGTTGTTTTTCAGGTGTTCGAGAGCCGTGGTCAGTTGGTATTCGTTTTTTTCCTTGATTTCGTTGGTGATGATATGGTGCAGGGCGGCGCGCAGTTTTTCGCCTTCGCGGAAATAGTAGATGCCTACGATGGCCATGTCCGACACGAACACGGCGGGCTTTTCGACCAGTTCAGTGATGTAGCCCTCGTTGTCGAGGCGCACCACGCCGAACGACGAGGGGTCTTTCACTTTCTGCACCCAGATGACACCGTCGGAATTGGTGTCGAACGAAAAGTCGGCCTTGAAAAGCGTGTCGGCGAAGGCGATCATGCACGGCCCGATCATACTCGCTCCGGCGCAGTAAATCGCGTGGCCCACGCCGAGGGCTTTTTCCTGGTGGTAAATTTTCCCTTTCGCGCCCAAGCCTTCGGCAATGGAAATCAGTTCGCGTTCGATCTCTGCGCCGAAATCACCAACGATAAACGCGATTTCGGCAATCGGCCCGCCGACGGAAGCCGCGAGGTCTTCCACCAGGCGCTGGATGATGGGCTTGCCGGCCACCGGAATGAGCGGCTTCGGTACGGTGAGGGTGTGCGGTCGCAGACGTGTTCCCTTGCCTGCCATAGGGATTATTATATTCATCATTAATCATTTATCATTCATCATTTCACTCCGGTGCTTCCAAATCCGCCGCTGCTGCGGTCGGTTTCTTCGAGCATTTCTACTTCGTTCCAGGCGATTTGTTCGTATCGGGCGATGATCATCTGGGCGATACGTTCGCCGGGTTCGATGGTTTGGGCTTCGTTGGAGAGGTTGACGACGATGCACTTGATTTCGCCGCGGGAGTCGCTGTCAATGGTGCCGGGGGAGTTGAGCATGGTCAGGCCGCGTTTGATGGCCAGGCCGCTTCGGGCGCGGATTTGCGCTTCGTACCCGTGCGGCAGTTCGATGTGCAGGCCGGTTGGTACCAGCGTGCGTTCCAGCGGGCCAAGTATGATTGGCTCGGGAATATGAGCGCGGAGATCCATGCCGGCACTGCCGGAGGTTTCGTATCGGGGTAAGGGATTGTCGGATCGGTTGATAATGCGGACGGTCAAGGCTTTTTTTTGCGGCAAAAGTAGGCGATAAAAAACAAACACGGCTTGTACGATCCGCGCCGTAACT
>JAEUUV010000268.1 GCA_016787285.1 Saprospiraceae bacterium | reverse complement strand
CTTCGTCAAATTTCCCGGCAACCGTAACGCGGTTCAGACGGGTGGAAAAGTGTGGGAAAAGCATGAAGGGTACAAAGGATAGTACCGCTTTGGTGTCGTTCCCGCCATTCCGGCGCCGTTCTTCCGACTACTATTTGCCGCAGGGCCGGTCTGCCTGATCAACCCGGGCAAGGATTAAAGAGTTTTGAGTTTTGAGTTTCGAGTTTTGAGTTTTGAGTTACGACAACTCAAAACCCAAAACTCAACACTCAAAACTGTCAAGCCGAGCACGCTTCGCAGGTAGGATCGTCGAGGCTGCAAATTTTGCCCTGATACTGCTCGGGGTCGAGAGCCGACATTTGCGGTGCTTCCTTTTCCACTTTCACCACCGCTTCGTTGGTGACTTTGTTGGCCACAAATTTCTGCTGGTGTTTGCCGCTGAGCGTGAACTTGATCGGGTCGGTGGCGGCCTTGCTGCGCAGGTAGTACATGCCCGTTTTCAGGCCTTTTTGCCAGGCGTAGAAGTGCATGGACGACAGTTTGGCAAACGTGGGCGCTTCCATGAACACATTGAGCGACTGGCTCTGGCAGATAAATGCGCCGCGGTCGGCAGCCATGTCGAGGATCACCTTCTGGCTGAGTTCGTAGGCGGTTTTGTACATGTTGCGCACCTCCTCGGGAATGTCCTCGATGCCCTGGATGGAGCCGTTGGCGGCCATGATGGCTTCGCGCATTTCTTCGTCCCACATGCCGAGGCGCACGAGGTCGCGCATGAGGTATTTGTTCACCACGATGTGCTCGCCGGCGAGCGTGCGGCGGGTGTACAGGTTGGAGGTGTACGGCTCGAAACACTCGTTGTTTCCGAGGATTTGGCTGGTGCTGGCCGTGGGCATGGGCGCTACGAGCAGGGAGTTGCGCACGCCGGTTTTCATCACGCGTTGGCGCAGGCTTTCCCAGTCCCAGCGTTTGGAAGGCTGCACGCCCCACATGTCGAACTGGAATTCGCCCTTGCTGAGCGGCGAGCCGGCGAAAGTCTGGTAAGCGCCGTGTTTTTCCGCCAGGGCGCAACTTTCGGTCATGGCCGCAAAGTAGATGGTCTCGAAAATGTCCTTGTTCAGTTGCTTGGCCTCCGGCGAATCGAACGGCATGCGCATGAGGATAAATGCGTCGGCGAGGCCCTGGACGCCCAGTCCGATGGGTCGGTGGCGCATGTTGGAGCGCTCGGCCTCGGGAATGGGGTAGTAGTTGATGTCAATGACCTTGTTCAGGTTGCGGGTCACCACGCGGGTGATGTCGTACAGCCGCTGGAAGTCGAATACGCCGTCGGTAATGTACTTGGGCAGCGCGATGGACGCCAGGTTGCACACGGCCACCTCGTCGGGAGCGGTGTACTCAATGATCTCCGTGCAGAGGTTCGACGAGCGGATGGTGCCGAGATTCTTCTGGTTGCTCTTTTTGTTGGCGGCGTCTTTGTACAGGAGGTACGGCGTGCCCGTCTCAATCTGGCTTTCGAGCACGGCCTGCCACAGGTCGCGGGCCTTGACGGTCTTGCGTTGGCGGCCTTCTTTTTCGTACTTGTGGTACAGCGCCTCGAACTCGCCGCCGTACACGTCGTACAGGCCGGGCGCTTCGTTGGGGCAGAACAGCGACCAGTCGGCGTCGTCTTTCACGCGCTCCATGAACAGGTCGGAAATCCAGAGGGCGTAGAACAGGTCGCGGGCGCGCATTTCT
>JAEUUV010000015.1 GCA_016787285.1 Saprospiraceae bacterium | reverse complement strand
CCCTGTACGGCGCCTTGCTCCAGCCTCTTGATCTGGACGATACCCTCATTTGCACCGGTGGCGGCGAAGAACGGAGTCAGGTAAAAAACAGGAAGACTTCAGACTTCAGCGTGAAAGTGGTACCCAACCCGGCCAAGGACCGGTTTGCGATACAGGCCACCGGAGTAGCCGCAGATGCTTTGATGCACCTGCAAATCGCCGATCTGAACGGAAAAATACTGAAAGACGTCCGTGTTCGTAATGGCGAAGTCCTTGCCTACACTTTTGCCCCCGGGCTATACGTCTGCCGTGTATTGGCGGGTGATGCCCCTGCTCGAGTCGTGAAGTTTATCGTTGTCCCTTAACCCTAAGCGGGCAGATCATTGCATGGTCTGCCCGCTTTCCTTTCATCCCGAACATGAAAATACTTTTTCTCGCACTAATTCTTATTCTGTGCTGCAATTCGCTTTTTGCCCAGGGCCATGAAAACACCATGCTGTTTGGTTATGCTGGTGGGGACTTATCTCCTAACGACGACAGGTTTGGCATTAACATCCTGACTTTCACCAACGGGTCATTGGAGATTACCGACAATCAGTTCGCCAGCGCCTTTTTCAATGACACGGATGCCGCCATCAGCGACAGCAACGGCAACCTGCTCTTTTACTTCAATGGAATAGATGTTTTCAACAAGGAGCATCAGGTGATGCAAAACGGAGGCTTGCTCAACAAGTACAAAGAAACGGGCTACGACCTGCCACAGGGCGGAATAATCATTCCTTGGCCGGGAAAACCCAATCTATACATTTTGTTTCACCTTGATGAAGACTGGTTCACCTTCCCGGACGGCTGGGTCGTTGGCGGCGGCACGGGATGTTTTTACTCGGTGGTGGACATGACCCTGAACAACGGCCTCGGGCGGGTGATGCAGCGCAAGGCAACCATCGTGGCCGACACGGTGGAATACGGCAAACTCGTCATGACCCGGCACGCCAATGGACGGGACTGGTGGTTGATGGTGCCGGAACTGCGCAGCAACCGCTTCTACACCGTACTGATTGACCCCTACGGTATTCATAACATGGGCATACAAACCGTTGGAAAGCGTAGGGAAGCCGGTATCGGACAAGCATTCTTCTCTCCTGACGGCTCAAGATATGTAATCCAAAATGCCATTGGTGGATGGGAGGGTTATTATGTGGACATCTACGATTTTGACCGCTGTTCCGGCATGCTCAGCATACACGAGCAAATGCATTTTGTGGATACCTTCGCAAGAGGTGTTATGATTTCTCCAAACTCCAGATGGCTGTATATTTCAGCTGGAGAAAAACTATTTCAATACGATTTGTGGAGCAGTCCAGTAGCACAGTCAGGTATGCTGATCGCTCTTTATGAAGACTTTAACGACCCCTTCCCGACGCTCTTTCATCGAGGATTTCTGGCGCCAGATGATAAAATTTACATTGTCACATCGAGCGGTTCCCGTACCCTGCACGTCATCCACAAGCCTGACGAGGCTGGCACAGCCTGCGCATTCCAGCAGCCCGGCGTACGATTAATATGCAATAACAACAGCAGCCTGCCCACGTTTGCCAACTACCGCCTCGGCCCGCTCGACGGCTCATCCTGCGACACACTGGGGCTGAACAACGAACCCAAGGCCTGGTGGCGCTACGAACAAGACACTCTAAACGCGCTCGCCGTGGAGTTCCGCGACCTGTCGTACTACGAACCGGCCACCTGGGCCTGGGACTTCGGCGACGGCTCGCCCGCAAGCAGCGCCCGCCACCCGCAACACCAGTACGCGCAGCCAGGGGCCTATCAGGTCTGCCTCACGGTGAGCAACCAGTACGGCACGGACACGCACTGCAAAACGCTCTACCTTGGTGTGACGGCTCAGGACAATCCCGTGCTGCAAGCGCAGGTGCTGGTGTGGCCCAATCCCTTCCGCGAGCGCTTCGCCGTGGCGCTCAGCGCAAATCTGCGCAGCCCGGCACTGCGGCTATACGATGCAGCGGGGCGGTTGGTGCTGGAGCAGCGCTTGGTGCTGGGGGTAAACGAGATCGAGGCGGCGGGGTTGCCGCAGGGGCTGTATGTGTGGGAGGTGGTGGCTGGCGGAGAGCGGGTGAAGAGCGGGAAATGCGTTAAACTTGCGGAGTGAAAAACTGTCCATCATCACGCCGGGTTGCAGCACACACCGTACTGCAATCCGGCGTGACTCTTTCAAAAAACCGTCCCGACACCGCAACCGCCAAACCCGGCTGGGGACAGGTGCGGGTGGCGGTGGATGTGGATCCGGTGTGAGGGGCGATCTTTTGAAGTGGATTAAAAACCACTACTTTTGTGCAAAACAAACAAGTTATGGTTATCGAACGCACAAGTACCGAAACCGTCATTCGTATTCCTACTGACATGATGACCTACATGGAAGTACAGGATTTACTGGATTACCTTTTTTATCGCGACATCACACGCAAGAGCAAAGCAACCCTTAAGGATGCAAACCGATTAGCAAAATCAGTCTTCCATTCCATTTGAATTTTGGCAAAAAAGTGCCGCCCTCGTTCGGGATGTTGACCCTGATGACGTTGCATATGTAGCACTCAACGAATTTATGGATGGCCGACTATGGACAGGCGACGTCAAACTACGCAAGGGATTGACAGCCCAAGGTTATTCAAAATGCATCAGCACAAAAGAACTGATTGAATGGCGGACACGCCTTTGGAAAGAACGGATTGAGCAAGACTCTGACCCAGAATGAGGATTTCATCTGATAACCTCTCCGCTCTTTTCCGATTAATACCAAAATAGGCCACGACATGAAACGCTTCGTTCAAAAACACGCCATCCCCATCGCCGTTCTGCTCGCAGGAGCGGGCCTGGTTTTCTGGTTGCTGACCAAGCCCGAAGGCCCGCGCACCGTCGAATCCGACCTGTTCCAGCCGGAACGGGAAAAATTGGGCGGCATCCTTTCCCGAATTAAAGTTTTCGGCTTTGCCGGCGAACCGAAAAACCGGGAGGACAGCCTCGCAGTGGCGCTCGACCTGTATGGCGGCGCCAAATACGAATCTGCCCGGCAGGCGCTCGATGCCTACCTTGCTGCATATCCCGACGACCATACGGCCCGGTTTTATCTCGGCATGGCCCACTTGTACCTGAAGCACTCGGAAACGGCTTTCGGCATCCTCTCGCCTTTGTCGGAACTGAACACCTTCGACATGCAGGACGACGCCCGCTGGTATGCCGCTCTCGCCGCAGCCAATGTGGACCGCACCCGCGCCCTCGGCCTGTTTGCCCGTATCAGCAAGGACCCGAACTCGAAATACCGCGAAGCCGCGCAGGCCGTGATGACGTCCATGCTCGAAAGTGCCGACAACGTGCAGTTTCAGGTGGATGCCGTGGGCGACGCACTCAAATGCTCGCTCGTGATCGGCGCTTCGATCGCCTGGTGGGAAGCCGGCTGGTTCCGAACGCTGATCGCGCTGCTGTTCCCGGCCGGCGGGCTTAGCCTGATCGCCTGGAAGCGGCGCATCCGCCAACTGACCCGGGAAAAAGCCACGATTGTGCAGGACAAAGAGCGCTCGGAAGCCTTGCTGCGCAACATCCTGCCCGCTGAGGTGACGGAAGAACTGAAAGCCACGGGCCATGCCAATGCCCGCGTATTTGAGCAGGTGACCGTGCTGTTTTCCGATTTTCAGAGTTTTACCCAGATTTCAGAACAACTGCCGCCCGAAGAATTAGTGGCTACGCTCAACGAAATTTTCGAGGCGTACGACCATATCATGACGGCCCACGGATTGGAAAAAATCAAAACCGTGGGCGACTGCTACATCTGCGCAGGCGGCATTTCGCCCGACAACCTCCTGCAAACTCCTGCCGACCGGAGCCGACATTACGCCGTGCAGGTTGTGCGCGCGGCAAAGGACATGGTAGCCTTTTTGGAAAACTTCAATGCCCGGCAAACCTCCGCCGGCAAACCGGCTTTCGAAGCACGCACCGGTATCCACACCGGCACCGTAGTGGCGGGCATCGTGGGCATCAAAAAATACGCCTACGACATCTGGGGCGACACCGTCAACATCGCCGCCCGCATGGAACAGGCCAGCGAAGCCGGTCGTATCAACATCTCAGGTTCCACCTACGAATTGGTCAACACAGAATTTTCCTGCACTTTCCGCGGCAAGGTGGAAGCCAAAGGGAAGGGGGCAGTGGAGATGTATTTTGTGGGCGGCTAAGCCTACCAGCCCGGAATAATATTCAGCCCCCAACGCCACTGCCGTGCCTCTTCTTTGGCCGACAAAGGCAGGGCATAGAACGGCTCCAGTACCAGCGCGCCGAACATGTTGACCCGGAACGAAACCCCCACGCTGAAAACCGGCTTGTGTACCACCGACGTGATGGGTGAGGGGTTTTCCAGATCGGAGGTTTCGTAAAAGGCCACACCGGCGTCGAAAAATATGTTCAGGTCGGTCGGCAGCAGGAAATTCACCAGACCCAGTGGTTTGGGGCCGAACAACGGAAACCGGATTTCGGCATTGCCCACGGCAATTTTGCTGCCCACCATGCGGTTGAACAACTCTGGATCGGCGGTGTACAGGTCGTTGGATGAATACCCGCGCACAAACCACGAATTGCTCAGAAAAAACGGGAACACCTGGTCGGAGTTGCCGCCAAATCGCCCGTAACCGAGCGCGCGCACGGCAAATGTGATCGGCCTGAGGCGGAAGTACCGCCGCCCGTCGAGCAGCAGGGTGGTGAAACTGAAGTCGCCGAAATACTGCTCCACGCCTACGCGGTAGCGCCAGCCGTCCAGCGGCGCCGTAAGCCCGAAGTAGGAATTGTCGCCCACGTAGGCGGCATTGATGTTGGCCAGGGTCAGGCTTTGTCCGCCGGGTACGTTCTTCCGGTCGGCGAACACCGGTATGCCGAAGTCGTCGTAGTAGGTGGAGTACTCGGTTATGGCACTGTGGTAATATTCAAAAGCCGCGCCCACCTCAAGGCGTTTGGTAATGGAAAACGGGTAAAACGCAAAGGCACTGACCCGTTCCTGAAACAGGCGTTCCACGCCGAGCACTTCTTCCAGAAATGTGTCCACCACGCCCGGCGCCACCTGCAGAGGGGTTTCGCGGAACCCGTAGTACGACAGCGAGCGGAACGGAATATGGGAAAACGAAGCGCCCCATCCGATGCGGTTTTTGTTGTTGATGTACGAAAACTGGCCTGCGGCGTCCTGAATTTCGCCGTTCATGGCGAGGCCCACATAAAGTTGGTTGTTGCCGAGGATGTCGTCGAACAACATGTCCACCCCGCCGGCCATACCCGTGGCGGCGCCGAAACTGGAATTGCCCGTGGCCACACCCACGCCCGCGCTTCCGCCTACGTACGCCAGATCGAATTTCGGTTTGTACTTGGTGGGTGTCAGAGTGGTGACTGCTTCGGCCTCGCGCAGGTTGTTGTCCAGCAGGCGCAGGTTGGTGTTCACGATGTCACGTTTGCCGGGGTTAAACGGCGGCAGAGCGGCAGGCGCCATATTCACCGCCGAAGGGTCCACCTCTTTAAGTTCAAAATCGGCGGCTTTGGCCTGGTAGATGGCGTATTTGCCCTCGGCATAGTGGGTGTACAGGATGCGGTCGCGGTCGCCCGAAACGGCAATGGCCGGCGCGTAGGGCGTGATGCCGCTGATGCCGGTTTCGCTTTGGGTGGCCTGAAACAGTTTTTTTGCCGTGCGGTCGTAGTAGTACAGGTTGCGCATGCCGTCGCGGTTGCTCAGGAAGTAAATGTTGCCGGTGGCGTCGAACTGCGGGTTCATGTTGTCGGCGCCCGGGAACAGGTCGAGTTGTTCCACCGCGCCGTTTGCCATGTCAAGTATCGCCAGATTGGTTTTCCAGGAGCCGTCGTTTCGGCCGCGCTCCAGACTGAGTTGATCGGTGGAAAAAACAATGCTCGTGCCGTCGGGACTCCAGGCCGGCAGGATTTCCGCGTAGCGGTCGTTGGTCAGTTGGCGCACTTTTTTGGTTTTCAGGTCGTAGGCGTACAGGTCGGTCTGGCCGTTCACGAGGCCGCTGACCACGATGGTTTTGCCGTCGGGACTCCACGCGGGGTTGTTGAATTCCGGTACGCCGGGCAGGGTTATGCGCTCCAGTGTTTTGCCTTTAAACACGTCCTTCACGATCAACGCGCTTTGGCCCTGCTCATACACGTCGAAGGCAAATCGTTTTTCATCGGGCGCCCAGGTGCCGGCGCTTTCGATGAAGTCGAAGTGGTCAATATGGCCGTCCTGGGTCGAACTGGCCACTTTTTTGAGGATTTCGCCGGTGCGCGCGTCGGCGAGGTAGAGGTCGAGGGAGAACAGGTTTTTTTCCGACAGGAAGATCAGGTACTTGCCGTTCTGGCTGATGGCCGGGCTGATGTTCATAGCCCCGAAATTGTCGTCATTGAGGATACTCTTCCCCGGCAGTTTTGTCTTTTTTCCTTTCGTGACCCACTGGCCGTAGTGGTTTCGCAGCGTCAGGTTCCACGCGGAGGCTAAGGAGTCGGGCGTGGTGCCGAGCGTCAGGGCAATAGCCGGTTCGAGGCCGTATTGAGCCGTGTTCACGAAAAGCGGCTTGATGATTTCGTCGCCGTACACGCCCGTCACGAATGCCCAGAACGCCTGTCCCCAGCGGTAGGGGAAGTATTTCCCGGAGTCGAGGTCGCGCAGTTTTTTGGGCAGGGCGTCGTATTTCACGGCGTCGCGCATCCACATCGAGGTGTGCGGGTCAATGCGTCCGATGGACAGGTATTCGGCCAGGCCTTCCACCATCCAGAGGGGCAGGTTGGCGAGGCTGCGCATACTGGTGGAGTCGCCGTTCAGGATGATGTGGTACTGGAACGCGTGCACCAGTTCGTGCCCGAGTACGTGGTGGGTCTGCTGGTTGGTCATGGCCACCGGGAATACCACGCGGTTGCGCAAGCCCTCCGTCACACCGCCGGTACCGACGCCGACACTGCCCATGATGGTGTTGGTTTGCTGAAAACCTGCGTGGTCGTTGTAGATCACAAGCGGATTTTTTTCCTTGAACGTGTCCTGCAACACGGCCTGGTGCATCTGGTACCAGAGTTCGGCGGCAGAAGCCAGTTCCTTGAGTTTTTCGGGGTTTTTCAGGTAGTCGTAGATGGTGAAATGCGGCGTTTCGGTCACCTGAAATTCGTGGCTTTGGTAGCGCGGCTTGTTGCGCCCGAAGTATTGGGCGTGCAGGGGAGCGGCCAGCAGGAGCAGGAGAGGGACGAGAAAAAAAGCAATGCGTCTCATGGCTGAAGTTTGATTGGTTCGAATGATTCGATTTTTTCGATTGATTCGATTGGCGGATGCGGGTGGTTCCGGGGTTTGTGGCGACTTTCCATGGTAATGGATTGTACCTTGAACAACGCAATTCAGCAAGGGTTCGGTTGCTTCTTACAACAGGGAAAGACGTGAAAAACGGTTGTTGAGGATGTTAGGACGGCGTTAAAAGCGGCAGAATCGTCTTGTGCGGACAAAATGGAGGTAGTTGGCCACCTTTGCAGGATGGCTTTTTCAACGTGGCTTTTTCAAATCTGCTGGATCGGCACATGCGCGGTGAGCATGCTGCTTGCAACAGCCGTACTTATCGGCGGCAAATTACCGGACGCCACGCCGACCGGGTTCGTCTTTTGCGCCACTGCATTTGCCTACGGGTACGCGGCCAAAGGGAGAACCAAACGAATGGCATGGGCCATGGCCCTCTGTAGCGTATTTTTCTTTTTCGACCTTGAACATGCCCAACAGGCTGTGGCCGCACTTGCTGCACTTGTCTGGGTCGCATACCACGGCTTGCCGGGCTTGGGGGTGGGGCTGCGCCGATTTGCAGTGGCCAAGCCCGTTTCCATTGCTCTGGTATGGGCCGTCGCCACTGTTTTGCTTCAGTTGCCTGCCGGAGAGTGGCTTCCCGGAGGCTTTCTTTTTATCGGGCGTACAGCCTTTGTCTTTGCGCTGGCACTGGCATACGATTTGTGCGACCTGCAGCACGACCGCCGGCACGGACTTGCCACACTTGTACAACAACTCGGCCCGCGCCGGTCGTTTCGGGCGATTGACATGGCGCTGATACTTGCTGCCGGATGTGCGTTTGCCAACTACACCATCGGGTTTTTCGGCGTCGGAACGCTCGCCGCCATTTGGACATCATTTTTCATAGCCGCCTGGGCTGTTCGGGTGGTGCCGGTACGCGCCGAATGGGGTGTCTGGAGAAAAACGGCGGTGGACGGCCTGATGATTTTGCAGGCAACGCTGGTTGTTTTGTCCGTCAAGTAGCGACTTTTGCCAAAAAATCTCCACGACATGCTTCGTCAGTTTTTCAACTTCCCAAGCCTGCAAATGCTGCTTGCAGGCTTCTGTTTTTTTCTGCTTGCTTCTTGCAGCGAAAGCAAGCGTGACATCCGCGACTACTATTTTCCTGTAAAAAAACTGCTCCCGGGCCTCGTGTACGCCTACGCATCGGAAGAGGGCGACACCACCGAGCGGCGCTACTGGTTTTACCGGGCATTCGTGCGCGACAGCGGCGTTTTCCTTGTCGGCACGCAGTACGACCGCTATTTTGAAATCAACCAGATCGTGCGGGAAAAGATCGCGGAAAGCGGTTCCCGGGCGCGGGAGGCGTTTTTGTATGAGCCGGATACCGCCTCCGGCAAACTCGTGCCCATCCGCACCACCGTTGAGTCGCCCGACCTGTTTCCGTTTCAGGTGCGCGACTCGCTGGGCATTTTTCTGTACAAACTGCAATACCACCCGGTGGCCGACACCAACGCCACCGTGTACCTGATCCGCAACCGCCGCTACCTCGGCGACGGGCCGGAGTTTGAACTCAACGGGGAAAAATACCCCACCATTCGCTTCGGTCTGCACGAGGCCGTGGGCCACAGCAAGGAAGGCGCCGCCGAGATCGAAGGGCACGGCGAAGAATGGTACGCCAAAGGACTCGGGCTGGTGTATTTCCGCAAAACCTTCGGGCAGGAAGGACAAATCCGCTTTGCATACCGCCTCGTGGAAACTTTCCCCATGCTGGAACTAGAACATCGAGCCGAAGAGGCGGAACACGGGCACTGACCTTGAAGGTGGTTTATTTGGAATCTGTCACATTGTCGCAATCAATTGAGGCTCATCATTCCATTCACGACCCAAAAGAATGCGGCCATTGGCCTTCTTGCTACGTTTTATACCGTCTTCGCCCCATGCACCCCACTGTTTGAAGAAGAATGCTACTCCTTGCCGATCGCATTGCTGTTGCACATGGAGTACCCACTCTGGGCGCATCGGTCTGGCTTTTGGACCACTTTCACCACCGACAATTACCCAATGAATTCCTCGCAAGTCTAACTCGCCAACGTCAGCCAAGAGCGGCTCAACAGACAGAAAGCGGATTTTAGCCGGAATGTCACGCAGAATGCCTATGCGATATTTGGTTTTAGCAGATTCAACACTGACACCAAGCCACACATTGTCAGGAATGGAGCGGCTATTGCAATAGGTGCGCAAAATGTTCTCCCGTTTGGTCAGGATTTGATACTTGTGCCGGGGTGTTTGTTTCATCACTTCAAACACCTTGTCCAGAAAGTCAAAAGGCATTTTTTCGTGAAAAAGATCGCTCATTGAGTTTACAAAGAACTTAGTAGGCTTTTTGATTTTCAATGGCATATCTAATCTTTCGGGCATAAGCGTAAACTCGAAGCCGTTCTCATAGCCTGGTGCACCCATTGCCTGTAACCGCTTTGCCATCGTTTCTGCATAACAATTTTTACAACCGGCGGTCACCTTATTACAACCAGTGCTCGGATTCCAGGTGGCATCGGTCCACTCTATTTTTGAATACTTCATTGTTTCAAGACTTTGTAGGTTATGAACTTTCCGAGTTTGTGGACATTCTCATAGGTAACTAATGGAGAAAGACCATCATAATCAATTAAGCAGTCTTTTTTCATGCGCCTCAATTCTTCGGCAGCATGGCTGCCTAAATGCCCCTCATTCATAGCGAAGTCAAAAGCATGGGAGTTGCTGGTAATCTTTCCATTCAGTACTTGCTCATGGAGACGCTTCTGAAAGATCTCGATTTTAGTTAACTTCTTTCCTTCAAATAAGTCCAGTTGAATCTTTTGGTTGTCGTCGTCAATGTCAAAATTAGCTTCTCCATTCACCTCGTTTCGCTTCCAAGCGATGCCTATAAACTTTTCCACCGCACGAATATGCGAAGCTCCAAAAATGATTCCATGTACATTAGCGGCTTTCTTAAGCGAAAAAGGGTAAAGTTTCAAGTTGGAGTTTGGTGGCAGGTTTCCCCTTAGTTGAGCAATCAACGTGCGGTGAATGAAACGATAAGGGTTTCTCTTTGCCTCCTCTAAGTCTATTTTTACATGGGTTTTAAATTCCTCTTTTTCACCAAATCGCCAAAAGTATGAGGATGAAACGAAGTAGAGAAAGTCGGTGCGCCTTGTCTTTTCCAGTTCGAGAAAGTACCTGTCAGCCAAAAATTTGATGCCGTTTTGATCTAGATAAACCAGACTAGAATGAGCCTGAATGACAGGAAACAACCGGGAGAAGCACAGATCAAAATCTTCTTGCGAAAGGTTAAGTTTGATGGCGCGACCTACCTCCGGATGGTCTCTGAGAAAATCATCACAGGCGACAGAAAGTTGCTTGAACTTCTTTTTGTCAAATTCATTGAAGTAGACGTGTACTTGGATTTTATTTTGAAAAATAGGTGCTATCTGTTCTCGTATCTTCTTTAAGATGCGGATCGGACTGCCTGGCACTCCGTTTACATCATAGCCTGTCCCGGCGAAAAAATCGAAAATACAAATTACTGGATCACCCCACATGACGAATGTGGGGAGCCATGCTTGAGCGTAATCTTCAAAGATTTCCAACTTGGCGATGGTGGTCTCATCAAAGGGTCTGGCGTGGAGGTCTTTACTCATTGGCTTTATTGTTTTGTTTTGCAAAGGTAGTAAATCAAATTTTTTTTCAAACTTTTTGTTTTTGCGTTAAAGATACACCATCTACCACGGCTATAGTAGTACCGAATGCGCGACCAAAAATATGCTTTACTGAAGGAAAGATGGTCTGGCCGATGCGGCGGAACATGTGCATGGTGATTGAGTGCTTGAACGGAACAAGTGCAGCAAAAGACATTTAAACTGCCTTCCCATTATTTTTCAATACTTTAGCCCATTCAAAAAACGCTTTTGCATTTTTACCACCACAACTAATCCGCCAAATGGCACGCCTACAGGTTTTCATCAGTTCCACGTCCATTGACTTGCAGGAGCACCGCAAGGCGGTTTTCGACGCCATCATGCAGGCCGGCGAACTGGGCATTGACATGAAATACTTCGGCAGCCGACCCGATGATCCGGTGGACGTTTGTCTCGAAGCCATTGAGGAAGCCGACGTGCTGGTGGGTATTTATGCCATGCGCTACGGCTGGATACCCGGCGGCGAAACGCGCTCCATTACCGAAATGGAGTTCGATCACGCCCGCGCGCTCGGCAAACCCTGCCTGTGTTACCTCCTTGACGACAACGCCCCCTGGCCACCCAAATTTGTGGAGTACGAGGCCAAGCCGAAATTAGACGCCTTCAAAAAGAAGATCGGCCAGTTGGTGTACAGCACGTTCACCACGCCCGACAACCTGGCGGCCAAGGTGGCGTCCGACCTGCACCGCCTCGAACTCAAAGGCGCCGTCACCGCCCGCAAAACTCCGTACAACACACCCGGCAAATCCATCCCGGAGCACCGCGCATTTTTTTGCAACCGCAGTTCACAGGATGCGGTGTTTCTGCCCATTTTTCTCGATGGGCCACCTCCGCCTAAAAAACTGTATTTCTACCTGTACGGCGATGCCCGGCAGGCGCACACCAGCCTGTCGCTGCGATACGGACACGAGATCGCGGGCAAACAATTCGCCTGGGATGTGCAGCCCTCCGACGGGGAAACAACCGCCAAAAAGTGGAAATACCGCAAGATCAAGCCCCGGTTTTCGGAGTCGGCGGCCATGAACCGCATCAACCTTATCCGCGAAATTTTCACCGCATTCAGCCTCGACATGACCGTGCCGAGCGCCCAATGCACGCTGGCCGACCTGCTCGGAAGCACCTGCCTCAAGGATTTCGCCGCCGCCGACACGGTCATCCTGCTGCTTACGCTGGATGACTTCAACTGGCACGCCGAATTCACACCTGCCGCCGTGCTCCACTTTATCGAAAACTTCTGTTCCGTCGAATTGCCGCCAACTGCCCCGCGCTTCATTTTCTTCTTCGGAATTGAATACACGAAAAGCGAGGTACGCGAGTCGGTGCAGAAGGAAGTGAAACGCGCCATTGACGACGGGCGCCACGGCATACCGCTGCCCGAACTGCAAGCCGTGCCCCGCCGCGACGTGGCCGAGTGGTTTTCCCTGCCCGAACACGAGCCGCTGATAGAGGCCGGCAAAGACGAAGAGCAAATGACCGAAAAACACTTCGGCGCCTTCGACAAAAAAGACATGCTGGAAATCGAAATGATCCTGAAACAACTCATCGAACAGTACAACAGCGCGTAATCAAACGCAAATAGCCCTGAAAGGGCGCCATTCACCAACGCAGGGCGGCAGCCCTGCGTCTTTCACCACCAGGGGCGATAGCCCTGACGACACCACGCACCATGGCAAAAAACACACCGTCATCTGCCGAAGAACTCGCCCTCGAACGCTCCCGCGAAACCGCCGAAGGGTACATTCTGCCGCCCGGCCTTCAATACGCCGTTGAGGGTGCTTACGACCTCGAACAGCCTCTGCTGCTCACCGGCGAACCCGGCACCGGCAAAACCACTCTGGCCGACTGGGCGACCTGGCACCTCGGCGCCGGCAAGCCCGACTTCCACCCGCTTCCGCTGTTGTTTCACACCAAAACCACCTCGCGGGCCAGCGACCTGTTTTATACCTACGACGCCCTGTCGCACTTTCAGGCCGCCAACCTGCGCGACGGGCGTACGGCAAACCCTGCCGACTACATCACCCTGCAGGCGCTCGGGCTGGCCATCGCCATGAGCAAGGGCCGCCCGGAACAGGCGCCGCCGTTTCTGGCCGAACTGCCCGAAACGCCCCGCCGGTCCGTCGTACTCGTGGACGAGGTGGACAAAGCCCCGCGCGATTTCACCAACGACATCCTCGACGAGATCGAAAAGTACCGCTTCCGCATTCGCGAACTGGCAGAAAACAACGCATTTGAAAAAGCCGGAGACGCTAAAATTCTGGTTATCCTGACTTCCAACTCCGAAAAAAACCTGCCCGAGCCGTTCCTGCGCCGCTGCGCGTTTTTCCACATCGAATTCCCGAACAGCGACGACCTGCGCAAAATCGTGCAAAAACGCCTCGGCGTCATCACGCCCGCCACCGAAAAAGCCTACGACGAACTGATCAAGTTTTTCCTTGACGCCCGCGACAAATCCGTGCGCAAAAAACCCGCTACCGCCGAACTCATCGCCTGGCTGCGTTTGCTCGGCATGAAAAACTATTTTGAACAAAACGACACTAAACAGCGCGAACTGCTTCAGCACAACCTGTCTTTCCTGGTGAAAACCCAGGAAGACCTGGAAGCCATACGCAAGTTGATTTGAAATGAGATTACATGATTGCAGATTACATGATTGTTGATTTTTGAAGTATCCGTAGCATGCACCCGCATCTTTGGCTAAGCGAAAGCGGTCAACTCTACGCAACTTCAAAAATCAACAATCATGTAATCTGCAATCATGTAATCAAAAAAAACAACGCTATCGCCCAATCCGCACATATCAATCTACCCTTGGACGAGCTGCTTCTGCTGCTCGAAAAAGAGGGTTTCGCGCTGGACACCAAGCGCCGGGTGCGGCTATTACGGGCATTGGAAAAACACGGTGACCGCTTCCTCGATCCTGCCGAATTCCAGAACCTGAAGTACCTTATTGCCCCGTTTGTAGTGCGCTCCGAACGCGAACAGGCGAAGTTTTACGTCGTTTTCGAAGCGTTTCGGAAAGAATGCGAGCAAGAGTGGTTGCAATGGGAAAAACGCTACGAGAATATCAACTCCGGTGCTCCCAAGTCGCCAGTCATTCCACCGTCGCCAACGCGCTGGAAACGCTACCGGTGGGCCTTTCTGCTTGTCGCGGTAGTGGCGGCCTTGCTGGTATTGTGCAAGATGTTTTGTCCTCCTCCTCCGCAGCCACAGATTGCTTTTGCCGTAAAAAACCTGCAAATAGGGGAGGACACGCTATTGGTGGAAAACCGCAGTACCGGCATTGACTCCTCCTTGTTCCGTTGGCGCGTGTTCGATGCCGAAACCGGCAGGGAGGAATACAAGGACAGTACTTCGTACCATTTGGCCTGGCCGGTGACCGGCGCCGGAAGCCGGAAAACATTTGAACTCAGTGCCCGGCACCCGGAAGCCGGACTGCTGGCCGACTCGTTCACGACCGTCATTTTTTGCTCCAATCCGCCGGCAGTAGGGGAAATCATCGGCCCGACCGATTCGCTACTAACGGGTCGGCCCTACATCTATCGCCTTTCCAGCCACGAACCCGGAAGCCGGGTCGAATGGTACACCCCGGGGAACGATACGCTCCGGGGCGAGCAGGTGCGGATCACCTTTTCCGCTTCCGGCGACCAATTTGTACTTGCCCGTGTGTATCGCCCCGGAGAGGAGACGCGCTGTTATACCGACCGCACCCTTTCGGTCGGCATCGGCGCCGACAAACCTTACCTCGCCCTCCTGCCCCTGTACGAAGACGAACCGCGCACCATCTACCGCCTGCGTACCTGGGTGTGGTTGTTGCTGCTGATTCCCTTGCTGGCGGGTAGTTGGTTTTTGCGGCGCTGGTGGCGCCGCCGCAACGAAAAGCCGGTACAAAAAACCACCGCCGAACTGGAGCGCGAATACGCTGTGCTCGACGAGGGGCCGTACCACATTCCCTACCCGGCCCAGGAGCACAAGATCAGCGTGCCGCGCGATTTTTTCCGCATCGCCGAGGTGCTGCACCGCCGCGAGGACAGCCTGCGCCGCAGCCTTGACCTGCCCGCCAGCGTGCGTGCCACCATTGACAATGCGGGATTCCCCGTGCTACGCGAGCGCCCCGACAGCCTGCCGGCGGCCTACCTGTTCCTGCTCGAACGCCGCGACCCGCGCGACCAGCAGGGCCTGCTTTTTGCCCGACTCGCCGCATTCCTGCGTCGCCGCGACGTGCCCGCCGTATTTTTTGAACACGACGGCCATTTCGACCGCTTACGCAACGCCGACCATCCGGAGGGCCTGAACCTGACGGAGTTGCAGCGCCGCTACCCCGGTTGCCGCCTCGTGCTGGTGGGTAATGCCCACCACCTCGTGCAGACACCCGCCGACCAGTCCCCGACGCTGAACGCTCGCCTGGTGGCCGACTTTGCCCGCTGGCCCCGACGACTTCTGCTCACGCCCGAGCCGCCCGTCGCCTGGGCTTTTCAGGAAAAACTGCTGCATCAGGCTTTTCTGCTTTACCCCGCCGACACCGACGGCATGCTCGAAGGCCTGCTAACACTCGACCGCACCGAGGAGTACCTGCCCGGGCCGTTCGACCGGCACCGCACTACCCTGCGCGTACTGCGCAACGAGGCCAATCCCCGATTCAATACCTGGCAAACGCCCGCCGACCACCGGCTGTACCTGTCGGACGACACCGACGCCTATCGCTGGTTGCGCGCCTTGGCCGTGAACGCACAGCCCGACTGGGCGCTGACCCTCGCCGTGGGGCGGGCCATCGGTGTGGAAGTGACCCACGACCGGCTGCTGCGCCTAACCCGCATTCCCTGGCTCAGCGCCAACCAGACCGACGACCATCTGCGCCTTGCGTTCCTGCGCGAACTCGACCCTGCCGACGAAAAAAACGCCCGCGAAGCCGTGGCCGAAACCCTGCGCGAAGTGCCCGACTGGGTGCAAAAAGGCTTCGCCAACACCGAGCGCCGCGTCAACCTCGCGGTGCAGGAGTTTGCATTGGCTCCACGCGATGATACTCGCCGGCAAACCCTGCGCGAACTGCGGGCCGTGGGCTTGCTCGACGGCAGCCACCGCGCCGAACTGGATCAGAAAGTGCGGCAGGAAATTTCCGGAAACGAACTGCCGCCCGGCACTCCGCACGACCTCGCCGGCGTGTTGTCCGTGCCCGCACCCCGGCGGTTTTTCACCCGCGATTTGATCTGGGCGCTCACGCTGCTGGGTTTCGGGGTGTTACTGCTCGGACTGGCGTTGTGGTTCCGCGTGACGCCCATACCCCCGCTCGGTTCTGCGCCGATGTACCGCGCCGAAAAACCCTACGATAGGGCGGTGGATTTGAATAACAGCGCCGTGCAGATGTACCGTAAAGTGGTAGAGCAGCGGGATTACCTTTCCTGGTACAACCTGAGCGCATCAGCCCTTACTGCCGACTCCCTGTTTCAACGCGCCATGCAGGAACGCCGTCCCGAAATGTATCCCCTTGCCGACAGCAACCTGTTTGCCCTGCGCTACGACCAGGCCGTGCGCCGTTTCAATTTCTTTCTGGACAGATCGGCGGGCGGCATCACGATCGGTCGGGAAAATATTGCACAACAAGCCCAACAAAGCAGCCGCGACACCAACGAAACACCGATTGCGCCCATGCGCTCCCTGTTGCAAGACCTCGGCGCTGCATTTGCCGGCCTTGTCGGCGACAGTGTCCGTGCCGATGATGCTCGCCGCCTGAACGCCCTGCACGGAAAGGGTCTCTGCGATTTTTATCAGGAAGACACGGTGGCGGCCCGGGCTGTGCTCGCGCGCATTGTGGCGGCACAGCCGGGGTATTTTGATACCTTGGGGATGCGGGTGAATTTGCGGACGCTGTTGGGAAATATTACGTCAACCGCAGAACCGCAACCACTCGTCCTGAGCGGGCGTGTACTTGATTCGCTGACCAACCGCCCAATTCGGGGCGCCCTTGTGCTGGCTGCCGATGCCAACCGCATCACATATAAAAAACTGGAAGAAACGAAGCCGGGGCTTTGGAAAAAGATGGGAATTTATGCCGATACCACGGATTCCGAGGGGCGTTACACGTTTGGTTTTCCGGAGGAAGAGAAAATTGCACAGTTGCAGATGCTGGTGCTGGCAGGCGGGTACAAACCGAAGGCTGCTCGGGCGCGGTTTAAGTCGCCACTCCCGAGTTTTCGACTTTCAAAACCGGAGCCGGCTGGAATACCGGGAGAGAAGCCTTGTTGTGAACGCCTTCGAGATCGAGGTGAAATAGCTACCATGAAAGGAGATTATGTCAGCGCGCTCAAATACTTGGAGCAGGCCAAAAACTGCCCGGATAGTAAAAAATGCTACGATTTAGAGGTGTTGATAAAAAAAGCAGAGGCTCGACGAGGGGCGATGCAAAGGCCCCCTCCTGAAATAGATAGCGACGGCGACGGAGTGCCGGACAAGGAAGACAAGTGCCCAAAAGAGCCAGGGCCAAGGAGCAATGGTGGCTGCCCGGAGAAAAGCAAAGATGGTACTGCGGCGAGCGATCGTGATGATGATGGAATTCCAGACATTGACGACGAGTGCCCAAGTGCATATGGCCCAAGTTCAACCAGAGGCTGCCCCGACGCAGATGGCGACGGCATTCCTGACAATGACGACCGCTGCCCCACAGAGAAAGGAACCAAGGAGAACAACGGCTGCCCCGGGAAAGGCTAAGCAACAACCCTATCAAAGTAGAGGCTTTTGTCATCTCGCAGAGATCCGTCCGCTATACGCGTGCCTCCCGTATAGCGGACGGATCTCTGCGAGATGACAAACCGGGGGGCAAAACCGCAAACACAAACGGTAGCAAAGTGCGGAAGTCGGGCTTTGTTGCACGCCCTCTCTGGCAGGTAGTTGCCTCTCGAAACTCCCCATCCATTTTTCCGGAAACACGCTCTACCTTTGCTCCAAGCTACCCGTCATCCACCCAACCCATCCCGTACCCATGCGCACATTTATCCTCCTCGCCGCCCTCATTTTCAGCCTGACGACCGCCTCGGCGCAATTCCAGAAAGTATGGTACACCACCAGCGCCAGCGACGGCAGTATCTTCTCGCTCGGCTCCGTCAGCATGGACGGTCGCTCCGTCAGCCCCTGCCTGCGCTGGTCGCCGGTGTTCAACTTCGGTACCAATATCCACTGGAACTTCGCTCCAAATGCAGGCTTTTTCACCGGCTGGAATATCCGGAACATTGGCCTCATCACGGAAGACTCCGTGGGCAAGGAAGACTACTTCAAACGCCGCATCTATATGATCGGCCTGCCGGTGGCCTTCAAGTTTGGCGACATGTCCAAAGACCGCTTTTTTTACTTCGGCGGCGAAGTAGGCTACGCACTGCATTACAAGCAGAAATATTTCCCCGATGGCGACCGCGACCGCAAGGTAAAAACCGAAGAGTGGTTCAGCGATCAGGTGACCCCGCTTACGCTGGCGGCATTTGCCGGCATTCATTTCCGCAAACACGTAAGCCTGAAAGTCCAGTACTTTTTCAATAATTTTTTCAACCAGGACTACGTGGCTACCGGTGTTC
Organism: Saprospiraceae bacterium; assembly: GCA_016787285.1. Classification (GTDB taxonomy): domain Bacteria; phylum Bacteroidota; class Bacteroidia; order Chitinophagales; family Saprospiraceae; genus M3007. The sequence goes on along the minus strand of JAEUUV010000015.1, from coordinate 298 downwards.
AGGGCCAAACCACCCGCCCTTACGCCAATTACTCCGCCAACATTTTCTTCCTGACCTTCGGATTCGACTTCCGGGTGAAGCGCGTGTGGGAAGCCAAACAGGCGCCGCGCAAGGACAAGGACATGTTGTAGTTTTGAGTGTTTAGCCGTTGTTGGCGTCTACCGGCGCGCGTTGATTACTGATAATTCACAAGCCAAGCCCTGAAAGGGCTATATGTTTATAGCATGGAGATGTAGTACATTTGTGAACCCCGAAGGGGTTTTATGTTCAACTAACGTTCTGACATACAACCCCTTCA
>JAEUUV010000251.1 GCA_016787285.1 Saprospiraceae bacterium | reverse complement strand
GTAAAAATCAAACGAAGGCGGCGTGCCGTTGCACGCCGCCCGAACAAAACCCATTCTATCGTATGAAGCAAAACTGTTTTTGTGTTAATTTTTGGGGATGGTTGCTCAACCCGGCAAAGCGCTCAGGTCGCGGAAAAGAATTTTTTTGCGATTGAAGTACAACACATTCGAGCGCTTGAGTTGGTTCAGTACGGCGGTGACCATCTGGCGGCTGGTGCCGGTGAGGTCGGCGATGTCCTGGTGTGTCATATTGTGTTTTACCAGGGTCTCGAAACCGACGCGTTTCCCCTGCTCAATGCCCATCTGGTGCAGAAATTCGAGGATACGGCTTTTGGAGTCCTTGAGCACGACTTTTTCCAACTGGGTTTCAGTGTAGCGGAGGCGTTCGCCGAGGAAGTGAAGCAATGACTGGGCAAACGCGAAGTTTTTCCGCATAATGCTCAGGAGCGCTTGTGCGTCCAGTTCCACCACTTCCACGCTGTCATCCATTGCGTAGGCAAAATCGCGGCGTTGTATTTCGCCGGTCAGGCAAGACTCACCAAACAGGTTTGTGGCACGCACGACGTATTTTATAATGTCTTTCTTTTCAGCGTGGACGGCAATTTTCACGGTGCCCTTCAGCAAAAAATACACTTTATTTGCGGCCTGTCCGGGCTTGTAGATTACCTGATGCTTCGAGTAGGTGTGCACAGCGGCCGTTTGTTGAAGCATCAGTATTTCCTCCGGAGCAAGCACGGCAAAGAGCGGATTGCCCTCGAAGATCGGTAAAGTCATTCTGATATCCATAGTTTGAGCTTGAGCAATTTGTGTGTTATCTGTTCTGTGTTCAAGGGATAGACAGAAGATCAGGCGGAATCCCCTACGATTATTTTGAAAATTTGCCACAGCGATCAAAAAAAATGCACACCTCCTCGGAAATTTCAGAAGCACAGGATTTGCAACGCCTTCGTCAGGGCGACACGCAGGCACTGCGCCGCTTGTTCGACCGGCACTATCCGCTGCTGTTAGGTGATATTTATGCCTACCTGCCCGATGAGGATACCTGCAAAGACCTGGCCCAGGAAGTATTTGTGGAGTTGTGGCGCAAGCGTGAAGAACTCGATATTCACACCTCGCTCCGGGCATACCTGCGGCGGGCGGCGGTGAACCGCGCCCTGAACCGCATCAAATCCAACCGCCGCACGATGCTGGATGACACCGCCGACCGGCAAGATCAGGCGGACACCTCGCAGCTGGACATTGACCAAAAACAGGAGCAGGAACGGCTGGAAACGATCCTGCATCAGGCAATCGGGCAATTGCCTGAAAAATGCCGGCTCGTGTTTTCACTCAGTCGCTTCGAACACATGTCGCACCGCGAAATAGCCGAACAACTCGGCATTTCTACCAAAACAATTGAAAACCAAATCACCAAAGCCATGCGACTGCTTCGGGAAGCCATGCTGGAACACCGCTATTTGTCGCCGGTTGTCATTTGGGTACTAAAATGGTGGGGGCAAGGGTAGGGGGAATGATGCATCGCGCTGTCTTTAAGACGACCTGACCGGAGTACAAACCGATTTCCTTTTAAAACCGACATAGTTGAAAACGAACCATTATGCAAGAATTTGACTTCATTTTGCTGCTTCAAAAGCAGTTCAACGGCGAAATCACGTCCGATGAATCTGCCGTACTGGATGCCTTGCTCAAGCAATCGCCTCAAAACGAGCAGTTTGCTGCTGAATACCGCCGCGTCTGGGATGAAGCAAGCGAAACCCGTCCCCACGATTTCCGCCTCGATATGGATGCAGAATTCCGGCGCTTGATGGCCGGTATCGAAACGGCAGAGCGCCGAACGCCGGCGAAGACCGTATCCATCAGCCGGCTCCTGCTGCGCGTGGCCGCCGCTGTGGCGGTGCTCGTGGCCGCTACCTGGGGCTACCGGCAGTTCACTATGCCGGTTTCCGAACAGATTGTCGCACAAGTTCGAGAAGACGGCGCCGTTCGTCAGATCGTGTTGCCGGACGGATCCAATGTCTGGCTGCGTCAAAATTCGGAGATCAAATATCCGAAACAGTTTGCCTCGGACGAGCGCCGGGTACAACTGTCGGGCGAGGCATATTTTGACGTTGCCCACCGCGGCGATCAGCCTTTTCGGATTGGGCTGGCAGGCGGTGGAGAAGTGGAGGTGCTGGGCACGGCCTTCGATGTGCGCGACTTTTCCGACTCCGACGAAACCAGCGTGCTGGTTCGTTCCGGCAAAGTACGTTACGCCCCTGCCGGGAAAACAACAAGCATCGTGCTGTCGGCCAACGACCGGGCGGCGTTCAGCCGGAAAAACGCGCGCCTGACCCGCTCAAAAGTTCCCACACTCAACGAACTCGCCTGGCAAACCGGTCGCCTCGAATTCGACGACACCCCGCTGCGGCATGTGATGGCCGATCTGGAAAAACATTACGGCGCCACCATCGAAATCGAAAACCGGAATATGCTGGATTGTTCCTACTCCAATACTCTGACCAATCAAACCCTCGATGATGTGCTGGAGAGTTTTGCCCTGATTTACAATTTCAGGGTTATCCGACCCGCTCCGGGTCGTTTTCGCCTCTCGGGAGGCCGATGTAATTGAACCGTGTTTGTTTCCGACAAAAGTATTTGAGCCGGGAAACACCGCCATGTTTTGCCGGGGCGCTAACTTGCGCCCGTACACCTGACCGGCATGGCTAATCGCGTATTTGCAACGCTTTTCGTATGGATTTTGTGGTGCCTGCCCACCGCAGATGCGCAGGACTCCCCCCATACGCGTTTGTTCGACTTTGATTGTGCAGCCTGCTCCCCGGCGGATGCCCTGGCGCTGCTGAGCCGGCAGTCGGGTGTCAATATCGCGTTCAATACGGCCTTTTTCCGCGATTGTCCGCCGGTCACGGTGTCTGTCCGGCAGGAGCCTTTCGAGATACTGCTGGGGAAAATTACCGGATGTGCCGACTTATCGTACCGCTGGGGAACCAACCAGGTGGTGCTTTACCGGAAAACTCGCTATTTCACCCTCAGCGGATACGTGCAGGATGCCGAGACCGGTGAACGCCTGATTGGTGCAAGTATCCGTACCCGAAACTCCGGGGCCATCACCAACGAATTCGGTTTTTTCAGCCTGACCCTCGAAAGCGGGGAGTACCGCGTAACCGTAAGCAGTATTGGCTACCGACCGGAAACGCAGGTGCTGGCGCTGGAAAGCGACCGGCTTATGACCTTCAGCCTGGCGCCCAACAGCGCGTTGCCGGAAGTGGTGGTGACGGCGCAACCCGCCGGCGAAGCCTCCGGCACACAGGACGGCGGACGGCACAATTTGCCGTTTTCGGCCACCCATGGAATGCCCATGCCGGGCGGAGAAGCCGATTTGCTGCGTCTGGCCGCTTTTCAGCCGGGCGTGCAAACCGGTGTGGACGGCCTCGGCGGTCTGCATGTGCGTGGCGGGAATGCCGATCAGAATCTGTTCCTGCTGGACGATGTGCCGGTGTACAATCCCAGCCATGCGCTGGGGCTGTTTTCGGTGTTTAACCCCTCGGTGGTAAACAGCGCCAGGCTTTGGAAAGGCGATTTCCCTGCCCGGTACAGTGGGCGGGTTTCCTCCGTGCTCGATGTTCGCACCCGCGACGGCCATCTCCGGGATCACAAAGCCGAAGTTTCCGTCGGACTTTTTGCGGCTTCCGCTACCCTCGAAGGCCCGCTGAAACGCGATACGAGTTCCTTCCTGCTGAGCGGACGAACCACCTATTTCGGCCCCTGGATCAATTATTTCAGCCAACGCGACAACCTGCTTACCTTCTCCGGCGATAACATCGCCTACCGGTTTTACGACGCCAACCTCAAACTGAACCATATTTTTTCAGAAAAAAGCCGGCTTTACCTGAGCATTTACCAGGGGGGCGACGTGTTTCGCAACCAGTTTGTGCAACGCTTCGACAACCTGGAAGGTACCGCCACCGACCAGTACACACTGGGTTCCGAGTGGGGAAATTCCATTGCCTCCTTGCGCTGGAACTATCTGATCCGCAACAACCTGTTTTCCAACACGACCGTGCGGTTCAGCCGTTTTTTCTACCAGAGCCGCCTGACCCTGCGCTCCACCTTCCTTTCCGCCTCCGGCAGGGAAACCCTGTTGGCCAACTACGGCCAACTTTACCAGACACTGATCGAAGACTGGTCGGGCAAAACCGACTTCAGTTATTACCCGACCAATAACCTGACGCTGCGCTGGGGCGTTTCCTACACGTTGCATGCCTTCCAGCCCGGGGCGCTATCCGTCAACTTTCTGGTGCCCGGCCAGTCGCCACTTGCCATTGACTCCCTTTCGCAGACGCTCCTGAACAACGAGCGCCTTGGCGCCGACGAAGGCGATGCATACGCAGAGGCCGACTGGCGTTTCGGCAACCTTTGGGCACTGGAAGCGGGTTTTAACTTTTCCACGTTTCAGGTTCGGAACAATGTGTTCAGGGCGCCGCAGCCACGTATCCGCTTGCAGTTTGGCAAAAGTACCGGCTGGCGAACCTGGGCCGGCTACCACCGGACTGCACAGTTTTTGCACCAGATCGGCTCGTTTAACATCAGCCTGCCCTTCGAATTGTGGGTGCCGACCACAGCGCGCGTGCAACCGGAGCACGCCTGGCAGGTATCCGGAGGTATTGGTTTCAGACGGTCGGGGTGGGACATTCAGGTGGAGGGCTATTACAAGCAACTGGAACGGGTACTGACTTTTTTGCCTTCCAATACGGCCCTGCTCACCGGCGGCGCGGAAGATGCAAGCGGCTGGGAAGACCGCATCGCAGCAGGGCAAGGCCTGACATACGGAGCCGAACTTGTGGTGGAAAAACGATTTCGGAGCACCTTGGTGTCGCTTGTGTATGCCTGGTCAAAATCCGAGCGGCAGTTCCCGGAACTGAATTCCGGAAGGGTCTTTCCATTCCGCTTCGACAGGAGGCACGACCTTAAAATCGTGCTCGAACAGCGGCTTGCGCCCTGGGCAGATGTGACGCTTGCCTGGGTGTATGCCACGGGCAATCCCATCACCCTGGCCGGGTTGAAATACCAGCATCATACCCCCAACGGCGATATTGAACGCAATGTGTTTGTGTACACCGACGTCAACGGCTACCGCCTGCCGCCGTATCACCGGCTGGATGTAGCGCTGAACGCGCATTGGGGCAAACAGACGCTGAAACACGACCTGCAATTGGGCGTTTACAATGCCTACAACCGTTTCAACCCGTTTTTCCTCTACGTAGATGCCGGGAGTGGTACCAATGCAAAAGCCGTACAATACACGCTTTTACCTTTGGTGCCCTCGTTTCGCTACACCCTTAATTTTTAATACACGTACCATGCTGCCCAAACCCGCTTTTTATTTCTTGCTGACGTTGCTTGCGCTCACAATGGGTTGTGTGCGCGAGGTGGCGCTGGAATTGCCTGATGTGCCTACCCGCATCGTGGCGTTGAGCCATTTTACCATCGGAAAGCCCATTCAGGTCGAGGTGTCGCTCAGCCAGAAACTAACCGATGCCGGCGACCCGGTTATTCCGTTCAACGCGGATGTTTCGATTGCGGTCGGCGGGCAGTTTCTGGACAAGTTATTCCGCGTAGTGGATGCCGGTGGCAGAACGTACTGGCAAAGTCGCGACCTGGTAGAGGTGGGCACGGAATACTCCCTTGCCGTACGCATAGGTGGGTTGGAAACCATCGAAGCCGTCAGTTCGGCGCCTAAACCGGTTCCGCTGGCGGCAGTTCGAGTGGATACCGCCCAAATGGTGCTGACCACCTTGCCCGATGGAAAACGTGTGCTCCGGGTACCGTTGCAGATTCAACTTGCCCAATCACCCAATGGAAACCGGTTTTTTGCTTTCGCGCTCCGGCATGAAATTGAAACCTTCGAAATCGTAAACGGCGAACCGGTTCCGGACGAGTACTACGAAGTTCAGAGCAAGTTCCTGGCCGACGGGCGCACACTTGCCCTGGTGTACGACACGCCCGAGCAGGTGGTACTGGTCAACGAAAACTACTGGAGCGACAACCAGAACACCTTGCATCTGGATGCTATCGTGCCATTCGATCCGGCGTACGAACGCCCGCGCCAAATTCTGGTAGAATGGCGTACGCTTTCCGAGGAATTTTACCGCTACCACCTTTCCCTCGCCCGGCAAGGGAATAATATTCCACTGAACGATCCCGACGCCCTGTACAACAACATCCTCGGGGGCTACGGCAACTTTTCCGGATACTCGGCGCTCGAATATGCTACAGCGATCCCCAACGCTTTTTGACAGGCGTTGTATGTTTTTTGCCAAAGCCCAACAGTCAAAAGCCGACAGCCTTTCCCTACTTTTGCGCCGGCAAAAAGTAGTTGCCATGCATCCACCCAACATATTTCATCCAGTCAAATAAACTTTACACCATGAGCAAAGTGACCATCGTCGGCGCCGGAAACGTCGGCGCAACCTGTGCCAACGTCCTCGCCCACGAAGACATCTGCAATGAAGTCGTCCTGATTGACATTCAGGGGAACATGGCCAAGGGCAAAGCCCTCGATACCTGGCAGCAGGCCCCTGTGGACGGCTACTCCACCCGCGTCGTGGGTGGCGACGATTACGCCCTGACGGCCAACTCCGACATCGTAATCATCACTGCCGGTATCCCGCGCAAACCCGGCATGAGCCGCGACGACCTCATCAGCACCAACGCCAAAATCGTGGTGTCGGTGACGGAAAATATCCTCAAATACACGCCAAACCCGATCATCATCGTAGTGTCCAACCCGCTCGATGTGATGACCTACGCGTGCTGGAAAGCCTCAGGTCTGAGCGACAAGCGCGTATTCGGTATGGCCGGCGTGCTCGACACCGCCCGCTACCGCGCTTTTCTTGCAGAGGAAATCGGTTGCTCGCCCAAAGACATTTCCGCCGTGCTTATGGGCGGCCACGGCGACACGATGGTGCCGCTGCCCCGCTACACCACCGTTAGCGGCATCCCCGTGACGGAATTGGTGGCTGCCGATAAACTGAACGCCATCATCGAGCGCACCAAATCCGGCGGCGGCGAACTCGTCAACCTGATGGGCACCTCCGCCTGGTATGCGCCGGGCGCTGCAGCTGCTCAAATGGCTGTGTCTATCCTGAAAAACGAAAACCGGATTTACCCCTGCTGCGTTTTGCTGAACGGCCAGTACGGCTTGAACAACCTGTTCGTAGGCGCACCGATCAAAGTCGGCCGCGACGGGGTGCAGACCATCATCGAACTGAAACTCAACTCCGACGAAATGGATCTCCTGCACAAATCCGCTGCCGCCGTGCGTGAAGTAGTGGATGTGCTGAACAACATGAACCTGCTTTGATCGCTTATGCCCTCCATGTCTCCATCTGCCAAGCAGCAAAAAATGCCCGGGTTCTGGAACGAGATGATCGGCCAGAGCTCGGGCAAGTCTTTGGCCCAACTGGCGGATGAAACCCCTATTCTCTTAGTCTTTTTGCGCCATTTCGGCTGCTCGTTTTGCCGCGAAGCCATGGCCGATATTTCCAAACGCAGAAAACGTCTGGAAAAAAGCGGCCTTCGGATCGTTTTTGTCCACATGGCGCCGGAGCAGGCTGCGGCAGAAAAATTTTTCAAAAAATACAAACTCCTGCCGGTTGAGCATGTCTCCGACCCGGAAAAACGCTTTTACTCCGCATTCGGTCTGGGGCGGGGCACGCCTGCCCAACTCTTCGGCTTGATGAACTGGATCCGCGGCTTCCAGGCAGGCGTCATCGAAGGCCACGGATTTGCCTATCACACCGAAGACCTCGGCGACGGCTTCCAGATGCCCGGCGTCTTTGTGCTGCACAAAGGCGAAATCAAACATTCCTACATCCACAGCCATGCCTGGGATCGGCCCGATTACGAGGCTATCGTGAGCTATTGCGATTTTTAGGTTTGCGGGTTTCTGGTTGGAAGGTTTCTGGTTGGCCCACGTTTGTCACCCCGAAGGGGGCCGTCCGCTCTACGGTTGCCGCTGTTCGTTTGTCACCCCGGAGGGGCCTGTTCGCTCTACGTTTGCCGCTCTACGAGAAATCCGTCCGCGTTTCATGTACTGCCGCACTTGATTGCCCGCGTAGATCGGACAGGTTTCTACGAAATGACAAAAGGAGAGCGAACGGATTCCTTCAGAATGACAAAATGCACCATGCCAAATTTCTCCATGCGCACCAGATTTCTTGCTCTGATTTTTTCTTGGACCGGGACATCCGTTCAGGCCCAAACAGACTCGACTTCCCGTGCGCTGCCGCTTGTCACCATCGTGGAGGCCCCCGGCCCGCGCACGGGTTTTGCCGTCTGGGCTGCCGATACGCTCCCGAACACGGGCGCACTTTCACTCGCCGACCGTCTGCTTTGGGAAATGCCGATCGGCATACGTGCGAATGCGCCGGGCACATTGGCCACGGTGTCGGCGCGTGGGGCCGGGCCTTCCCGAACGGCGGTGTTCTGGCAGGGGCTGAATTTGCAAAGCCCGATGAACGGCGTGGTGGACGTTTCGCTCATCCCGGTTTGGCCCGATGATCAGGTGGAAATCCGCTATGGCGGACAAAGCGCCGCGCAAAGCAGCGGCGCTATGGGCGGTGCGCTGTACATCCGTCCGGCGGCGCCGGAACATGCAAGCGGGTGGCAGGCAAATGCCGGACTTGGGTTGGGCAGTTTTGCGCGAAGCGACGCTCGCATTTCGTTCAGCCATGCCGGCGCCCGTGGCTACGCCTTTTTTCGCGCATCCGGCGCCCGGGCGCAAAATGATTTTCCGTTTCAAAACACTGCGCTCATCGGTGCGCCCTCGGTGTGGCAAGTGAACAATTTTGGAGAAAAACTTGACCTCCAGCAGTTCAACCGCTTGGTCGTCAACGAAAAAAATACGCTCGAAACGGCGGTTTGGTACCAGCAGGCTTTCCGGGAAATTCCGCCGGCCATGACGGAGGCGTCTGCCGAAACGTGGCAACGCGACCGCGCCCTACGGGCCGTGGCTACCTGGACCACCCGCACCGGCACGCGCGCCCAGTGGCAGTATCGTGCCGCCTGGCTCGACGAATACCTCGCATTTTACCGCATCGGCGACACCGACACCAGCCGCTCGCGCACCCTGCTGCTTGGGTCGGAGTATGTGGCGGCCCCAACCGCACACCTTTCCCTTCGGGCAAACCTGACGGGGCAACGCCAGCAAGCCCGGGCCGACGGCTATTCCGACAGCACTGCCTGGTTTTCGCAAATACGCCTCGCCGGCAGCATGTCTGCTGAGTACCGGTTGCGGAGTTTGCGGCTCCACGCCCAACTCCGGCAGGAATGGGCCGAAGGGCAAGGTGCGCCATTCACCTGGACGCTCAGCGGGCAGTGGGCTGCAAGCGCCGGGCTTACTTTGCGAGGACAGTTATCCCGCACGTTCAACCTGCCCACGTTCAACGACCGCTACTGGCTGAACCTCGGCAAGCCCGATCTGCAACCCGAATCCGGCTACAGCGCCGACGCAGGATTTGTGTGGAAACCCGGGACATTCGCGCTGGAAGCCACCGTTTTTCACCTGCTGCTCGATGACTGGATTCTCTGGCAGCCCGGCGCCGACGGATTGTTTCGGCCCGGGAACCTGCGGCGCGTGTGGTCGCGCGGAGTCGAGATTTCGGTACAAAAAGAACTGAATTTTTGGCGCAGCCACTGGCGCCTGAACGGACGTTACCAGTTCGTCCGGGCCACCAATACGGCGGTGTACGACGCCGGTTCCGGCGTTTTGCACAAACTTTTGCCTTACACCCCGGAACACACCGCGAGTGCCGGCCTCAGTTGGGCGCACGCCTCCTGGTCGGTGGCCTACCTGCATCAATGGACGGGGCCGCGTTTCGGCAATGCCGATAATTCGCAGGAACTGGCGGGATTCCATACCGGCAACCTGCTTGTGCAGTACACGGCTGTGTTGGGTCGCCATCGCCTCGGTTTGAACTTTCGACTGGAAAACTGCTGGGATGCGCCGTATCAGGTGATTGCATTTCGGCCTATGCCGGGAAGGGCGTGGCGGCTGGGAGTAGAGTGGGGGATTCGCAAGGCGCATGCGGGGCAGTGACCAGACGTGGGGCGTTCAGTTTTGCGTAAGTCGGCCCGCTACTTCTACCACAAACAAATCCCTATCCGCGCCTCCCCAGGCCCGCTTTCCGTCGGGCGATACCGTGGTAAATCCGCTGTGCGGACGGGTGTCGTTCAATTCTTTGCCGAGGTTTTCCGGATACGTCCAGTGCGTCCAGTCGTCGCGGGTTCTGTGTGCGACAAACACATCGCCTTGGCCCAGACCGGGGTAGCCGGTGCTGACGTAGAACAGCGTTTTCCCGTCGGGCATGAGATACGGTGCGGTTTCCTGGCCGTCGGTGTTGATGTCGGCGCCGAGCGCAGCCGGTGTGCTCCATTGCCCCGTGGCCGGATCGCGCCGGCTGATGAACAGATCGAGATCGGGCGCCTGGGTAGCAGAACCTGCGGAATATGCGCCTTCCAGAATCAGGGTGTTGCCGTCGGCGCTCAGACAGCCGTCGCCGAGGATAGCAATGCCTGAAACTGCAAGCGGCTCGGGCGCCGACCAGGCCGAATCAGGTGCAGCGCGGCGACTGGTGTGCAGGCGGTTGTTTGCCTTGAGCAAGAGTAGCCTTCCGTCGGCAGTAATGGAAAGCGGAACGGTATTGCCGGTGCCGGAAAGGTTCTGGACCAAAATTGGCGCATTCCAGTCCTGCCTGATCTCGTTCCAGGTAGCGGTAAAAATATCGGCGCCGGCGATGTTGTCGGGACGGTTTTTCCCGGCAAAAAAAATCTCCCGACCATCGGCCCGTACCACCGGGCTGAATTCTTCGCCTTGTGCCGTGTTCAGCGTCGCCAACGGCTGTTTGGTCGCTACGCGTTCCGGTCGGCGGAGGATGGGCAGTTTGCCGTCAATCCAGGGCCGCACGCGGCGCTGGTAGTCGAAGTTGGTGTTGCAGTCCGACGGCAAGGTATCGGGGAAATGCGGCCGCGCCTGTTCCAGCAAGGTAATGGCACTGTGGTAGTGCTTTCGGTCAATAAAAAACTGGAAACCTTCCTCCATGAGCCGAAAGGCCGAATACCGCGGTGCGTAACGGGCGATGTAGCCGACGGCCTGCTCCAGGGTGGCCGTTGTGTCGTCGGCTGCCGTACCGTTTTGCAATTGCGTCCGAAGTGCCGCCCGGCGGCGCAAATCCAGCAAATGTTTGGCCTGTTCGGGATTTAGCCCGGCCACTGCCGTATTGTCGGCAGTCCGGTCGGCGATGGTGTTCAGTAGCACGATTTCGAGCGCCGACCAGCGGTTTTCTGCGTGAAAATTCAGTAAATCGGACAGTTTCCCGGTGCACAAAAGTTCGCGCACCTGCATTCGCCAGCAATCGCGCGCGGCGAAGGATAGCCGATAGTCGCCGGCAAATCGGTTGAGTTGACAGGGTGTGTATTTTTCGAGAAAGGCCGTCCACGCGGTTTCGCTCATGCGGCGGGTCTGATCGAGGTTTTCGGGCAAGACAAACTCCAGGTGCCGTTTCAAAATGGCGGTCATGGTGTCGTAGTCGGTTGTGCGCAAATGGGCGTTCACGATGTCGGTGCGGGCGCTGCGGATGTCGGGCTGCACGCGGGGTACGGGGTTGCTTAAGCCGAGGAGCAGTGAGTCCAGTGCCGGAAGTGTGCCACGGGCTTTGGTGCCGGCTATGGCCCAGCGTTGCGTTTGCTCGCGCAGGTCGAGTAAGGCAAGGGTATCCACTGAAAAATTATGAGTCAGGCGTTGAGCCTTTTTGCCGGGCAAGCGGCGGAAAAGGCTGTCGGAAATGGCCAGTGCGGAGTCAATTTGCAGAAGGCCCGTAAGGTCGCGCGTATCGGCGAGCCGCATTTTTTCCAGAAAATACCGCGCGGCGGATGCGTATTTCGGGTGCTCCCGAAACCGTTCAAAAACGGGTCGCGCGGCGGTGTAGTCTTGTTCCTGATACTTGCGGTATCCCGCGCGGAAGGACGGTGAGCAGCCGGCAAGCAGGAAAAGGAGCAGGAGTGCCGGGTAGTACGGCACGGTGTTTTTGTATTTCATACCGGAAAATTTTGTTGGTTCAGTTCCTAAACCTGACAGGTTTCGTTCAGTTTGGGCGTTTACTTAAAAAACAATAAACACTGCCAGTATAGCCGCGATGAACAAAAATGCAAAGCCAAGCGAATAGGCAATGAAGAATACCAGCGATTTGAGGCCGGTCATGCCCCAGCCTTGTCCGTAAAACCGCTTAATGGCAAGCAACGGGCTTATGAGCAGCCAGACAATCGGGATGACCCAGAATTCTTTGAGCGGCCAAACTGCATTGATCCAGAACGCGAACATAAGCAGCAGGAACATGCTGGTGTGTTCGTTGATCAGAAAAATGAAATGCTCTACGTAGTAGCGTTTCTGCCGGCGGTACAGCAAGGTAAGTATAGCCGACATCAAGCCAATCAGTACAAGGAGCGTCCAGGCCAGACTGCCGAGGTAGGCATTCATCAGCGCCGAAGGATTCTGGATGGTTTTAATGCCTTGTTTTACCAGCAGTTTGTCCATCCAGTTGGAAATTTTGTACTTGTTGATGATGCCGTTTGCGTCAAGCAGGAAAAGATCGCTGGTAAGAATGCGGAGGCTCTTAAACCCAAGGTTCAGGAATGTGGAATCCGGGACTCGAATATCGGCGGAGTCGGTAGCAATAGTCCAGATATCACTGAATTTTTTTGCCGTTTCGCCATACGTGCGCTGAAGCAGGGTATCCACCGCCCGGAGGGTGGTGGCGGTGCGGAGATCGGGGGGCAGCGAATCAAACTCCCGGCGCATTTTTTCAAATTCAGCACTGCGGCGGCCGAGTTCGTACAAGTCTATGTTTTTGCCGGCAGTTTTTTTGCCGCTGATCTGGATGCCTTTTTCACTGCTTGTAGCCTGTATGCCTTTCGATTCGCCGACATCCGTCAGGTGGTTCAGGGTAAACAGAAACAGAAACGCCACGATGAAAAAGAACCGGATCGGGTGGGGATAACGTTTGCGTCTGCCGGCAAAGAACTCCTGTGCTATGTATCCGGGGATAAACATTTGCCACAAAAAAAGCAGCGACCGGCTCTCCAGATGCAGCACCCGGAACCACACCTGCTTGAGCAGGGCGCCGAGCGACATGACTTCGTCCTCATATTTTTGTCCGCAATGCGTGCAAAACTTCGCCTTGTACGGCAAAGGAAAGTGGCAGTTCGGGCAATAGTCGGAGGATTTGTACTTCATGGTGTTTCGCTGTGCTGGTCACGCCACCCGTTGACCGGCGAGAGGCATGGATGCGCCGTGCAGTATTTTGAAAAACATCTCTTTCATCAGTTCTTCGTCGCCGGTGTTGGTGGTGTCGGTATCCACGCCCTTGGCACGCAGGTCATATTCGCGGAGCACATGCAGGATATACTCCGTGTGTGAAAGGGGGTAGTTGCGGGCGGCGAGTTTGTATTCTTTCAGGAAAAAATCGGAGCGCAGGTCGAGCGCTTTCGACATTTCCGCATCGCCGGCAGTTTGTAAAAAATGCAGCATGTACACTTTGGTGAAATAGGCGTGCAGGCTGGCGATGGTCACGATGAGCGGGTTTTTGCGGATGTTGGCGGCAAAATACTGCTGGATGCGGGCTATTTTGGCCAGGTCGCGCAGGGCAAATGCGCGTTGCAGTTCGAACACGTTGTAGTCCTTGCTGATGCCGATGTACTCCTGCACGTGGTTGACCGTGATGGTGGTTTCAGCAGGCAGGTTCAGTACCAGTTTGTCCAATTCGTTGGCTACTTTGGCCAGATCGGCGCCGAGGTATTCGGCGATGAGTTCCGCTGCCGGCATCTCGATGCTGCGTTTTTTGGCCCGGCAGTAGGTAGTGACCCAGTCGGGCACCTGGTTGTCGTACAGTTTTTTGCTTTCAAATACGAGCGCTTTGGAGGCGAGTACTTTGCCGAGTTTGGTGCGCATGTCGTACTTTTTGTGCTTGTGGCACACGACAAAAACCGTTGTCGGCATCGGTTTTTCGAAGTAACCTGTCAGTTCGCCAAGCCCCTTCATTTCCTGGGCTTCGCGCAGGATGACCACCTGGCGTTCGCTCATCATGGGGTAGCGGCGCAGGTAGTCGAGCAGGGTCAGGTGGTCCACGTCTTTGCCGTACAGCACCGACTGGTTGAAGCCTTTTTCGCCTTCCGAGAGGGCATGCCGGTCCACGGCTTCTTCGATGCGGTCAATGAAATACGGTTCCTCGCCGTGCAGGAAGTAGATGGGGCTGAATTTGCCCGCTTTGATGTCGCGCAGGATATCGTCGAAATTCATGCGAGGGCGAAGATAGGGAGTTTCCGCAGGGCTGCACCCTGCGTAAGCAAATGGCGCCCTTTCAGGGCTTTTTTTACCGCAGGCGGGCCAGCCGGAATCCGGTGCCGTAGTCGTGGTAGTCGGGCTTGGCGGCGTTGCGGTAGGTGATGCGTTGTTGCTCGGGGTTGCGGCCCCAGTGTCCGCCCCGCAGGACACGGCTTTTTGAGGTCGGCGCACCGACGGGGTCGGAGGTGGCGCCGGCAGGGTAGGGGCCGTACCAGTCCTGACACCATTCGCGCACATTGCCGGTCAGGTCGTACAGACCCAACGCATTGGGGGCTTTATGCGCCACGGGATGGGTTTGGTTGCCGGAGTTGTTCAGGTACCAGGCCACCTCGTTCAGGTCGGTACTGCCGCTGTACGGGAAATCCTGTTTGCCGCAGGCAGCGTATTCCCACTGGGCTTCGGTGGGCAGGCGGAATCCGTTGGCATTCCGGCTGATCCCGGTTCTGCCGTCGGGTAGAAACGTGTACACGGGAGTTAGGCCGTGTGCCGTGCTGAGCCAGTTGCAGTACGCCGCAGCGTCGAGCCACGAGACGTGGTTGACCGGGCGATTGCCGCGTCCCCAGCCTTCGTCGTCGGGTTTGGCTCGACCGGTTGCTTCGCAAAAACGGTCGTACTCGTCGAAGGTGACTTCGGTTTTTCCGAGATAAAAATCCTGAAGAGAAACCTCGCGCACAGGTTGTTCGTCCTGAAGCCCGTTTGTGCTGCCCATCGGGAATTTCCCGCCGGGAACAAGCACCAGCACAGGCATGGGTGGCCGGGAAACAGCGTGCGTCGCGGGCGCCGGTTTTTTTTCTTTGAGAGCCGCCGGGGCGGGAGGCTGCTCACGGGTTTCGGCTTCTTGCGCCGCTTCTGCCGGAAGTGTATCGGGCTGCACGGTGGGCAAGTTTTCTATGACTGGTACTTCGGGGAATGACGGGTACAGCAGTTTGCACTCCTCCCAGCGCTGGGTAATGACCGGCAGGAATTTTTCGCGCAGCGGCGGATTGGCGACGACGACTTCGTACACGCCATCCAGATTATCACATTCCGGAAACTGGATCATGTACGCCCGAAGAGCGGCCTCGGTCGGGTTTTTTCGCAATTTTTCCAGATGCTCGTTTTCCAGTCGTTTCAGTGCGGCCTCCGCCTGATCCCGGCAGGCGCCTTCGGGAAATTCGTAGAGGTAGTCCCGGTAGCCTTTCGGGGTATCCTCCAGCAAGGTTTTTTTGCAGGCAGCCTCGGCGTAGTGTTTGCCGTCGGGGTATTTATCCAGGTAAGCCGAGTAAGCCGCGTAGTTGTCCGACAAATACCGGGCCTTCCACCAGTCCCTCGATTCTTCCGGACTGGCAAACCAGCCCGCGGCAGTACCCGCCGACAAGGCCAGCATGAGAATGGCTGTTTTCGTGAACAAACCAAAAGACGTGGCCTTGGCAGTACTTGCAGGAGCGGATACCGGCGCCGATTGTTTGACACCCGTAACCAGCCCTGCTCCGGCCATCGAGGCGGTCTGAAACGCCAGTGCATAGCCGGCCGGTCGGAGTGCGGTGGCGCCTTCATCCGACACCGGGCCGTCGGCAATGATCCGGACAATTTCCTCCATGACTATTTCCTTTCGGTGCGGCAAACCGTTCACCATTTCGATGATGGCGATTTTGAGCACCAAAGGATGGGAGCCTTCTTCGAGGGGCGTAACATAAAACCACCACTCGGTGAAGCCCTGCTGATCAACCAACTGAATGTCCTCGCTGATGGTTCGGATACTGAATACCCGTCCGCCCGCCGGGTCGAGCAGTTCAGCCTGCATGGTGTCGGACACCCGGTACAGGCTTTTCAGTTGTACGTGCTCATCAATGGTGATGTTTTCCGCGATGGCGTCTTCGTCCATGGAAATCCGCACGACGCATTTGGTTTCCTTGCGCACCGGCATGGTGCCGGGAATGCGGTACAGGATGCTACCCTGCTTGGGCGCCGGCTCACCTTCTGCGGATGCAGTGCCTGATTCGGCACTGAAATCGGCTTCCTGTAAACTCTGGATGAGGTCGAGAAAATCGGCCCGGATGCGGTCGTATTCGCGTTGCAAGTCGTCGTTGGACAAGGTGTTGCGCAGCCTTGCCTTGTTGGCGTCGTTCAGCCGGCCAAGCAGGACAACCACGGCGCCGTACTTGTCGGAAGTCGCCGGGAGCAGTGCCTGCAAGTTGCGCAGCGCAGCAGCAATATCGTCCAACAATTGGTCTTGCAGGTCTTTGCGGAGCGCGTCAAGCGGCTGGGTCAAAGGCATGGCTGGCTTGTGTTTGTTTGCGCACAAACCTAACAGTTTTTTTTCTATTGTCTTCCGCTCTGTAATTCAAGCGACCTGTTCATGTCGGCCATGGCTTTGTCCATTTGCCCCATTCCCCGGAAAATGCTGGCCCGTGTCCGGAAGGCTATGGCGTAATTCGGCTGTATCTCCAGCGCCCGGTTGGCGTCTGCCAGTGCCTTGTCGTATTGCCCGAGGGAGAGGTAGGCGGCGGCGCGGTTGTTCCAGGCCATGGCGATATTCGGGTTGGCTTTCAGCACGGTAGTGTAGTCGGCGATCGCCGCGTCGTAGCGTTTCTGGTTGGCGAACAACAAGGCGCGGTTGGCCAGCACGTCGGTGTAGTTTGGTTGCAACTCAAGTGCCTTGCTGTACTCGGCAAGCGCCTGATCCGGATTTCCCGTCTGGCTTTCGGCGATGCCTTTGAAATAATACGTCTCCGGGTTTCGCGGCTCCAGTTCGAGGCTGCGCGCCAGATCGGGCAAGGCGTCGGCGGGGCGGTTCAGGATGACATGGCATTTGCCCCGGTTCAGGAAAAGGCGCGGGGTGACGATGCCGGCTTTGATCGCATTGTCGAAGTCGGAGTAAGCCTCCTCGTAGCGTTTTAGCATGAAATAGGCCTGGCCGCGGCCGTTGTAGGCCTCCACGTAGGTCGAATCGAGCCAGAGGGTTTTGGTGTAGTGCTTGATCGAGTTTTCGTAGTCGTACTTCAGCAGTTGGCCGTAGGCGAGGTTGCAGTTGCACAGTACTGCGTCGGGATACTTGTCCACACAGTTCTGAAACACGGTGACTTCGTTGTTCCAGACCCGGCCATGTTGCACGGCCAAAAGGCCGAAAATCAATGCTGCTGCCGTCAGAATGCCTCTGCGGATAGCCGGCTGAAGTTTTTGTGCCAACCACACCACCAGCAGGAAAAAACCGATGGATGACAGGTACACATACCGTCCGGAGCGCATTTCCAGCGTGCCGACCGTGACGTATGGCAGCATGACCGCAAGCGGCAGCAGGTACCACAGTGCTGAAAGACCGATTTCGCGGATGTTTCGTCCGTATTTCCAGGCGAGCCATGCCAATACGCCCACCACTAAGGGGGCGGCGTAGTAATCAAACGACCACGACCCGCCGTTTTTTTCCATGGGGTAATAAATGCTCAGGCTGAGCGGAGCAAGCAATTTAGCCGGGTAAAACAGCAGCGAGTGGCAAACCATCAGGAAGCGGTCGAACAGGCTGAGCGCTTTGGTGGTCACTACCAGATCATGCCCCTCGGCTTCGCGGGTGCTGAGGGTGTACAAGCCCAGGGCAGCACTCAGGGCAAAAAACGGCGCCTTTGCGATCAGGTTTTTTACCGACAGGGAGCCGTTCCGGTACCAGTCGAATGCGAGTAGCAACAGCGGGAAGGTCACGGCGGCTGATTTAGCCAAAATCGAGCAGACAAACATCAGCAGCGTCAGGGCGTAAAAAACCGGACGTTCGTTTTGCTGCCACTTGACGTATGCGATCAGTCCCAGCACGTAAAAAAAGGAAAATGTAAGGGCGCTTTGGCCGGCAATCCAGCACACGGCCTCCATCTGGATGGGGTGTACGGCAAATAGCAGGGCCACGAAAAACGACACCTCGCGGCGCGATTGCAGGAGGTTCAGCAGTCCGAACACCCCGAGAACGCAGCCGGTGTGCAGCACAAGGCTGAACGTGTGGAATGCCGAGGCGCTCTCGCCGGCGATGGCGTACACGAGCGCGTAACCGAGCCAGGTCATCGGCGCGTACATCCCGAGGTTGGTGGACGCAAACAGCCCCCGGAACGTGGGGTTTTTGATGATCTCGTTGTACTTGATTGCCTTGTCGTCGTCGAAAATCAAAAAACCGTTGGACAGCGACTGGAAGTACACGGCAATCGAGGCGGCCACAAGAATGGCGGCGAGCAACCAGATGTTATCAAAAAAAGACGACTCCGCCGGGGTGGGGGAGGGCGATGGCGTAGTCGGTTTGGATGCGACGGTATGCCTTACAGGCGGAGGTGGCGGTGTTTTTTTCTTCGACATGTTAAGGCTATTACTTGCCGCGCAAATATTCCAGCACAACGGCTCGGGACTTCCGTGCGGCATCGTCGTTGAAGCGCGGGCCGCTGGGATTAGCGAAAGCATGGTCGGCGTCGTATTCGCTTACGGTCAGGGATTTACCTGCTGCTTCCATGTTTTTTTTGAACTCCGCCACGGTGGCGTCATTGATCCACTTGTCCTGTTTGGCGTGGATCATCAGCACATCCGTTTGCAGGGTTTTCAGTTTTTCTGCGTCTTTTTCCGGCATGCCGTAGTAGATCACGCAGGCTTTTGCCTTGTCGCCGAGTTGGAGTGCGGCCTGCAAGGACCAGCCGCCGCCAAAGCACCAGCCGAGCGTGCGAAAGTCGGCGTTTTCGCCGGCGTATTTGGCAGCGCCCCGGATGATAGCGGCGGCACGTTCAGGTTTGCAGGCCTGCATGAGTTTGCCGGCTTCCTCGGCATTGTCGGTGAGTTGGCCGTCGTACAGGTCTACGGCCAGTACGTTGATGCCCAGTTCGTGTGCCAGGCGGTTGGCTTCGTTGCGAACGTAGTTGTTCAGGCCCCACCATTCGTGGAAAATCAGCAGGTATTTGTTCGTTTGCCCGTGCGAAGTCATCAGGAAACCACGGCCGTTTTCGCCGCCTTCCACAGGAAATTCGATGTTTTTGCCGCCGTGCAGCAATTCGACGGGCCGGGGCGCGGGGTGGGCTTTCTGAAACGATTTATCGCCACCCAAAGCCGCAAACTCAGCGCCGGCGTCGTGGCACATCGGCATCGGAATGGGTTGGTCGTTGCAGGCGAAAAGGGGTAGGAGGAGCAGTAGCAGTTTTTTCATGGATGTTGTTTTAAAAAAGATGATCGGTTCGGCTGTCGTAAACTGAAATGATATGAATGTCATTTTCAACAACTTGGTAAACAAGAGATATGTTTTCAGTCAAAACGCAGCGACGAATTCTGGGTAATAATTTTGAAGGAGGACACAGTTTCTTGAATTTACGCAAGTTGGAAACCAATCGGTCGAGTTTTTCTTCCAGAAGCAGGGCAAAATCAATTGAAAAATGGTAGTAATGCTCCAGAATAGCGAGATACGCATCCTCTGCTTTGGGGGAGAATATGACCTTATTCATTGGGTGTTTTATCGTTGCGGTTTTACGAGCAATTGCCGAGCCTTCTCTTTTACAGACTCATACGGAACACCTTCCCCTTTTTCGAGTTGGTCAAGCCCGATTTTTACAAGTGCTCTTTCCTTTTCGGAAATCTCTTTCCACCAATCACTTTTGCTGCGAAGCGCTCGAAAATAAGCAGTAAGTTCTTCAAGTACTTCGGTGTCCTCTGTTTCCAGAATGAGTTTGAGCAGATTTAATTTGACATCTGAAGCGCTCATAATTCTCTTTTTTCGGCAAACATACAATACTTTGAAACG
>JAEUUV010000250.1 GCA_016787285.1 Saprospiraceae bacterium | reverse complement strand
GGGTGTGCCCGAGACAATATCCTCGCCGTGCGTGCTGAATGCGACCGAATAGCCGTCCACCGAAGTCGTCATTTTCGCCTGGGTGTAGGCAATCGGTTTGGCGGGTGTGCCGGCCACGCTGAATTCCGTTTTGTTCACCTGATTCAACCCACCTGCGGGTTTATAGTCGGTGAATGCCCAGTATTTGCCGCCCGCGTCGAAACGGGTTTCGTTGTGGCCGCGCCCTTTGGTGAACGGTGCGCCTTTCGCCAACACCTTGATGTCGTAACTGCCCGTAGCCGAATACTCGGGGTGTATATGGTCGAACCACGACAGGTCGTCGCTCACGAGGATGAGGTGCATCTTTTTCTCGTGTACCAGGTCGAGCGGCACGGGCGCATCTTCGTTTCCTTTGATTTTCGGCGTGAACGAAAGCAGGGCCGGTTTGCCGGCTTCCAGTTGGGCAGGGTTGGCCGTGAACGCCGTGAAATACTCGGCGACATTGGCCGTCTCGTCGGCCTTTACTGGTTCCAGGTCCATGTTGCACACGGGACAGGAGCCGGGCTGATCGTAGGTCTTGCCCTTTTCGCAGTTCATCGGGCAGATGTATTTCGTGCCGGGCGCGGCAGTTTCAGTGGTTTGGGAGGCATGTTTCGAGTGGTCGTTTTTGCAGGCGGAAAATGCTGCAACCGACAACGCGAGCGCCAGGCCCGCGATGAGCATATTTTTCATAAGAAATTGAATGTTAAAATTTTGGAAAATAAAATTCAGCGCCGACCGTCAGCGAAAACTTGTTTGACTGACGGGCCGGCGCGGGCAGTTGCTGTCGGACGAACAAGTTCGTGCAGACAAGGCAATATGCCTCAAATTTTGGGCGGCTGCCAGATGGGCAGGTAAACAGCCTCCGGGATATGTTCCGCGAAGTAAAAAGCCTGGCGGTCGGTGCAGCCGGTATCGTAGCATGCCGGCAGAATAGCAGGTGATTCTATTAGCAGGCCACCGCCGCCGCCCGTCGAAACAACCCCACAACCCGGGCAGTGGCAACCGCCGCAGCCGTCGTCGTCGGGAGGACAGGGTTGGCCGGGGTGGCTGTCGTCGCAGGCGTCCGCAGTATCGGGGCCATGCACATTATCGTGTGCGTCTATGCTTGAACAGCAGGTTTTGGTTTTGGATTTTTCGTGAAATTTCGCCGCATGATCGGCATCGCTGTCGGCACATGCCCGGGCCGTGTTCGGCGATACTACAGCGAACACAGCGACGAGGAAACAGAATATGCCGATGCGAAATTTCATGTGAAAGTGCGCAAAGGTAAACGAATTGCGGGTAGAGTTGCAAGCGCCGGGAAATGCTTCCGGGATCGGCGGGCCTATTCAATAGACTTGCTACAATTTGGTAGCCAACGGGTTAAGCATTTCAACCCACGAATTCATTCGTGGGGCACGAGAGCAAACAACCTGAAAGCCAAACCGATTTATCGGTTTTCTTGATTGGGTACATAAACCGATAAATCGGTTTGCCAACAGGTGGATTCTGCTTGCCCCACGAATAAATTCGTGGGTTTAAAAACGCAACATGCTGACTTTCAAATTGTCGCAAGTCTGATATTAATGGGCCCTACCGCCACAACGCTTCGCTGCCCGCCTCACGGAGCTGTACTTCGAGGATGTTGGGGAAATAGTCCTTCAGGCTTTCGATGTGCGACACGATGTAAATCTGCCGGAACTGCTCCTGCAGGTAATTGAGCGCGAACATCATTTCGAGGCGGCGCTCTTCATCCTGACTGCCGAAAATCTCGTCGAAGGCGAGGAAGCCGATGCCCTGCTCTGCGCCGCTGAGATCGGTGATGGCCTTGGTGATGGCGATGCGCAGACAAAAATTGGCTAAGTCCACCTCGCCGCCCGAGAAGCGCTCAATGGGGTAAAACACCCCGCCGTCGGCAATGGTGAAGTCGAAGTTTTCGTCCACCCGGATGCTTTCGTACTTGCCCCTTGTGATGCGGGTGAACAGGTCGCTGGCTTCGCGGGAAATGCCCGGACTGACTTTTTCCAGAATTTCGGTTTTGAACAGCCCAAGCATATCGGCGAGTTTGCGCAGCAGTTCGGCTTCGTCCAACTGGTCGCTGATGCGGCTTTTGATACGCGCGTCGGCAGCCAGTTTTTCGCGGGCCTGTTCGATGCGGTTGCCCAGTTCGAGGCCGGTTTTTTCCAAAAGCCGCACCGCTTCGGATCGGGCATTGAGCGTGTCGGCAAAGGCCGTCAGCGTTTGCCGGGCGGTAGTGTACGCCGTCTCGTCGTAGCCGACGGCGCTGCGTTCCGCCGTTTTGTCGGCCAGGTTTTTTTCCACTTCTGCTAGGCCGGCGTCGGCGGTTTGCAGGGCCGACACGGAGGCGGGAAGTTCGCGTGCCACGTAGTTTTCTTCCTTGGAAAACTCCAGAAAGCGCGGTTCCGAAGCGGCTACCTGGGTGCGCAGGGCGGCGTAGGCGGCTTCGTCGAAAGGCGCGTCGCCGATTTCCCGAAGGATGGCTTCGTCGGCGAGCAGGCTTTTTTCCAACTGACTCAACCTGGCTTCGGCGGCAGATTTTTGGCGGGCCAGTTCGCTCAGGCGGGTTTGTTCGCGGGACAGGATTTCCGCTTCGGCGCGTACCTCGTCCTGCCGTTTGCGCAGCGACTGGCCGGCGTCGGCTACGGCATTTTGCTCTTGTTCGAGCGTGCGGAGGCGTTCGTTTTGCAGCGTATTGAGTTCCTGTTCGAGTTCGGCGAGCGTGCGCTCGTAGCCTTCCAGCAAGGGTTGCAGGCAAGTCGGGCAGGTGCCCTCACGCCCCAACGCGCGCAGGCTTTGCAACTTTTCGGAGCGCTCGCGGATGCCGGCCTGAATGCCGCCGATTTGTTCTTTGAGCGCGATGAGTTCGTTCCGTTTGGCCTGCAGGGCGGCTTCGAATTCGGACACGAGTTGTTGTTTTCCGGCCAGCGCTGCGTCGGTTGCGGGCCGGGTGGCGAGTTGTTTGTCCAGATCGGCAATAGCCGTCCGGGTGCTCTCGATTTCCTGCCGCGTTTCGCCGATTTTGGTGAGCCGGGCCTGCCGGTCGGTGTGCTTTGCGCGCGTTTCGGTCTGGGCTTCGAGCAGTTGTTTGTCGGACAGATACGTAGCGAAATCGCTGCGCCGGGCCTCCAGGCTTTCCTGCTGGAGGCGCAAGTCGCGGATTTTCTGCTCCAGTCCGGCCTTGTGGGCGGCAAGGCCGTCGCGGCGTTCGCGCAGTTGGCTGAGGTCGCGGCTCAGGGTATTGTAGCGCGCCAGCCGCTGTTCGGCTTCCTCGAATTTTTGTTTTTCCAGCCGGTACTTTTCTTCGACAGCTTTGAGTTGGGCGGCCTCTGTTTCCAGGGCCGATCTGTTTTCCAAAAGTGCTTTTTCGCTTTCGGCGATGGTCTCCTGCAGGCGCCCGGCCTCGTCCTGTGCCAGCAGGTTTTGTTCCTGGCCGGCTATCCGGATTTTCAGGTCGCGGATGTCGGCATTGACTTTGGCCTGAATGTCGTCGAGGCGGTCGAGGCCGAGCATGCGGCGCACGATGCGGCGGCGGTCTTCCTTGCCGGCATTGGTGAGTTCGTCCAGTTCCTTTTGGCCCGAAAACACGGAGCGCTTGAACGCGTCGCGCTCGATGTGCAGCACGCGCACGAGTTCGTCATTGACGGCGGACACGCCTTTGGCTACCAACAAGTCGTTTTTGTATAGTTCGGCGCCCACGGCCATGGCTTTGCCCCGGAACTCGCGGCGCACGCGGTACAGCGCTTCGCCGATGGAAAAATCCAGTTCAAGCAGCACGTTCGCCTTCGGGTCGGCGAAGGCGGAGCGCACGAGCGCCTTGTTGCTCTCGTCGCGCCCGAACAGGCAGTACAGGATCGCCTCGAAGAGGGTGGATTTGCCCGCGCCGTTTTTGCCGATAATACCGACGAGACCTTCGCGGAAGTCGAGCGCAAGGTCGGTGTACTGCTTGTAGTTCTGGAGGCGGAGTTGGTGGAGGATCATGG
>JAEUUV010000267.1 GCA_016787285.1 Saprospiraceae bacterium | reverse complement strand
GGCATAAGGCCCTCAACTTCTGGCTCTACTGCACCCGGCCCTCCTGCAAACGGAATCTACGAGGCCCGGTCATGCCCGGTCAACAACCCCGGCATGGCCAAAGACCGCTGCAATACTCCCGGGGTATTACCTTGCCCGCGCATCCCGAATCTGTTGTGCATGCGGGGCGTGGACAACGTTCCGTTCGAGTATGTCCACAGCGTGTATCGCGACCCGCAGAGTGGATTGGAGCGGGTCAAAAACGGGGAGAAATACCGCGAGCAAAAATTCGTGCCGGCCACCCGGCAGGCGCTGATTGATTTCAAAAACAACATGGCGCGTTTCGGGATGCCTATTCACACGATACTGACCCTGGGTTCTTTGTATTGTCGCTGCGTCAGCAGCACCCAGAGCCTGAGCAACCACTCTTACGGAGAAGCAATTGATGTGGCAGGTGTTCGCTGGAAAAGTCCGCATCCGTTCAGTCGGGTGGAAGACACCGTGGTGCGGGAGCGCAACCTGTATGACCCGGAGCAGGTCAGACTTTTCCGGCGGATTAATGCCTGCCTGCGCTTGTCGTTTAAAAACGTAATTGACTACCACCGTTCAGACCACCGCGACCACTTCCATTGCGACCTGAACCGGGGTGGGCGCGACAATCCGATTCCGACAATCAAGTTTGCACAGGAGTGCCTTTCGCTCGTTTTGGGAAGAAAAATATCGGTCACCGGCACGATGGACAGCGCGACCTACCAGGCCCTTGCCGAGTTTTCCGGTTTGAGCACAGATGCACTGCGTAACATTCAGACACTTCATGGTGTGTACCGCTCGCTCTTTGAACGCATAGCGTCAGGAAGATTTTGACCGCATTTATTCACGCAAAAATGAACCACTAAACCTAAATCGCTCGCCGTAAATAGTGCTCATCCGGCTCATCAGATGCAATTTCTCCGCCATCCCGCACTGCCGCCAGATACAACTGGATTGTCCGGTCGCTCACCTGCAGTCGGTAGGCGGCGTCCTGCGGACTACCGTTGGATTCCGATATGGCCAGTTCCATCGCTTTGTTGCTCACGCAGCGTTTGATTTCTTTCAGGCCGATGCCGTTGGCAATGGCGATACGCAGTGCAGCCTCAAATTCCGCAATACTCCAGGGATTTTGAATACGCGACACATTGGGGCGGTCGTACTCAGGTAGTTCGCCTACAGTGACAGGGCCTTGACCGGTGTGCCTGTAGGCGATTCGGGTGACCAGTTGTTGCAGTTCGCGCACATTGCCGGGATAGGGTCGGGTGCGGAGGTAGGTCAGGATATGCTCATCAAATGGCGGAGGGGTATCGGTGCGCAGGGCTTCTTTCAAAAAGTGAGAAGCCAGCATGGGTACGTCCTCCGCCCGTTCGCGCAGGGGCGGTACATGGCACACACAGGCTGAAAGGCGGAAATACAGGTCCTGGCGAAAACGCCCCTGCCGCACTTCATCGCTCAGGTCGCGGTTGGTGGCTGAAACCAAACGGAAGTTGGTGTGCCGCCAAAAGTTGCTCCCCACCCGCTTGTACATTTTTTCCTGTACGGCACGCAGTAGTTCGGCCTGCAAAGGCAGGGGCAGTTCGCCGATTTCATCCAGAAACAGGGTACCGCCATCGGCCAAAGCAAATGCGCCGTCTCGGTTGGCAACGGCATTGGTAAATGCACCTTTTTCGTGGCCGAAAAATTCACTGCCGGATAGTTCGGGCGACACTGTTGTACAGTCCAGCAGCACCAGGTCGCGTTTGTTTGCCCGGCTGTCGAGCCGGTGGATCAGCCGGGCCAGAAGTTCCTTGCCGGTACCGCTCTCGCCGAGCAGGAGCACGGGGGCACTGCTGAACACCGACATTTCAACTACCTGACGCAACAGCTTGCGCCAGCATGGACTGCTACCGATCAGTTTGTCTTTTACCTCGCCCGATTCCAGTAGATTGTCCACTGCCGACCAACGTTCAAGTCTTGCCCGAAGAATGCGCTCAGGTTCGGGTAGCAGATTCCATTGTAACACCTCGTCGGCGCCCGACTGAAGCAGTTCCCAAACTTTGAGGTGCTCCAGTGGGCGGTTGAACAAGGCGAGGCAAACCGTGCGACGGCCTTGTTGTTTGCAGAAATCCAGATAAGCACAGGCTTCCGACCAAACAGAAGCCTCTCCAAGTATTAAGAGCATGACTCCCGGGCTTGTATCGGAGTGTTTCTGCACAGGCATGCCCATACTGCCTAAGCAGCTTTCCAAACGGAGTGCTTCAGAGGACAGGTAAAAATTCTGGATTTGAACAGGAATTGGGGGGGCGGCAGATGGGCTTACATTTGGACCGGGGGATGCTTTCATGGCCATTGATTTTTAATGTACACGCGGGGCAAACAGGGATCGGGGTCGAATGTAAGCCCTTTGTCGTGCAAGTAAATGGCCGGTTTATTAAACGGTCGCTTTTTTTAGTATTCGGAAAATTGATAGATAGTTGGTTAAATATGTGGTGGATTTGTTGTTTTTTAAGTTAAAAATTTTTTACAATTTGTTTTTTGCCGCTTTAACTTATTGACATATTTAGTTGAAAGTAGGAGGCCTTTGTACAGCCCCTACCGCAACTCCCCCGGCACTACCGACACTTGCTTCAGCGCGCCGTCGCGCAGCACCCACAGGCTCACCGAGCGCCCGATGCTGCTCTCGTCCAGCGCTTTGTGCAAAGCGTCAATGGAGTCCATGGGTTTACCTTCGAACTGCACGATGACGTCGCCTGCCCGCAGGTCGGATTGTGCGGCAGGGCCGCCGGGTTCGAGACTGTGAATCTGGATGCCGCCCTTGGTGTCAAGTTGCAAGGTGTTCAGCCATTTTGGCGGCAGCGTCACGCTCTGGGCGCCGATGCCGATGAATCCGCGACGCACGCGGCCTTCGAGGATGAGTTTGCCTACCACGTACTGGGCAAGGTCGGACGCCACGGCAAAACACAGCCCTTGTGCGGGCAGGATCACGGCAGTATTGACTCCGATGACGTAGCCGTGCGAGTCCACCAGCGGACCGCCGCTGTTGCCGGGGTTGAGGGCCGCGTCGGTCTGGATCACGTCGTCAATCAGGCGCCCGCTCTGGCTACGCAGGGTACGCCCCAGCGCACTGACCACGCCCGCCGTCACCGAGTACTGGAATCCGTAGGGGTTGCCGATGGCAATGGCGATCTGGCCCACTTGCAGGCGTCGGCTCTCGCCAAAAGCCACCGGGGCGAGGTTTTCACCGTCTACTTTCACCACGGCAAGGTCGGTAGCCGGGTCGTCGCCCACCACGCTGGCCTGAAACGAACGCCCGTCTTGCAGCATACCCTCGATGCGCTCGGCGCCGCTGACAACATGGCTGTTGGTCACCACAAACCCGTCGCTGCTGATGATGAAGCCGCTGCCTGTGCCGGCAGCGCCCTGGGGCAGATTCGGACGGCGGCCCTGTTGTTTTTTCTCTACTTTCAGGTGCACAACTGCGTTGCTCACCCGCTGCGCCACACCCACAACCGTGCGGGAATAGGCGTCGAGTAGGTGGCCGTCGTCGCTGGAACGGCTTTGGAATTGGGTATTGTCGGAGCCGGAAGCGGCCCCTTCGGCATAAGTCTGGTGCTGGAACATAACGGAGCAGTATTTGCGAGCTTTGCGGGAACGCCCACTCTTCACAAAAACGTGCCAAGGCGCAGGGTGTGCCAATATGGCAGGTGTGCTGATACGTTCCTCGTGCGGGTTTTCGCGCGCAGGGCGCCGTCCATGCCGAACAGGTCCTGCAACTGGAAAATGGCCCACATCGAAGGCGATTGCAGGTGCTGGGCCAGCAGGGCTTTGTTCACCCAGGGTTCGCAGAAGTAAGGCGCCGTGCTCTCGTAAATGTGATATGAAGCAGGTAAACTGTGGACGCCGGAAGTGTTGATAGGGGAGGTGGGGCTAGGCAGTTGGCGTTAACACAGAAAACCCTATTTTTGTAGCAAAAAACATCAACACTATGAATATGACCGCGCAACATGCCAGTTCCTCTACGGTTGGGCAATTGATTCATCAGGCAGAGCAACTGCGCCCTACCGAATTTGAGCAGTTTCTGTTGAGCATTTTGGCACTTAATGCCCGTAGAAAATCCAAGGGGTTGCCGCTGGAAGAGTCTTTGTTGTTGAAAAAAATCAACAAGGAGTTTCCACCCAAAAAAATGGAGCAATTTCTAAAGTTGGACGAAAAACGGCGGCAAGAAATCCTGACACAGGAAGAACATCGGGATCTACTGGCTCTGGTTCGCCAATTGGAAAAATACGATGCCGAGAAATTACAGTTGGTGGGGCAACTGGCTTTGCTCCGCAATGTCCCTTTCGATGCACAGTTGAAACAACTTGGCCTATACCCGAACCGCCATGCCTAATGCCGCTATCCCCTTGGCGGTGCGCCGACAAGTTTTCGAACGGGCCGACGGAAACTGCGAGTATTGCAAAAATCAACAGGGGTATTCCACGGCGCCTTTCTCCGTCGAACACATCCAGCCACGAAGCAAACAGGGTAGCGACGAACCGGAAAACCTCGCATTCTCGTGCCCGGCTTGCAATGCGCACAAACACACAAAACTGGCGGCTTTGGATCCATTAACCCGGAAGATTGTGCCGATTTTCAACCCCCGCACGCAAAATTGGCAAGAACATTTTGCCTGGGATGAAACCCGTACCGAGATACTCGGCCTTACTCCGACAGGACGGGCGACGGTAAAATGTTTGAAAATGAACCGGGCAGAATCACTGAATTTGCGGTTGGTGCTGGCGGCTTTTGGGAAGCATCCGCCTGGGTGAGATGCCGGAGAATATCTGCAGCCCGAAGATGTGCGGAGGATGACGGAGTATGCGGTGGCGTGAGCGGGGTTGAGCGAAAGGGGCGTTTCTTTTTGTTGTGTTAGCCTTTGAAAACATTTTCTCTATGCCATTTGAGGTTGGCTTTCCCGGGGAAATGGATTTCACCAAATGGTAAGGCAATAGATTTGCTTGCCAATATTTTGATGCTGTATGGGCTGGCTTTGTCTTCGGCAAAATGTGTGGAAACCAAAATTTTGAAATCATCCCCGACCGAAATAAGGCCACGGTCAAATGCGCGATGCAAATTTGGGCAGAGTGCAATGCCATTTGTCACACGATCGTCGCCGGAAACTTTGAAAGGGATGATGTGGCAGGCATCTATCATGGAAAAACCAAAATTGGAAATCAGCCGCATTCCGGTAATTGCGCAGGTATGGTTGTACACTTGCGGCACCAGTTTTTTGAACAAACCTCCGCGTATAAACGCTGCATCCTGGTCGGTTTCATGATGTTCAAAAATGGAGGGAAACGTGTTGGACTCATTGAGCAAAAACTTTTCAAGAATCGACTCGGCATCTGTACTGCTCATTTTTTTTGCTAAAAAATCGGCTTTTGCATCTGGAAAGTAACTGTCCAGAAGTAGGTTTTGAAGAAACAATCTTGAACTTTGGTCAGCAAGCAGAGCAAAAAATTCAGGAGTGAAAAACCCGTATTCTACCTTTTCGTTCAGCAAGGAAAAACTCCGAACGAATGTGTCCAACACCTCACCGGGATGTGTTTGGATGTGCCAAAAACCGTCTGATTGTAGATAATAGAAAGGTTGGATGAAGTCTGACTTGTGTCCTGTCTTAACCAGCAAGGCAAAGTTTTCTTTGAAGTCGGCGACGAATTCGGGCGTAATGAAAAACTTGTTCTCTAAAACTCTTCCCTTCTCGACTTGCTCAATTTGCGTGAGCAAAAAGACAGGCTTGTGGGGTGCCTTGCCGTAGGCAGTTACACCAAGACGCAGTTTTTTCAATTTTTGAGTGTACTGTCTTAATGCCTCCATTTTTCAAATCATATCATGGTAGCAATGGCAATCGCACCTAATTCAAGAAGCCGTCACCCTTTGTGTTTCTCAGGCTGCTGCCTCACCCCCGCCCACTCTCCGCCACCATCGTCCTTAGCACCCCGTTGAACGACTCCGCCCGGGCCAGTTGCTCCAGCGTCAGGTGCATGCGGTAGCGCCAGTAGTGCTTGGGGTTGGCCGGCACGTTGATGCGCTCGTCGTGCGGGTTTTCGCGGCGCAGGGCGCCGTCCATGCCGAACAGGTCCTGCAACTGGAAAATGGCCCACATCGAAGGGGCCAGCAGGTGCTGGGCCAGCAGGGCTTTGTTCACCCAGGGTTCGCAGAAGTAGGGCGCCGTACCCGCGTAGCCGAGCACTTCGTTGAAAAACCGCTGGGTCAGGTCGCGGTCTTCCTCCCACCAGCCGCGCAGGGTGCTCATGTCGTGGGTCGAAGGGGTCACCACCGACAGGTAGGGCGCGTCCTTCGGGTGGAAAAATGCGGCGCCGGCGGCCTTGGGCATACGCTGAATTTCGAGGCTGAGGATGCCGAGTTCGCGCATCACGTCGGGCACGCAGTGCGGTACCATGCCGAGGTCTTCGCCGCAGATGAGCATCTCGGTGGCGCGTTTCAGTTCGGGTAGTTTTTCCATAGCCTCGCGCTGCCAGAAGTCGTCCTGCCGCCGGAAAAAATAGTTGACATACAGCGCCCGCAGCGGCTCCTTGATTGTGTCGGGCAAAAAGCGGAACGAGGCCGTTTTTTCCATGCCGATGCGAAACGCAAACTGCCTTTCGCCAAGGCCTTCGGGCGTGGTGTCGAGCAGGATCACGTTGGCGAGCAAGGCGAGAACCCCACCCCCAACCCCTCCCCCAATGGGGAGGGGAGCAACATCGCTGTTACGCTTGAGATCAGTAGTGTGTTGAGGCTTTTCTCCCTCATTTTGGGATACGTTTTCCCCAACCACTGACCCTCCTTTTTTCCGGGATGTAGCCCCCCTCCCCATTGGGGGAGGGGCTGGGGGTGGGGTTGCCAAAAACGCCTCCACCTTGCGCTGGGTATCAAACTCGGGTTTGAACACGTACTGGCTGCCGCCCGACCAGTGGCCGCCGTCGGGCGTGCGGTCGAGGAAGGTGTGGCGCACATAGTCGGCCTGATCGCCGAAAAACTCGTGCAGGATGGCATCGTTGATGAACGGCTTGCAGAGGCGCTCGTAATTGAATCCGGTACCGGCTTCGTGAAACTCGCGCTCGGTGACCGGTATGGCCGGCACGAAATACCCCAGGATGCCTTCCACGGCATGGGTCGGGATGCTCCAGATGCGGAAAAAACCGAGGATGTGGTCTATGCGGAACGCATCGAAGTACAGGCTCATCTGCTGGAAACGCTGCCGCCACCAGGCGAAATCGTCGGCTTTCATGCGCTCCCAATTGTAGGTGGGGAAGCCCCAGTTCTGGCCGTTCACGGCAAAATCGTCGGGAGGGGCGCCGGCCTGCATGTCCATGTTGTACAGATCGGGCGCTACCCAGGCGTCGCAACTCTGGCGGGCGATGCCGATCGGAATATCGCCTTTCAGTACCAGGCCCTGTGCATGCGCGTACTCGACAGCGGCGCGCAATTGCCGGTGCAGGTGCCATTGCACGAAATAGTGAATGGACACCTCGTTGTAGTGCGCCGACCTGGGCGACACAAGTTTTTCAATTTCTTTTTCCTGATACACCCGGTGCTCCGGCCATTGGTTGAAATCCGTGGTGCCGTGTTTGTCCCGCAAATAACAAAAGGCCGAATAGGGCACCAACCAGTGGCGATTTTCAGTGAAATACCGGACGAAGGCAGGGTCTTTTAGAAAATCGTCTTTTTGTACGGAAAACAACTGCCGGATGATCGCCCACTTCGTTTGCAGCACCCCCTCGTAGTCCACGGCGGGCAGTGCGTTCAGTTCCTGCTGTTTTTTGGCAAAGGGCTTGACGAGCGCCGCGTTTTTTGTCCCGGCCACTTCGGCCACGTTCAGGTAAATGGGGTGCAGGGCAAAGGCCGAAATGGCGGAGTAGGGGTAGGAGTCCACCCAGGTGCCGGTGGCCGAGGTGTCGTTGATCGGCAGCAACTGGATCAGTTTCAACCCGACGGATTTGGACCAGTCGGCAAGCCCCGGCAGGTCGGTGAACTCGCCTACGCCGAAACTCCTGGTGCTGCGCAGGCTGAACACCGGAATGGCCACACCGGCGCCGCGCCACGCCGGGACAGAGAACCGGGCAAACCCGTCGTGCAGCACGACCTGCCTGGTTCCTGTGGCGGGTGGGTACAGGGCGCGGTTGCCGCCGTCCTCAAAGCCGAGAAATTCTTTGGTGCGGGTATTCCAGATGCCGTATTTGTAGCCCAGCGGGAAGTCTTCGCCGGAAAGGTCCAGTCGGGCCGACCAGCCAAAGTCATCGGGCTGGAGCAGCAGGGGCGCTTTGATATCCCAGGCGCGCAGGCCCGTGCCGTGTCCGAGCAGACACACCACGTGGTCGGTGTCGAGCAGAGGGGCTTTTACCCGAAAAATGTGGGTGCAGGCGCCGGACTTTTTGGCTGCCGCAGCCTTTGACGCTCGGGGGGCGAGCACCCGAAAAGCCTGGGTTTCGAAGGCGTTTTGAACGGCGCCCATCGGAATCCAGCAGTCGTACACTTCGATCGGGCCGGCGGTATCCGGTGCGATTTCGCGTGTGCCGCCTTCGGTGCGTGTGGCTCCGGAACGGTCGTGCGATTCGTAGTGGTAGCGGAGTCGGTCGCCGGGCCGGGCATCTATTTCCACGAAGCCGTGCCAGAGCGCGTCGTTCAGGTAGGTTAATGGATGTTCGCCGTGGATGACACCGCCGTCGCGCCGGAGTTCGGTTTTGACAGCCAGGTTTTCGCCGTATTGGGTGGCGTAGTAGAGGTGGAAATGTATTTTCATGCAAATGCTTGCTTGCGAATTATTCCTTGGGAAGTTTCTCCAACACGCTGTACAGGTCGGGCAGCGGAATTTGAATGCCGAGCGACTGCACCTCAAGGACGGCATCGGGTTCGGTGAGGGTTTGGATGTGCCAGAGGTCGCGGGCCGGGTCCTGCAGGAAATAGGACTTGATCCAGAATGTTTCCGGCTCCACGAGGATGTATTCCCGGAAGCCGGGGATGGTACAGTACAGGTCGAACTTTTCGGATTTGTCGAAGGCGCGGGTATCTTCCGACAGCACTTCGACGATCACAAGCGGGTTGATGACAATGTCGCGGCGCAGGGCACCGTCCGGGCTTCGGTAGTATGCCGGTTGGCCGTCGGTTATGGTGAGGTCTGGGTAAACGAAGCGATTTTCGGCTTCGATGCGCACTTTGGTGTCGCTGTTACAGGCGACATGCGGCATTTTTTTCTGCATAAGCAAAAGGTCAAGAATTCCTGCAATACGCAGTTTGACCACGTTGTGGGGCAATATTCCTCCAGCCATTTCTAACAGGGTTCCGTTGTGAAACTCATGGCGCACCGCGCTGTCGTCCTCGCGGGCGAGGTACTCGGCAATGGTGCAGGTTTTTTCGATGCTGTGTACGTCAACCATAAGGCGCAAATTTGGTGCAAAAGCCAGGTGTTTCTTAGTGTAGGTTCTGTCATCGCCGGGTTGCTTGGAGGTATAAAAGAAGAGGCATTATTGGTAAACCTGGTAGTCGCTACAACTTTCCAATCTCCTCTGAACTCAAACCGGTGAACCGAATGATTTTTTCTAGCGACTCGCCTTCTTGTTTCATTTGGCGGGCGATTTCAATATTTCGCTCCTCCTTGCCTTCGGCCTTGCCTTCATCAAATGAAGTGTCCACTACATTTTTTAAATCCCGGTAATACTTCAGGCTCTCTTCGTATTTGACTTTGTCATCCGGGGTAAATTTGGCGATCTCGGCGGCTTCGAACAATTTCTGGAAAACACGCTCCTGCAATGCAGACGGGCGGTTTTGCAGGTAGGGAAGTTGTTGCAGCACGTACATCCATTTGTCAAAGTTGTTTTGCAGGTCTGTTTCGGACTTGCCGAAATTGGGCATCTCCAAGTAGATAAAGGTCAGTTTGTCATAAAATACCCGGCACTTATGGTCTTTCAGTTGCACCTCATGGCGCACCTCCCGTTCCGCCGCGTCCTCCGAAAACGCGAAGTCAAGAATGCCGACCATGTACACGGCCGCCAACTGGTAGTTCCAGTCGCCTTTTTTTGCCTGCTCCTGAATGGGGAACGAGGCGTAATAGACGCTCCTGTCCTTGAAAAAATTCTGTTTTGCTTTTTGCATTTCCACGATGAACCGTTCGCCGTTTTCGCCAATACAGTACAGGTCGAAGATGGCCTTTCGGTCTGCTTCCGTATTGCCAAGTTGCTCTGTTCGGGCGTATGTCAGGTCTTGAACCCGATGTTTGGCAGGCAAAACCTGGTTCAAAAAGTCAATCAGGAGTTCTTTGTTCGGCTCAGAGCCGAACAATTTTTTGAAGCCAAAATCCGTAAACGGATTTATGTACTTGTCTTGGAGCGCCATGTAAGGGTATTTTGGTGGCAAAAGTAACGAAAAATGGTGCTATTCTGAGCGCTTTTTGTATTGGGCTATACTTGCTCGGCTTGCTCTTCGGGCATTTCTTCCGGCAGCGTCAGCCAAAAATTGTTTACACCCTCTCCCTGTACCAGCGCCACTTCCTGGGCATTAAGCAGTTCGAGCAGAGCCAGAAAGGTCACGATGGCGTGGATGCGGTTGTCGAGTGTAAGAAAAATATCCTCGAAGGGCGTTTGTTCACCGCGCCGGAGTTTTCCCTGCAAATACTCCCGCTGGCCCTGGATGCTGTAGTTGAAATTGTAGACCGTGTGTATCCGCTTGGCCTTCTGGTCTTCTTCGAAGCGGTTCAGCAGGCGCTCGAACACCCGCAGCAGGCGGTACAGCGACACGCTTTCCATCTCGGCGTCGGCGAGCGCGGTTTCGGCAAGTTTGCGCAACTCGGCAGTAGCAAAACCGCGCGGCGTCATAAACGAGCGCACTTCCTCCAGCCGGCGCAGGTCTTCGAGCACGGTTTTGTAGCGCTTGTACTCCAGGAGGCGCTCCACGAGTTCGTGGCGCGGATCAATTTCGTTGCCCTCCTCGTCCACCTGCTTGCGCGGCAGCAGCATTTTGGCTTTGATGCGCATGAGTGTAGCAGCCACCACGATGAACTCGGACGCCACGTCTATATTCATCGCCTCAAGGTGGTGCAGGTAGTCGAGAAAGTCGTCCGTCACCTTGGCGATCGGGATGTTGTAAATGTCCAGTTCGTCCCGCTCAATGAAAAACAGGAGCAGGTCGAAAGGCCCTTCAAAGACGGGGAGTTTTATGGTAAATGTGTCCAAGTAGCGATGAGTGATGAGCGGTGAGCGATTGGGAGGGTGTTCGTACCATCCTGGGTCAATGCCTGCAAAGGTACACATCGCCACATCCTGAGCACTACTTTTGCTCAATCGGCGGACATCGCCGGAAGCCGTTCAACATGAGCCTACTCCACGACCGTTACTTTCAACATATTTGTTCGGTAGCGTTTATGCACCGGCATGGAGGCGGTGTTGATCAGGACATCGTCTTTCTGGGCGTAGTTGCTGTTTTTCAGAATATCGGTCAGGTCCTGAATCGTCTCGTCGGTGGAGGCATCGCGGTCGTAATAGAAGCACTGCACCCCCCACAGCAAGTTCAGGGTATTGAGAATATGCTGTTGGTCGCTGAAAATGAAAATGTGGGAATTCGGCCGGAAACTGCTCATTTTGAACGCAGAATATCCTGAAACGGTAAGGCCGACGATGCCTTTTGCGCCGATTTCTTCCGCCACCTGGCAGGCGGTAAAACAAATCACATCGTTCTGGAAGGTGCTGGCGTTGGCAGAAGGCTTCGGGCGTTTCGTTGCAATCTGCGGCCAGTAGTGTTTCTCTGCCTCTTCAATAATACGTGTCATTGCCTGAACGACAAGGGGAGGGTGATCGCCCACCGATGTTTCGGCGCTGAGCATGACCGCGTCGGCGCCGTCAAGTACCGCATTGGCCACGTCCGTAATTTCGGCCCGGGTAGGCGAGGGACTTTTGATCATGCTGTCCATCATCTGCGTAGCCACAATGACCGGGCGCGAAAACTGCATGCACATTTTGATAATCTCTTTCTGGGTCATGGGCAGACGCTCCATGGGCATTTCCACCCCGAGGTCGCCGCGGGCGATCATGATGCCGTTGGCGGCTTTCACGATTTTGCGCAGGTTCTTGACCGCCTCGGGTTTTTCAATTTTAGCCATCACCTTGGCGGGGTGTCCGCTCGCTTCTACACGCTGTTTCAGGTCTTCCACGTCCTCACGGGTGCGCACAAACGACAAGGCAATCCAGTTGACCGGTTGAGTCAGGATGAAGTCGAGGTCGTCAAGGTCTTTTTCCGTAAGTGAGGGTTGTTTGATGTTGGTGTCGGGCAGGTTCACGCCTTTGTTGCTGCTGAGAATGCCGCCGTGCAGGCACCGGAGTTTTACGGTGTCGCGCTTGTTCGTTTCGGCTACTTCAAAAACCAGTTTGCCGTCGTCCATCAAAATACGTTCGCCCACCTCACAGTCTTCAGCGAATTGCTCGTACGACATGTAAATTTTCTCCCGGGTGCCGAGTACGTCCTCATTGACCAGGGTGATGATGTCGCCGGCCTGCAAGGGCAAAGCATTGTCCTTGATCTTGCCTACACGCAGTTTGGGGCCTTGCAGGTCGGCCAGAATACTGACGTGCGTGTTGAACTCCTCGTTTATTGCCTGAATGTGCTGAATGACCGTCAGGTGATCGGCATGGCTGCCGTGACTGAAGTTGAGTCGGAACACATCCACACCGGCTTTTACCAGTTCGAGTAATTTTTCGTAAGTATTGCAGGCGGGGCCTACCGTAGCAACAATTTTTGTGTTTTGCTTGCCGTCTTTTCGCATGAGGGGGGAGTTTTGATGCAAGATAATATCCGTTTCTGTGCGTGTCATTTTCGTATCGCTCTTTTTAAGTGTAAATTTTACAATAAGAAGCGACCACAAAAGTAGATGGCGGAACGCAAAAAGACAAAGCATTTTATGGCTATACTCTTAAAAACAAATGCTATTGTCGCCTAAGCACCTTTGATGGTGATTCAATTGCGAAGCCTACTAAGTGTATTTTTTACAAAAAAGTATCAGGAAACAGCAGGAAGGTACGGGAAAATAATAGGGACAAAAATTTTTTTAAAAACCGGGATCGCCGTTTCTTTGCCCCTCGAAAAATGCACTTTTTTTCACCTAAAGTCGTAAAAACATGGCAAACGTAGCCGAACGTGTCAAAAAAATCATTGTAGACAAACTGGGTGTGGACGAAAACGACGTGACCCCTGAATCCAACTTTATTCAGGATCTCGGGGCCGACTCGCTCGACACCGTGGAATTGATCATGGAATTCGAAAAGGAATTCGACGTGTCCATTCCGGACGAGCAGGCCGAAAAAATCCAGACGGTCGGTCAGGCAATTGAGTATCTCGAAAGCCAGACGGGCGCCTGAGCAGCTCGCTGCGCATTGTCCCGCTCTCGAAATATCTTTCAAAAGGTTCAAGGCAGCTTTGCCTTGAACCTTTTGCGTTCTGTTTCAACCCTTGTACCTTTGCCGCTGTTACATCGCTCCAAGGGCCTTTCGTGAACCAGATTAACCGAAAATGCAACGTATGAAACGAGTCGTCATTACCGGCCTTGGCGCCCTCACCCCTATTGGGAACACCCTGTCCGAGTACTTGCTTGGCCTTCAAAAAGGCATTAGCGGAGCCAATCTCATCACCCAGTTTGACGCAAGCCTGTTCAAAACGCAATTTGCCTGCGAGGTGAAAGATTTCAACCCGGAAGCGCATATTGACCGCCGGGAGGCCCGCCGCCTCGACCGCTTCACGCAGTTTGCCATGGTAACAGCGGATGAAGCGATCAAAGACTCCGGACTCGACCTGGAGGCGATAAACAAGCAACGAGTCGGTGTGATCTGGGCCTCGGGCATCGGTGGCCTAGCTACACTCGAAAAAGAAATCGAAGAACACATCACCGGCAACGGCACGCCACGGCACAATCCGTTTCTGATTCCCAAGATGATTTCCGACATCGCCGCCGGCCAAATCTCCATCCAGTACGGATTCATGGGCATCAACTATGCCACGGTGTCTGCCTGCGCATCTTCGTCGCATGCCCTGATGAACGCCTTCGACTACATCCGTATGGGCCGGGCCGATATCATTGTGTCCGGTGGCTCGGAAGCGACCATCACGAAAACAGCTGTCGGGGGCTTCAACTCCATGAAAGCCCTCAGCGAGCGCAACGACGATTTCGCTACCGCCTCAAGGCCCTTCGACAAAGACCGCGACGGGTTTGTGCTCGGCGAAGGCTCCGGCGCCCTCGTACTCGAAGAATACGAACACGCCAAAAAACGCGGCGCACGCATTTACGCCGAAGTTGTAGGAGCTGCCGCAACTGCCGATGCCTACCACATCACGGCGCCTCATCCGGATGGAATCGGGGTGATCAATGTGATGAACCTCGCCTTGCAAGATGCCGGCCTCCAACCCACCGACCTGGATTACATCAACGTACACGGAACATCCACCCCGTTGGGCGATGTGGCCGAACTGAAAGCCATCCGGCAGGTATTCGGCGAACACGCCTATTCCCTGAATATTTCCTCGACTAAAAGTATGACCGGACACCTGCTCGGCGCTGCCGGCGCCATCGAGGCCATCGCGAGCATTCTGGCTATTCAACACAACTTTGCGCCCCCTACCATCAACCATTTCACAGACGACCCCGACATTGACCCGAAACTCAACCTGACCTTCAACTCGGCACAACAGCGCAACGTGAACGCCGCCATGAGCAATACTTTTGGCTTCGGTGGGCACAACGCCTCGATCATATTCCGGAAAATATGATCAAGACGCTGCGAAACAAGCCGGGTGGTTGCAGGAAACAACCAACCCCAAAACCGGCTCATCATCGCCCGACAGCATCGGCGCGGTGCAACTAATCACCTTCGTATGCCTCTTGTTCTACGGTTCATTCGACGATTCTACAACCTGTATTTCCACCCCGAAAAGGAACTGGCGCGACGGCTCAAAACTATGCTGGGGTTTACGCCGGCCTACCTCAACCTGTTCAAACTTGCGTTTTACCACAAAAGCACGTTCTCTGCCGGAGACTATGCCATCTCCAACAACGAACGTCTGGAGTTCCTCGGCGATGCCGTACTGAGCACCATCGTGGCTGAATACCTGTTCACCAAATACCCCAACAGCGACGAAGGTTTCCTGACAAAAATGCGCTCCAAAATTGTCAAACGGCAATCGCTGGACGAAATCGCCGACCGGATGGGCCTCG
Organism: Saprospiraceae bacterium; assembly: GCA_016787285.1. Classification (GTDB taxonomy): domain Bacteria; phylum Bacteroidota; class Bacteroidia; order Chitinophagales; family Saprospiraceae; genus M3007. The sequence continues at coordinate 7,889 of JAEUUV010000267.1, read as the reverse complement.
ACCTGTTCCTGACTAACTACAACCAGACCCGCCTCTCCAAATCCATGCTCGGAAACGCGCTGGAAGCCCTGGTCGGCGCCATCTACATCGAGGTGGGCTATAATCGGACCAAACACTACGTCATCCGCCGCATCTTGCGCCGATACCTGAATATTCACGAACTGGAATCGTTCGACGACAACTACAAAAGCCAGTTGCTCGAATGGTGCCAGAAAAATGGACGCCAGATTGACTACAAAGTGCTGGCCAAGTACAAAAGCGACAAGCGCGACAAATTCAAGGTGGCCGTTTATGTGGATGGGAAAAAGGTGGGCACGGCAGATGACTTCAACAAAAAGAGCGCCGAGCAATTAGCCAGCGAACGTGCTATGGTGTCGCTCCACATCCTCGACCGCGAAGGTATGTCTGCCTCCGTCCCCGACGACGAAGACGAACCTGAAGCCAACGCGTAACAGCTCCCGCAGATGCGCGCTGAACGTTTGGCCGGCCAAATTTTTTTTCCCACCCCCCGTCGGTGCGGCACCCTGATTTTTGTAGAAATATCCGTCTATACCCATGCCGTTCACCGCATAGCCTGCGATATTTCAACAAGCCGGTCGTACTGCTCCTGCCCGTTCCAGCCCAAACCCTGTGTGCATGCCGAAGCGTTTCGGCTATTCTGCTCACGTGCGGGTGCAACTACATTTGAAGAAGAAAAAACTCCGCCCGATTGGCTGCCGCCCGACTTTCTTCCCACGGATTTACCCGTGGGCGGAGAACCTGATGATTTTCAGATTTCAGGTAAACCCGTGGTAGAAGAAGATGCAGTATCCTCTCCACTCGAACGCATGGGGCCGGGCTTTGAAGACCTGGAAATCTGGCTGCTTGACACCTTGCGCAGGGGGGTAGCCACTGCCGTTTCGGAAGACCCCGATTTTTACAAAAACATCGCCACCCGCCTCGCGGATGCGTCCATGCGCGGTCTGAGCCGGAGTATGCGTTTGCTGGAAAACCTGCCTGCCGACAGCTCCGATTGGCCGGAACAAACTGCCGCTGTTCTGGCGGAAGCAGCGATGGCCTTGCAGGCATTTCGACGTCGAAATCATTTACCCCCGGCCTTGCTTCGCGACCTCGAAGCCGTCGTCGGAATTGCACCCAAAAAAGAAGCGGTGCGTACCGAAGGCGAACCCCTGCACGATACCTGGGCGGTGCTCGGCGTTGTCGAAGAAGTCGTGGAGCCGCCACTCCGGCAGCGCCGGATCTGGTTGCTGGGTTCCGGCAGCGAGCGGTATGCGCTCTTGCTGGATTACGCATATGGGGGACCGGAATTCCTGCCGGGCTTCAAACCGGGCACCATTCTGGAAGGCGAATTGATCTTTTACCCGTCGGCCTGGCCGCACCGCGCGTTGGCATCTGAATCCGTCAAAACAGTGTCCCAAGCGGTGGAAGATTTGCCGGGTTATGAAAAAATCGAAGACATGGCGCGATCTTGCGCCGCGGCTTTGGGCCGACAGCCCTGGCTTCAGGCATTTCCCGCCACACTTCGGCATGTCGTGCCTTTTTTCCAAAAAAAGCAATTCGGTATCGCCGATCGGGCGGGAAAACAGACGCCTCTCGCCAATCCGGAATCCGTATGCTGGTCGCTGCTGGCGCTTGGCGGCGGACGACCGATCACTGTTTTCGGCGAATGGAACGGCCGCACCTTCACCGTTCTCAGCGCCCTGGTCAACGAACGTTTCGTCCCCTTCTAATCAACCAGTCAACCAATCAACCAATCAACCAATCAACCAATCAACCTGTCAACCAGCCAACCAAACCATGACCTGGCCTGCCGCCCTTCAGCAATTCCGCGCTTACCTGCAACTTGAGCGTTCCCTGAGCCGGAACACCTGGGAGGCGTATCTGGCCGACGTGCAGAAGTTTGTCCAATACCTCGAAATTACGGGCAATGCGCGCGGGCCGCTGGAGGTGCAGCGGGACGATCTCGAAAAATTTATCCACTGGGTAAACGACCTCGGTCTGGAAGCCACCTCGCAGGCGCGCCTGATTTCGGGCATCAGGGCGTTTTACAAATTCCTGTTAGTGGAAGATTTGCTTGACGACGACCCGACCGACCTGCTCGAAAGTCCGCGCTTGCAGCGCAAAATACCCGTGGTGCTTACCGTGTCCGAAATTCAGCAGATGCTGGCTGCCATTGACCTGAGCGAGCCGCTCGGCTTGCGCAACCGCGCCATCCTCGAAACACTTTACGCCTGTGGCCTGCGCGTCAGCGAGTTGGTCAATATGCGGCGCAACAACCTGTTCCTCGAAGCGGGGTTTGTGAAAATTCTGGGAAAAAACAACAAGGAACGCCTCGTCCCCATCGGCGCCGAAGCCGCCAAATACCTAGTGCAATACCTGACACAAGTAGTGGATGTGCAAGGCAACGCCAAACCCGGGCAGGAGGGTTACGTGTTTTTGAACCGACTGGGCAGCAAACTCACTCGGGTGATGGTGTTTTACATCATCAAAGACCTGGCCCTGAAAGCCGGCATTCAAAAAACAATAAGCCCGCACACCTTCCGGCATTCGTTCGCCACTCACCTCGTGGAGGGCGGCGCCGACCTCAAAGCCGTTCAGGACATGCTCGGCCACGAAAGCATCACGACTACCGAAATTTATACCCACCTCGACACTGAATACCTCAAAGAGACGATCTACCTGTATCACCCGCGCCTGAAGTTTGGCGAACGGCCAAAATGATTCGCCCGATGGGTTATCGCACCGTCAAATCAATCCCGGCGTAAAAGCCCAGATCTTTGTCTTTCAGCAATTTTGTCCAGAACGCAATCTGCCCTGTGTGGTAGGAGTAGTGCTCCACTACATGCAAAACAATTCCCAAACCCGACAAGCGGAATCCCTGTACCGAACGCACCCGCATCAGGTTGTCGGTGTCGGCATTTCGGATTGTTGCCTGGGCTTCGTCCACCGTAGCCAACAGTTTTTCCAGCAAAACCGCTTTATCCGCCCCGTTGCGCGCGGCAAATTCCGCATCCCGTTCGCGCAAGTCTTCGGTACCCCCGAGCGCGGAAATGGCGTACTGGCGGATGTTTCCGCACAGGTGCAGGATGAGGTTGCCCACACTGTTGGACGCCGTGTTCGGGCGTTTCCACACATCGGCCTCGTCCAGCTCGGCCAGAGCCGTTCGCAGCATGCGGGTACTCTCGTCCATGCGGTAGCAGGCTTGCGATATAAATTCGGTGGCGAGCAGTGTGTCCATGTCGGCTATGGCTGCTGATTAACGAACGACTATTTTTCGTACATACCGCTCTTGCTCCATACCCAACTGCACGGTGTACACACCGGCAGCGGTGCCCTGAAGATTCAGCGGGATCATCGTTTTGCCCGCACCTATGGTTAAGGTTTGCGTGCGCACCACCCGTCCGAGGGCATCTGTAGCCGTCAGGGTCAGTTCCTGCGACTTGTCCGAAACCACCGACACGGTGAACGTGCCGGATCCCGGGTTGGGCTGCACGGACCAGTCCGGTTCACCGGTGCCGGCATCTTTAGTCCCAACGGTGGGTTGGCCGGTGATGACGATATTGTCCAGCAGTACGCGGTCGCCGAAGCTGGTGGCGGCAAAGGTGTCCAGGTCGGCACTGACGCCGGTGAACGTTTCAAAACAGATTTGCACACTGCCGCCCAGGAAGTCTTTCAGGCTTTCCTTGCGGTTTTTCCACGGGTCGAAACTGGGCGTGCTTGCCCGGTAAACGGAGCCGAAGGGTTCGCCGTTGGCGAGCAGCCGCAGCATACTGCCGTAGGGATTGTGGGCGCCGAGTTTTTTCAGGTAGAAAAACGAAAAGGTCTGCTTCAGGTCGAATTGCAGGTCGGCAGATGCCATTCCGCTCAGGTCGGCACAGATGCAGGTTTGGGATCGGAACGCCGGGTTGGAATTCCAGACATTGCTCTCGGTTGGCGCTTTGGCGGTACCCGAAGCGATGGCTGATTCGAAGTCGCCACCGGTAATACGCAGGCCGGCCAAACCGGTGCGAGCGGCTGCGGCAGAAATGTCAATGGTGTTCTTAGTCCCTTTGATCAGGAGCAGGCTGTCGAGCGGGGCATTGAGCGGCGTTTCGAACGCCAGCACTTTTTCCCGGTACAAGGGCGCCGGATGCACCACAATCAGGTTGTCCAGACTGTCATTTTCGGCGATGTTGTCCGGGGTGTATTTTGCCCAGAAGTTGATGGAGTAGGAGCCGATTTGAGACAGGTCTGCCGCTTCGAAGAATGTAAATTTGAACGTTTCGCCGGTGCGCAGCGTGTACGGTACCGGCACGGTTTCGCTCACAGGCGTTTCACCGTTTACACTGTAAAACAGGGTGATTTCCGTGCCTGCCGCCAGCGAGTCGCAGCCCCAGAAACCGACTTCCACCTGCGGATTCTCTGCCTGGAGGAAACAGCCGGATGCGGGGTGGTCGGCGTTGCGCATACGCACATCGGTATTTTGTCCGGCAATACTTTCCATGGTCAGTTCTGTTGCATCGTTGTCGGCATTGGCATCGGAACTGAGTGCGGACCAGCAGCGCAACGTATGAAAACCGGGTGCGGTTAGTTCGGCAGGGAATGTGGTAAAGGTAAAACTGACTGCATCGCCGAACGTAAGCGGGGCTGAAAGGACCAGAGTGTCCCACACCGCAGGCCCGTTGTTGACCGAGTAGGCTACCGGAATTTTATCGCCCGGAAGCAGGTCGGCATTGCAGCCGGTGTAGCGAAACTGTACGCTGACCGGCTCGGAGCCGGTGAGGCCGCACACCACTGGAGCCGGTTCCAGCACCTGCACGGCGCCGAGGTCGCTGGGGTAATACGGACGGCCTACTCCTACGGCATACCAGGCATTGGCCACTTCCAGAAATTCTGCCGAGCAGGTGCCGAACAGGTCTTCCGCAGCCTGCAAGGAGCCTTCGCGCGCATCGGTATAATTGGACAATACCGACAGGTAGTATTGCAGATTCCGGAAAGTAATGTCGGAAGCCACATCCAGCCCGAGGCCGGTGACCGTGTAGGCATCACCGTTGTCGTTGGTGCCTGTACCGCCGTCGGAAAGCAGGTAATACCAGTGGTTTTGCACACCGCTGTTGGTGTGTACGCCACCGTTGTCGCCGCTGCCCACAGCCCAGTTCTGGCCTTGGTAGGTATCAGGGTGGTTTTCTTCTTTAGGGTCGGCCATATTCCGGAAAGGGTTGCCGGAGGTGAAAATATCCTCACCGACAAGCCAATTGGCCTTTTCCGGACGGGCTTTGAATTCCACAGCAGCGCCAAAGACATCGCTGAACGATTCGTTCAAAGCGCCGCTCTCGTTGCGGTAGCGCAGGCGGGCGGAAAACTCCGTGACGCCATGGGTAAACTCATGCGCCACCACATCGAGCGATACAAAGGGCTGGCTGGAGCCTGATCCGTCACCAAAACTGGCCCACGAACCGTTCCAGAACGCATTTTCATACGATGAGCTATAATGCACAAAACTGATAAGCGGCATGTCATTGCCGTCCAGTCCGGCAAGGCCGTGGTAATTCTGGTAGTAGTCGTAGGTCATTTCAGCACCCCAGTGCGCGTCTGTGGCTACTTCATCCTTGAGACTGTTTACGTTATTCCAGTGGTTGTCTGCATCGGTGAAGTTGACGGACAAATCATAGTTGGTACCCCGGCGCATGTTGTAGGTTTCGATACCGTTGCCGCGGGTGGTTTCCACGAGGCGGTACTGGCCGTCGGGCATGAGTTCTGTGACGATGTCGCGCGTGCCGCTGTATTTGGTTTCGGCGGTGCCTGGTGTGTTTTGGGTGCACAGTTGTTCTGTTCTTTCAAGCAGGGTGCCGTCTTCGGCACTGATAAACAACTCGGTGCGGCGTTCTTCCGGCTGAACGGCATGCACGACCATGTGCCATGCCGCCCGGAAATCGGATGGTTTTTGGGTGAAGCCCGGCGCTACCAGTACGAGTTCTGGTTTGGGCAAAAACGTGGCCGCCGGATCATTTTTTACCCGGCGCAACATGGCCTCGGCTTCAGGCGATTCCCACAAATAGCGCTCGGCTGGTACATGCTGCAAGGCAAGGTTCAGCGCTGTGCCGGCAGCCAAAGCAGGCCGTACGTTCGACACATTCAGGCCGCGCACCAATTTGCCGTTCAGGCTGCGCACGTGGCCGTCTTTCTCATGCACAAGCAACTCGGCGCCGTCTACCTGCACGCCCTGGTGGTATTGCCGGTAGCGGTGGTGGATAAAGCCGAGTGCATCGGCGTCGGAACGGTACGGAATCAGTTCATCCAGTTCGGTCAGACCCAGATCGGTCTTGTGCAGGCGTACCAGATCGGTAGCGGTAATGTGCACGCCCGGGCGTATGGTCAGCCAGTCCGGATTGCCAGTTTTGGCAAAAAAAATGGTTTCACGGACAGCACTGCCGCCGGCTCCGGCTTGAGAAAACATGTTGCCGGCAACAAAAAACAAAAGAATAGCAATGTAGAATGACCTCATGAGCAATAATGGTTTGGAAAGCAACTCAAACATACGAAGCTTCCCGTTGTTGTAGCAGAAGGGAAAGATTACCGGGAGTTTAGCCGTAAAAAATTCTGAAGACCGGCTTGGTCAATAACGCCGACAAGTTCGCCGCGGTCGGCTACTGCCAGCAAGCCGATACCTCGCTGCTGGAGTAGATGAAAAATGTATTCCATACTCTCCTCCTGACCGACCACACCGACATCGGGCCGGATGTATTGTCCTATTTCGGCGGAGAGGTCCCGTTTTTTCATGGCTTCCACGATCCGCGCTTCCTCCAGTATGCCCACGAGTTGGTCTTGCAGGTCGAATACCAGGAAGTGCCGCTCCAGCCCCTGATTAAGCAGGCCGATGGGCGTTTGCATCCAGTCGTTCACCGCGAGGCGGGTAAAATTCGGCCGCATCAGGTCGCGGGCTTTGAACCGGCGGAGCAGCGCATCGAGTCGCACCATGTTGTTTTCGGCACGGGCGGTGGTGAACACAAAAATCCCGATCAGTGCGAGTGAAAAAGCATTTTTCCACAAGCCGAATACCACAAACAATACGGCAATGGCCTGACCCATCCAGGAGGCCAGTTGCGTAGCGCGAACGCGACCCAGGCGCATGGCCAGCAAGGCCCGGAAAATACGCCCGCCGTCCATCGGGAACGCCGGGATCAGGTTGAATACCACCAGCGCGATGTTCGTGAGCAGCAGCACGGGAAGGTAGTACAGAAGCCCAGAGGGTGTGATGCCCGTTTCTTCCAGCACGTCCATGTCTTCAGTTTCGCCGCCAAACATCATATTTTGTTCCAGCACCCAGTTGAACAAGGTCCAGCGGTCGCCCTCAAAAAGCAGTTTCCCCAGAAAAAACAGCAACGCCGCCAGCACAACATTCACCAACGGGCCGGCTATTGCCACTAGAAATTCCTGCACCGGCTTTTCAGGCATCCGCTCCAGACGGGCAATGCCGCCGATGGGCGTGAGAATGATGTCTTGTGTGCGCACACCGTAACGACGAGCCGTGAGTGCGTGCCCGTATTCGTGGAGCAATACGCAGCCGAATAGAGCCGCAAAGTAGCCCATGAGCCAGACGGTATTCAGCGTATCCAGATTGTTGGCGTAACTAATCCAGAGAGCGTACAAAAAAATGAGTCCGAAACTCCAGTGCAGATACACCGGGATTCCGAACCAGGTAAACAATTTTAGTGATCCGCGCATGGGCAGAAGTTGCGCGCCCGCAGGCGCCGTTAGTTTGACTTTCTGTACCGGCGCGCGATGATTGCTGATGTTACAAAACCCAAAACCCCGAAGGGGTTGTATATTTATAGATGGCAAGTAGTACAAGTACCAACCCTGAAGGGGTTGTATGTCAAAATGTTAGTTGAACATAAAACCCCTTCGGG
>JAEUUV010000244.1 GCA_016787285.1 Saprospiraceae bacterium | reverse complement strand
ATTCTGGAAAAGGTCGTCGCGTGACACCACGCTCGGCCACTCATCACTCATCGTTCATCACTCATCACTAAAAAAACCATGATGCGCTTTTTCAAACAACGCTGGGTAATTGCCGTCCTTGCCGTGGGCGCGACCCTGCTTTTCATCAAGTATGTGTACCCGAGGATCAAAAAGTCCGGCAGCGGCGGCGGTATTCAGCCGGTTCCACCGGTAGCGGACAAAAAAACCACGAGCGAGGCCCCTGTGCTGCAAAGCCTGAAATCCCGTCTGGTGGGTCCGGTGTCGGCATACTCGAACTAAAAGCCCGGCATTTCGGCTATGGCACTCACCGCAGCATCGGCCTTTTGGAGCGCCGGATCGGGCACGACGGGCTTTTTGTCTAAAAATGCCCGCTGGATCGCCCTGGCACTCGCCGCGCTGGCGCTGTGGTGGTGGCTACGGCCGTATTTCCGGGTGTTGTTCGGCCTCGTGCCGGAGGATGCCAAAATGCAGGCAGGCGGCGGCGATGTGCCGGCGGACTTTTACGAACGCCGCAAGACCATCGCCACGCGTCTGCACGAAACCCTCACCGGTAACGCCCTGACCACCGAAGGCCGCTGCGAGGCGCTGTACGATGCCTTGCAGTGGAACGACAATCAACTCCGCGTCATCCACAACGCCTACAAAAATGCGCAGGGGCAAACCCTGCACCAAACTGTGGGCGCTGCGTACACGGACGATTGTTCCTTCCTCGGCATGAGCGACGGATTGAACACCACGCTTTTGCAAAAACTGGACACCCTCGGCCTGACATGAATGCTGAAAACACCTCGTTTGCTGCGCTGCTGCGCATCCTGCTGGTGCTGGCTGCCTTAGGTGCGGCGGTGTTCCTGCTGATCCGGGTGCCCAAATTAGTGTTCAAAAACCCGGTCGCCGGTGGCCGGCCGGCATGCGCCAAAGACGACGCCTACTATTTCAAAGACCCGCACAACCATCCGTTTGATTGCTAAACCCGAGCACCCCAATGCCGCAACCCAACGCCATACAACAGGTTTTCAACCCCGCTACGCAGCGCACCCTGCTCCGCATTGGTTTGTTTTTAGCCGTAGGCCTGGCGGTGACGCTGATCGTGGTGTTCGTCGTCCGGATGGCCAAAAAGCCGGCAGTGAGCGGCAGTACAGACAAGGGCAACGGCAGCAACAACAGTAGCAGCAGCGGCGCCAATCCCGACGGCACACCCGCTATGCCGCTGCCACAAAACCTCAAACGCTTAGCCGACGATCTGAAACAGGCCACCGGCTGGACCTTCATCTGCAACGACCTGCGCTGCGATACGATCCTGGCAATGGCCGAACTACCCGACGCACAACTGATCCAACTGGCTGCCTACTACAAGTCCATGTTCGGCGCCACGCTTCGCGCGACCTTCGACGGCTTCTTCGTCAGCGGCTGTTGTTTTCGCGATGCCGGTGGAGTGGTGGACGCCAAACTGAAAAGTATTCAAGCCCGCGTGAAAAACCTGAACATCTGACATGCGTGCCAAAGAAGTTATTACCCAAACGCTGATCCATGTAGCCGCCACGGTGCTGGCCACCATGATCCTGTACTATTTCTTTCGCCTGCAAACCCCAAAAACCGCATCCATACCATGAAAAAAGCAATTGGAACACTTCCTGTCTGGCAGTTCACCCTGCTGCTGGTAGCCGTGCTGGCCGTCTTCACGGCAGCCGTAAACGCCTACAACAAGCGCCAAAAAACCACCTGAGAATGGGCGTACTTGACGTACTCGAAAAACTGTCTGCCGACGGTATCCGCGTCGAAGTCGCCTTTGAGGAGCGAACGATCCTGCGGCTGTTGCTGTACGGTTGCCTCGCAGCCGTAGTGGCCGGTGTGGTAACCGCCCTGATCCGCAAAAAAATTGCCGGATGAACCAGGATGTACTCGATATGATCGCCGGCGGTAAGTTACCATACCGGTATGAAGCGGATACCAAGTCGGCGCTGTATTTCGGGCTGCTCATTCTGGTGATTGTGTTTTTGTACGCGATTGCGGAAGGTCTTACCCGAAGATTTATTGGATAAAATTAGATGAAAATGGAAGATTTCGCCCTGCATCAACCCCACCCCCATCCCCTCCCCCGAAGGGGAGGGGGGCTTGATCCCGGGTTTCTTGTAGATCAGCAGTAGGCTCGCCTCAAAATCGAAAATGGGCATGCATAATCACTGAACAAAGAGTAAAGTGAGTGCAAGCCCCCCTCCCCTTCGGGGGAGGGGATGGGGGTGGGGTTGACACGCGGAACACTAACTCTCTTAAAATCAACAACCAAAATGAGCAACGGATATTTCCAAAGCCCCTGTCGCAAACGCCTCTCAACCCGGCAAACCGACCTGGATGGCGGCGATTTTAGCCTGAATGTAGTCGCGGCGCCGGGCGCTGCCCCCGGCACTTTCGACA